>DATJIP010000165.1:0-18925 GCA_035493235.1 Steroidobacteraceae bacterium
ACGATGATCGTCATCGCGACCTGGCCGATACTCCTGAGAGTGCAGCAAGGCGCGGGCGGACGGCGCTGGGTTGCAGTCATCGTCATGACGATCCTCGCGCTGGCGGCGTTCGTCGTCCCGCTGCTCGCTGCAGTAAGCGCGATGTTCGATGCCGCGACCAACAGCCCTGCAGTCCTGCGTGACCTGGTTGCTCGCGGCCTCGGCCCGCCACCCGCATGGGTCGCGAGCCTGCCCATCGTTGGCGCGCGCATCGCGAAAACATGGACAGATCTTGCTGGCGCTGGCCCCGAAGCGTTGGTGGAGGCGTTGCGGCCCTACGCGCATTCGGTCACGACTTCCTTGCTCGCGCTCACCGGCGGCGTCGGCGCGACGCTGATCCTGATGCTGCTGACGATCGCCCTCGCGGCGATTCTCTATGCGTCAGGCGAAACCGCTGCCGGCGGCGTCCTGGCGTTCGCGCATCGCATCGGCGGAACGCGAGCCGAGGACACGGTGCAACTCGCCGCGAAGGCAGTTCGTAGTGTGGCGCTCGGCGTGCTCGTGACCGCATTGGTTCAGTCCGGGCTCGCCGGTCTCGGCTTGTGGGTTTGCGGCGTGCCGCATCCCGGCCTGTTCACGGCAATCGCCTTTGTGCTCTGCGTAGCTCAACTCGGACCGCTGCTGGTGCTGGCGCCCGCAGTGTTCTGGCTGTACTGGAGCGGCAATGCGGGCTGGGCGACGGCTCTGTTGATCTGGAGCCTGCCGGTCATCGCGCTCGACAACGTGCTGCGGCCGATTCTCATCCGTCGCGGCGTCGAGCTGCCGATGCTGCTGATCATCTCCGGTGTCATCGGCGGACTGATCGGATTCGGCGTGATCGGCCTGTTCGTCGGCCCGGTGGTGCTCGCGGCGAGCTACACCCTGTTGCGCGCCTGGATCGCCGAAGTGCCGCGACCCGAAGCGCCGCAATGAAATTCTCGATCAACTGGCTGCTCGCGTTCATTCCAGTTACGCTGGTGCTCGAGCATGCACACGCTCACGCACCGCTCATCTTCCTGTCCGCGGCACTCGCGATCGTGCCGATTGCAGCAGCGATCGTGCACTCCACCGAACATCTGGCAACCCACACCGGCGACGCGATCGGCGGTCTGCTCAACGCAACGTTCGGCAATGCGCCGGAGCTGATCATTGCAGTCGTTGCGCTGCGCGCGGGGTACGTGGACATGGTTCGCGCATCGATCATCGGCGCGATCCTCGCGAATCTGCTGCTCGCTCTCGGCGTCGCCTTCCTGCTCGGCGGTTGGCGGTACAAGGACCAGACGTACAACGCCGGCGCCTCGCGTCTCTACAGCACGATGATGCTGCTGGCCGCGGTGAGCCTCGCGGTGCCGAGCGCCTTCAGCCGCTATTTCGCGCCTGAGCACACGATGCGCGAGGAGCATCTGCTCAATATCGGGATCGCCGGCGCGCTGCTGTTCGCGTACGTGCTGTATCTCCTGTTCTCGCTGAAGACGCATCCAGGCTGGTTCGAAAGCGTCGCTCAGGCTGACGAAGCCGAGGATCATCATGCTGAAAAAGCCTGGAGTGTGCCGCGAGCGCTCGGCACGCTGATTGCCGCGGCGGTGCTCGCCGCGTGGATGAGCGAGGTCCTGGTCGGCGCCGCTGAGAGCACCGGCAAGGCGCTCGGCATGTCATCGGTGTTCATGGGCATCGTGCTGCTCGCCGTGATCGGCGGCGCGGCCGAGAGCGGTTCGGCAATCGGCGTGGCGATGAAGAACAAGATGGATCTGTCGCTCGGCATCGCGCTCGGCAGCTCGATCCAGATCGCGCTGTTCGTCGCGCCGGTACTGGTATTCGCCAGCTACTTCATTGCGCCGCAGCCGCTGGAGCTGTCCTTCAGCCGTGCGGAAGTCGGTTCGCTGTTCCTGGGCGTACTGGTCGGGGCCGTGGTGTGCGCCGACGGGCGTACCAACTGGTTCAAGGGCGCGCAGCTGATCACGCTCTACGCGATCATCGCGATGATGTTCTATTTCATGCCCGTGACGTGACGGCGGCGGGATCGGCAGCTTCGTCTGCCACGTTCGGCACCGGCAACGCGATCGAGAAGGTGGCGCCAGCCCCGGCATTGTTCACGCCCCACAGCCGCCCGCCGTGTGCGACTACTATCGAGCGCGCGGTCGAAAGACCCAGCCCCACGTGCTGGTGGCTGGAGAAGAACGGCTCGAAGATGCGCTCGAAATCATCGACGCTCGAACCGTTGTCGCTCACGCCCACGTGGATCTCGCCGGACACCTGGCGAGCCACGATGCGCAACTGCCGCGGACCGGCTACTGCCGCCATGGCTTGGCAGGCATTCACGATGAGGTTGAGCAGCACCTGCTGCAGCTGAGCTGATGACGCTGTCACGCGTGGGAGCTGCGGCTCGATATCCAGTTCGACGACGACATTGCGCGCGATGAGGTCGCTGTGTTCCAGCGCCAGGATGTCGTTGATGCAATCCGCTACCTGCACCGATTCGCGCTCTATCGGGCCGCGCGGCAGCAATGCATGCAGGCGATGGATCACATCCGCTGCGCGCTGGTCATCCGCAAGGATGTCGGCAAGGATCGCGCGCAACTCCGCGATGTCCGGACTCGGCTTCTGCGCTACCTGTTGCGCGACCGTGGCGTTGAGCATGATCGCCGCCAGCGGCTGGCTAATCTCGTGCGCGAGCGTGCCGGCAAGCTCGCCGACCGTCGCAGCGAGCGTCAGATGCGCCAGCTTCTCGCGCTGGCTGCGATGCTCCATCTGCTGATTCCTGCGTTCGGTCACATCGACGCAAATGCCGATCATCGAGCGCGGTCTGCCTGCAGCGTCGCGCTGTACTTTGCCCAGCGCACGGATCCACCGGACGCGACCGTTGCATTGGAAACGCCATTCCACGTCGCCGTCCTCGCCTTGTTCGCGGGCCGCGCGCGCTGCCGCCATCAACCGTCCACGGTCGATCGGATGCGCGGCCTCGATCAGCTCCGCTTGCGAGGTGAGCGTGCCCGAGAGGATCGGGCCCCAGCGGCCGGCGAAGTTCCAGGTGATGCGGCCGCTGTGCATCCGCCACTCCCAGGTACCCAGTCGAGCAGCGTTGAGCGCGAGACTCAGCCGTGCCTTGCTGCGCAGAGCGGCGATCCGCGCCTGGTGCAGCTCGGCCAGCGCGGCGGCCATCAACATCAACGTGGCGGCGGCGACGATCAGAAATATCTGCAGCGACAGGATGGAGATCGCGGCGCTCGGCATCAGCACGAAGGGACCCAGTCGACTCAACGTGCCCGTGATGGCGGTGAGCGCAAGAACCGCCACACTGGCGCTGACGCCGGCTGCGCCAGTGCGCAGTGCGGCCCACACGAGCAGCGGCAGCGGCGCATAAACGTAGACCGCAGCCTCATCCGGCGACCGTGGCTGATGGAACACGACGAACGACACGGCGGCGAGCGCAGCGAGCAGCAGGGCGGCTTCCAGCCAGCGAACAGGATTCACGCCTCGGAGGAGCCGAACACTGTCGCGCGCCATGAGCGCAAAGGGCGGAACGATCAGCGCCGCGAGCGCATTCGACGGCAGCCGCGAGCGCATGACGGCCCAGTAGTCGCCTTCATACCGCCACCCGACCAAGGCGACAAACGCTGCATCCAGGAAGGACGACACTACTGGCGCGCATATCACCGCGGCGAGCAGATACAGCGCCACGTGGCGGACTCGATCGAACCGCGGCGCCTCCCCGAGGAAATAGAAGAGGATGCCGGCACCCAGCAAGGCTTCGCTGATATTGCTGATGTACCAGCAGGCGGCCATTGCCAGCGGCACGCCCAAGGAAACCTCGGCAAGCAAATGAGCGGGCAATACTGCGAGCAGCGGCCAAACCCAGCGTCGAGGCGGGCAGAACAGCAAGGCGGTGAGCACAACGGCGTTCGGCGGCCACAGCAGCGACACGGCACTGTCGGCGGGCGTGAATGCAAGCCCGACGCGCACGCCCAGGTAGTAGGTCAGCGCAAGCGCCAGCAACAGCATCATTGCCCCCAGCCCCTCGGTGCGCGGCAGCCAAGTGCGCTCAGCTGTGCTCACTCCCAACTACCCCAGGACGTGGCTTGCGTAATGATACGCACTGTCTCGTGCAATGGTTTCACGGACATCTGCGCAGCCGCCGGCATTTTGGCAGTGCAAAATCGGCCAATCGGTTCCCTGCGAGAATGCGCATCCGATCCCAGGATGAACTTCGCAGGATGAACGGCTTCTGAAACTCGACGCGGCTCGCATTCGTTAACGCGGGTTTGTACTACGTTGACCGCTTCGTGCGGATGATATGCCCCTAGCTTGAGCACGCCCATCCTTCTCGTCGACGACGATCCGAGTGTTCGCCGCAGCCTCGGACGACTGCTGCGCGCGCATGGGTATGACGTGCTGGACGCCGAACGAATGAGCCGGGCGCTGGAGATTCTGGCCACGACCCTCCCGGCGCTGATGGTGGTCGACATGGTGATGCCGGGCAGCTCGACCCTGGAGGCTGTTCGACAGCTCAAGGCGAATCCGAGTACCGCGACCCTGCCGATCGTCGCACTGACCGCATCGCCCCCGAGCGCGCCACAGGACCGCGCGCTCTTTGCCGAAGTCGTGGCAAAACCGACTGACGCGCGCGCCTTGCTGGATGTCATCGCAGCGATCCTGCGCAACGGCAATGCGGGCACTTCGACTGCCTGAGCGCTCAGCAAACGCTTGCGTGGTAGGCGATCAGAGCCGGCGCCGCCAGCGATGCTGAAAACAGATACCCCTGCGCCATCTGGACGCCTGCGCCACGCAGCACATCGGCCTGGTATTGCGTTTCCACGCCCTCGGCGACGATCTTGAGCTCGGAGTTCCGCAGCAGCGAGCTGAGCGCCAGTAACCACTGTGGCTCGGGCGCACCCGGCTCGAGCTGCGACGTCATCTGGCGATCGAGCTTGATGACGCTGAAATTGCAGCGCGTGAGCAACGCCAGATTCACGCTGGTCAACGTGACGTCGTCGAGCGCGACCCGCAAGCCGCGCTCGGCCATCATTTTCAGCGCCTGCAGGCCGAGCTGATCCGGCACGCCGTGTTCGGTGATCTCGAGCACGATCTGATTCGCGTGCGCAGAAAGCCCGGAACGCTCGGCTGCGTACTGCAGACCGCCGCGCCCGAGAATCTCAGGTGGAACATTGATGCTGATCTGCGTGCCCGGATGCTCGCTCAGCCATGGGCCGAGATCCGCAGCGACCGTGTCGATCACCCAGTAGGTCAGCCGGCCCGACAGCGGCGTGCTGTCGATGGCGCGCAGAAACTCGGAGGGCTGCAGAATCGTGTGCTCGCGCCGCCAGCGCACCAGTGCCTCGGCACCGATGCACGAAGCGTCGCTCAGCAGGACGATCGGCTGGTATTCGATGAACAGCTCGTGGCTGTCCATCGCTGCGGACATGTCTTCGACTGTGACCAGATCGATCTCACGCGAGATAGGCCGGCTGTCTCGCTCCCGAAGGCTGTTGCACGGAAATGCCTGCTTGCTCCAGCACTGCCGCGGCACGCACGAGCTCCGGAACGGTTCGTGCGCGCAACTTCGACATCATGCGCGCGCGCAACGCCTTCACTGTGCGTTCGCAAGCACTGAGGTCGGCCGCCATCTGCTTGTTGAGCCGATGCGAGATCACACCAGCGAAGATCGTTCGCTCGGCGCCCGTAAGCGTGGCGAAACGCGTCGACAGCTCGCGCAACTCGGTACGCGCGGCGACTCGCTTCGCATCGACCTGCAACGCGCGCTCGACGACCGCGAGCACGCGGGCCGCGCTTGCCGGCTTGACGATGTAGTCGAACGCGCCCTTCTTCATCGCGTCGACGCTCGTCATGACGTCATCGCGCGCCGTGACGAAGATGATCGGCGGCGCAGAGCCGCGCTGCTTCAGAGCGCGCAGCAGATCCATGCCGCTGGGCCCTGGCATGGTGATGTCGAGCAGGCAACAGCCCGACGCCTCGCCCTGCAGCCTCAGTAGAAATTCTCCGGCGCAGCCATAGCCGATCGCCCGATGTCCGCAGACGCGCAGGATACGCAGCATCCCGGTACGAAAACTGTCGTCGTCATCGATGACGTGAACGGCCGGCTCGCCACTGACATCCTGATCGGCGTCCGACCACGCAGAAAGCGGTGCTGGAGCGGCGATCGAAGTCTGATCCGCTGCATAGATCGTCATCTTTTGTTCTCCCCTGCGGCAGAGGGCGGATCCCGTTCCATGCCCTGATGCCTGGTAGGGACTCGGGCCAGGAGTCAATGCCCGCTATCCCAAGTGTGGCACTTTCTGCCTCGGGGGTCCCGATTGCAATGGGTAGAGCGGGCACAAGCGCAGCGAATCGTTCCCCAGTTACGTATTAGTAACCCGCCCTGCAGCGGCCTAATGTAGCTCTGAAAACAGGGAGCTGCGGCCATCGATACGCTGCAATATCTGGCGAGCGCGCTGCTGGCTGTGCAAACAGTTCTGATCATCGCGCTATTGGTGCAGAACCGGCGTCACAACCGCGCCAAGGCCGACGTACAGCGCCAGTACGCGGAGATCACCCATGCTGCCCGGCTGGCCCTCATAGGCGAAATAACGGCATCGGTGGCCCACGAAGTTACGCAGCCGCTGAGCGCGATCCTCAGCAACGTCGAAACTGCCGAGCTGCTGCTGAGCCAGCCCACGCCGAACATCGGCATGGTCCGCGAGATCCTCAAAGATGTCCGACAAGATGACCTGCGGGCCGACAGCATCGTGCGCCGGCTGCGCACCCTCCTGCGCAAGCGCGAGCTGCAGCTCGAGGATGTAGACGTCAATGCACTGACTTCGAGCGTGCTGGCACTGATCCTGCCGGACGCCGTCCGTCGCAACATCCTCATCCGCACCGCTTTGGACCCGGCGCTGCCTCGGGCATCGGCAGATCCCGTGCATCTCCAACAGGTGCTGCTCAACCTCGTGATCAATGCGATGGACTCGATGAAGGCCACGCCGCTCGAACACCGCGTGCTCGAGATCCGCACCGAGCGCTCGCCCGGCGCCCATCTCACCGTCACGGTGCTGGACAAGGGCGAGGGCTTCGAGCCCGCGAAACGGGACAAGCTGTTCGATTCGTTCTACACGACCAAGAACGAGGGCCTGGGCCTGGGCCTGTCGATTGCACGCTCGATCGTGCGGCTGCACGGCGGCGCCATCTGGGCGGAGAACCGTCTCGGCGGCGGCGCGGCCTTCGCCTTCACCCTGCCCTTCAAGGGCCCGTGAGCGATCACATGCCAGGGGCTGTTCGCGCGACCCGTGCTACTGATTGTCGCAACGTGCTCCGACATGTATGACAGTGCCATCCGCCGCAGCGTGGAAATACGTGACAACCATCATCATCGTCGAGGACGACCCTAGCGTGAACCTCGCGGTGAGCAGGCTGCTGGAGGCCGCAGGCTTCGACGTGCGCAGCTTCATGTCGGCTGGCGCGCTGCTCGGCGATCCGAAAGCATGCGACGCCGATTGCCTGGTTCTCGACGTTCATCTGCCCGACATGAACGGCTTCGACTTACAGCGCAAGCTCGTCGCTACCGGCTTCACTGCGCCGGTCGTCGTAATCACTGCGCATGACGACGCCATGCACCGGCGCGCGGCGCGCGACATCGGCGCCTTCGCTTACCTGACCAAGCCGTTTTCAAGTCTGTCGCTGGTCGACGCTGTCTCGCGCGCAGCCGCGGCAGATCGCTGAATCCGCTGCCCACCGTACTGATAGAAAAACAGCCGCTATCCGACGACGGTGTCGGCATGATTTCCGCGAGATCATCCGCCGTCGCGCTCCTGGTTTGCATGCTCGCCGCGTGCAGCACCCCGGCCCTCGAAATGTCGGGCGACCCGGCGACGATCCCGCCGTTCAAGACCTTCCGCATCGATGCAGCGGAGTTCGTATTCGCGACCGACGTGACTCCGGAGCAACGCGACGAGGTCTCCAAGCAGATGCGCGCGGCCGCAGCGAGTGCACTCGAAAGCCGCGGCTATCGACAGGCGAGTGATGCCGATGTGCTCGTCGACTTGTCAGGCGCGACCCGGCCGGTGTTCAGCAACGAATCGGAGTCGGCCGGCGGCTTCCAGCACGTCGATCCGACGGTGCTCGATACGAGCCGGCCGGTGGGCTCGAACGCCTACGAGATTGCACCCTCCGGTGTCGGACGCGAAGGGGATCTGCTGATGACACTGCGCGATCCCAAGACAGGCAAGACCCTGTGGGCGGCGGCCGTGAACGGCGCAGCGTCCACTCCTTCACAGGGCGTGCGCAAAGCCCGATCAGCCTACGCCGCAATGGCCGAGAAGTTGCCCAAAGCACACGAATGAAAAGCGCAGCGCGCATTCTCTGGTCGATTCTGACGGCTGTGGCTGTAGTCGGTGCCGCCGTGCCCGCCGAACAGGCAGCGGCTCCGCAAGCGAACGCTCAAGCGCAGACACCAGCACAAGCGCCAGCGTTCAAGCCCGAAGAGCTGGAACAGATCGTCGCGCCGATCGCGCTGTATCCGGATTCGCTGCTCGCGCAGATCTTCATGGCCTCGACCTATCCTCTGGAAATCGTGCAGGCGGCGCGCTGGCAGAAGGAGCATCCCGACGTCAAAGGCGATGCGGTCGCGAAGGCCGTCGAGAAAGAAACCTGGGACGCGAGCGTGAAATCGCTGGTCGCGTTTCCCGACGTGCTGACGATGATGAACGAGAAGCTCGACTGGACGCAGAAGCTCGGCGACGCCTTCCTCGCGCAACAGAAGGAGGTGATGGAAGCCGTGCAACGGCTGCGCGTCAAGGCGAAGGAAGCCGGCAACCTGAAGAGCAGCAAGGAGCAGGCGGTCAAGACGGAGCCGGCGCCCGCCGGCGCCGCGCAACCGCAAATCATCATCATCGAATCGAAAGATCCTGAAGTCATCTACGTGCCGACCTACAACCCGACAGTGGTCTACGGCGCGTGGCCATATCCCGCGTATCCGCCTTACTACTACTACCCGCCTTATTACCCGCCTTACGTGCCCGGTGCGGCGTTCTTCTCGTTCAGCGTGGGCGTGGTCGTCGGCGGCGCGATCTGGGGCAACTGCAACTGGGGCGGCAACGACATCGACATCGACATCAACCGCCAGAACAACTTCAACGGCGGCAACCGTAACCAGATCAACAACGGCGGCAACCGCAACCAGATCAATAACGGCGGTAACCGTAACCAGATCAACAACGGCGGCGCCAACCAGGGCAAGTGGAACCACGACTCCAACCATCGCCAGGGCGTCGGCTATCGCGATCAGGCGACACAGCAGAAATACAACCGCGGCAGCAGCGCGCAGTCACTGCAGTCTCGCGAAGATTATCGCGGTCGCGCTGACCAAGGCCGCGAGCAGATGTCGCGCGAGGGACTGTCGCAGCGCGACCTGAATAGCGGAACACGCGACCTCGGCGGAGCCAGCGCCGGAACCCGCGACAGCAGCGGCTATCGCGATCTCGGCGGGACCAGCAACACCCGCGACAGTGCCGGTCAGCGCGACCTCGGGTCGTCGAGTCGCGACATGGGTTCCTCTTCACGATCGTCCGATGCATTCAAGAACGTCGACCGTGGCTCCAGCACACGCGAGTACAGCAGCCGGGGCTCGTCGAGCCGCGGCGCATCGCGTGGCGGTGGCGGGAGGCGTCGCTGAAGCGACGGAACCAGCACATGCGCGCACTCATATTGGCAATCGGTATCGCGGCTGCAGTGGTCGGGTGCAGTCGAACGGTTTCGCAGAAGGACTACGCCTCACCCGAGGAGGCCACGCAAGCGCTCGTCACTGCCGCCAAGGCAAAAGACGCGCACGGCTTACTCGAGGTGCTCGGTGCGGACGCACAGCCCGTGATCGATTCCGGAGATCCGGTCCGCGACCAGCACGCTCGCGAGCGCTTCCTGCAAGCGTACGAAGCCGGGCATTCATTCGACAACGGCACTGAAGGTCAGACCACGTTGCAGGTCGGCAGCGACAAATGGCCGTTCCCCTTCCCGCTCAAGCAACACGGCGCGCGCTGGAGCTTCGACAGCTCGGCCGGTGCCGAAGAGATCATCAATCGTCGCGTCGGCGAGAATGAGCTCGACGCGATTCAAGCGTGTCTCGCCTTCGTCGATGCCGAGCGCGAGTACTACTCTCGTAACCCGCAGAGCGAGCCGCTGCTGCAATACGCACAGAGGATTGCAAGCACCGAGGGGCACAAGGATGGCTTGTACTGGCCAAGCACAGGCGATGAGCCGCCGAGCCCGCTCGGTGTGCAGTTCGCGCAGGCGCGCAGCGAAGGCTACTTCGAGAAAGGCGTCGTGCCCGGCTCAGGGTATCGGGGCTACATCTACCGAGTGCTGACGACGCAGGGAGCACACGCCGCCGGCGGTGCTTACGACTACGTGGTCAACGGCAAGATGATCGGCGGCTTCGCGCTGCTGGCGTTCCCGGTCGAATACGGCAACTCGGGCGTCATGAGCTTCATCGTCAATCACGACGGCGTCGTGTACTCGAAGGATCTCGGCCCCGAGACCGCGAAAGCTGCCAGCGACATCGCAGCCTTCGATCCGGACGCGGGCTGGAAACGCGAGGCCGCGATCGAGCCCGACCGTCAAGCGAACGCGCAATGAAACGCATCGAAAGCATCTTTCATCCTTCGGATTTTTCCGAGGCCAGCGAAGTCGCATTCGAGCACGCGCTGCGGCTCGCGCTCGTCGCCAAAGCCGAGCTCACGATGCTGCACGTCGACTCCGGCAACGACTCGGACTGGGCGGATTTCCCTGGCGTACGCAGCACGCTCGAACGCTGGGGCTTGATTCTTCCGGGCAGCCCGAAGAGCGCAGTCGGCGATCTCGGCATCAAGGTCCAGAAAGTCCTCGCCACCAGTCAGTCGCCAGTGAGAGCGTCCGTCGATTTTCTGGAGCGACATCCCGCCGATCTCGTCGTGCTCGCCGTGCATCAGTACGAAGGCAACGTGCGCTGGCAGCACAAGCGCGTCGCGGAGCCGATAGCGCACGCGGCTGAAGCGATGACGCTCTATCTGCCGCACGGCGTGCCGGGATTCGTGGCGCACAAGGACGGCGCGATTTCGTTGAGCAAGATACTCGTGCCGGTCGCGAAGAAGCCGCGACCCGGGCCGGCCATCGGCGCGGTCGAGCGCATGATCCGCAGCCTCGGCTTGCCGCCGGGCAAAGTAAACCTGTTGCACGTCGGCGCCTCGGGCGACATGCCGCCGATGCAGATTCCTGCCGAGCCCGGTTGGGATTGGACGGTCCACGTACTGGAAGGCGATCCGGTCGAGGTCATCGTGCAGACCGCTGCCGCTTCGAAGTCAGACCTGATCGTGATGACGACCGAGGGGCCGCACGGTTTCCTCGACGCGCTTCGCGGCAACACTGCCGCGCGAGTGCTCAGAGAGTGCTCCTGTCCGGTACTGACTCTGCACGCCTGAGTCTCTTCGCAATTTTTAACGCGTTGCGGGACTGACCGATCGAAGGTTCGGCTGAACCAACCACCGCGTGCAGCACACTAACTTGGCGATTGACATTCCCTGCACGGGTTCCGCCCATGACTACGTCGTGCGCCGCCACGCTGACCCGCGAGTCCGATCACTGGGTCGGTCGCTTCGTTGCAATGGCAGCTCCCTGCGAAGTGCTGATCGACCACGCACCCGCCTCGCTGGCGCAACAGGTGCTGGATCGCGTTGCTGCTGAAGCATGGCGCATCGAGCGCAGATTCAGCCGCTATCGCGGCGACAGTGCAGTGCAGAGCATCAACGAGAACGCCGGCACCGAAATCGTGGTCGACGAGGAATGCGCCAACCTGCTCGATCTTGCTGCGACGCTGACGCGACTATCCGAGGGCGCATTCGACATCACTTCGGGTGTCCTGCGCAAAGCATGGACGTCCGATGGCGGTGAGCGCGTGCCGTCGCAGGCGCAGGTCGATGCATTGCTCGAATCGGTCGGCTGGCACAAGGTCGAATGGCGGCGTCCATTGCTCAAGCTGCAGCCCGGGATGCAGATCGACTTCGGCAGCATCGGCAAGGAATACGCGGTCGATGCCGCGGCGAATCGCGCGGCGCAGGTTGCTCCGGGCCTGAGCTGCTTGATCAATTTCGGCGGCGACGTGGCAGTTCGCAACGCCCGCAAATACGATGAGCCTTGGCGCGTTGGCATCGAGAGCCCGGCGCACACCGGCACCGCCGAGCGAGTCGTGAAACTATCGCGCGGCGCGCTCGCCACGAGCGGCGACTCGCACCGCTACGTACTCCGCGACGGGCATCGCTACTCGCACATTCTCGACGCCCGCACCGGCTGGCCGGTGCGCAACGCGCCGCATTCCATCACTGTCGCAGCCGACACTTGCACGCAAGCCGGCACGATCACGACGCTGGCGATGCTTCGGGGTGAGAACGCCGAGCAGATGTTGCGGGAAAGCGGCCTGCAATACTGGCTACAATGATCTGATGTCACTGCTCGCAACGCTCGGCATCGATCTGCCGATCATTCAGGCGCCGATGGCGGGAGTCTCGTCGCCGGCGCTGGCCGCAGCGGTTGCGAATGCAGGGGCGCTGGGATCGATCGGCGTCGGCGCGACCGACGCTGATGGCGCCAGTAAGATGATCGCGGAAGTACGAGCGCGCTCGAACCGCTCGCTCAACGTCAATGTGTTCTGTCATCGACCTCCGCAAGCTGATGTGGCGCGCGAGGCAGCGTGGCTCGAGCATCTTCGTCCGCAGTTCGCGAAGTTCGGCGCACAGCCACCGGCACGCCTGCGCGAGATCTATCGCAGCTTTCTCGATGACGACGCGATGTTGACCGCGCTCGTCGCTGCGCGGCCGCGAGTCGTCAGTTTTCATTTTGGGTTGCCGCCGGCCGAACGTATCCGAACCCTGCGCGCGGCCGGCATCGTACTCATCGCATCGGCAACGAGCGTGGCAGAAGGTCGCGTTGCAGTTAGTGCAGGCGTGCAGGCTGTCGTGGCGCAAGGCTACGAAGCCGGCGGTCATCGCGGCGTTTTCGATCCGGATGCGCCAGATGATCGTCTCGGCACACTCGCTTTGACCCGCCTGCTCGTGCGCGAGCTCGATGTGCCGGTGATCGCAGCGGGCGGAATCATGGACGGCGCCGGCATTGCCGCGGCGCTGCGACTTGGCGCTGCTGCCGCACAACTCGGCACAGCGTTCATCGCATGTCCGGAATCAGGTGCAGACGCAGGTTATCGCACGCTGCTCGCGAGCGATGCAGCGAATCACACGGTGATGACTCGCGCCATCTCCGGTCGACCCGCGCGCTGTCTCGCGAATGAATTCACGCGTCTCGCGACTGGCGTCACGCATCGACAGGTTCCTGCCTATCCGATCGCCTACGATGCAGGCAAGGCGCTCAACGCCGCAGCCAAGGCGACGGGCGAAACTCGCTTCGGCGCACACTGGGCCGGTCAGGGTGCACCGCTCGCGCGAGCGCTGCCCGCGGTGGAGCTCATTGCTGCGCTTGCTGACGAGCTGCCTTGATGCGAAAGGGATACATGAAGCTGCGCGGCGCAGATCGCGCCGCGCGCTATGAGTTGACGACTACGGAGCGAGACTCCGCAACGGCCCGTTCACGGTGAAGTTCCGCGTGCTCAGTACCTGAATGCCAGCCGTGTGATCGCCGTTGAACGGCGTCTGCGTGTTCGGGCATCCCGCTGCCACCGCCGCCTCCGGCGTGCCGAACCACAACCCAATGTGGAACGTGTGGATCGGAGCAGTCGGCGGATTCGTGGAAGCATCCGGGAATGGCGCGTTGTGATGCACGACCGGCGCTGCGGTGCCGGGACTCGGAGCAACGATGAACGTCTCGCGGCTGAAGCGGCCGATGAAGTCACCGACAGCTTTACCGCTCGCGTTGCTCTCCATGTCACCCTGGTACCACGACATGCCGAACGGCGCGTTGGGCTGCTGGATGACGAACAGATCGAACTCCTGATTCGGCGGCAAGCCGCTCGCCTCGACGTGCATCACCTCGACGGGACCGAGCGAGTTGACTGTCACGCGCGCGGTGGCGTCCAACGCGCAGCCCGCATTGTTGACGGCCGTCGAGCGGACCATGTTGAACCGAATGCTGTCTGCTGCCGAGGCGGTTCCCGGCAACGCGAGCATGCAACCGAGCGTGCTGAGCGTGCCGATAGCCGCCGAAACGTACTTCCTCATGGGACTCTCCTGATCAACGCATCTATGAATGAAGGAATGAGCTGTGCGCGGGGGCGCACGGAGAGTCTGGAGTGCCACGCTTCGCCGCTGCACTGCTGCCGGTCATCTCACTGAGCTAACGTTCGGCCCCGAAAGAAGTCCTACGATTTAATGTTCGGGCGCGACGTCGCCTGCCTTCGCAGCAATTGGCAGCGCATAGCTGACGAGCGAAACGAGCACTTTGCCCGGCTCTTCGCTCATCACTTCGTGCGCCGAATGCTCGAACCAGACGAAGCGCTTCGACGGCGCCTTCACTGTGTTGAACCATTCGTACGCCACTTCGGAACTCACGGTGCGATCGTGCCGACCTTCGAGCAGGAGCAACGGGCAGCGCAGCTCGGTCGCCTTGCTGAGATCCAGGCCGACGATGGCACTGAACAGGAAGCTCTGCGAGTAGCCGTTGCCCTCGAAGATCCGCGGCGCTTCTGCATCGGTGTAATCGGGCGAAAAGCGCGCGGCCCGATCGTCGACCTGACCCTGGCGATAGGCCATCACGCCGCCAAAGAAGTCGGACCACTTGCGCTCGAGCGCAATGTCAGCGAGCGGAATCTCCCCTCCTGACGCGGCATAGGGCGCGATCGACGAGAGCTCGCGGATCGCATCCTTGTTATCAGCCTTGCGCGCCGCTGCCATTGCGTAGGCCCAGCCGCGACGCTCGCTCTCCGGCGTATTCGTCGCCTGCCCGGTGCCGATGTATGCGTGCAGCCATTCGGGACGGCGCTCGGCCAGCTTCAGCCCGACATAGCTGCCCCACGAATGGCCGAGCACGAAGATCTTGTCCTTCGACTGGTCGCGCCGGAGCCAGCCGGTCAGCTCTTCGGCATCGAGCACGAACTGCTCGGGCGTCATCGTCGGCGCGATCAACTTCGGATCGTTCAGCAGATAGGTCTTGCCGCTGCCGCGCTGATCCCAGTGCACGACGGTGAAGTACTCCTCCAACGCACGCGTGTTCCACCACGCCAGCGCCAGCTCGGGAAAACCGGGGCCGCCATGCAGGATCAACAGCACCGGGTTACGGCGATCGCGGCCGCGGATGGATATGAACTGTTCGATGCCACCAATGCGAACCGTCTCGTTCCGCTCGACGCCTTGCGGCGTGACGATACGACGCAAGTCACCGATGACGCGCGTGGTCTCCGCGCGCGAGAAGGTGTGCTTCGTTTCCTGTGCGTGAACCGCGAGCGGCAGACTCGCGACAGCGAGCGCCAGCCAATGAAATTGGGTTTTCTTTGCCATGCGCCCGATGATGCCATCAGGCGCATGGAGAAGTGAGCTATGGCGGCGCCGCCGCGGCTGGGGCCGCGGTCGCGGTCGGCTGCGCAGGGCGAGCGGCACGAATCGGCTTCGGTGCCCAACGCGAGCAGACCATCTCGTGATAGCGCCGCGTCGCGAGCCGCATGAAGCGGAAGTTCATCTCGCGCATCGGACCGATGATCGTGTCGACCTCCTGCGCTGTCGGTGGCGGGTCGTCCTTGAACAGCGCGGCGCGATTCGTGCCCCAGATCTTCTGGATCGCCGCCATCTCTTCCTGGTCCTCGTGCTGCTCGAACAGTGCAGCGACCGCTTCGGGATCGATGTTCTCCGCGCCGCGCGACATCGCATCGTTCTCGATGACTTCGATCGCGCTACGCAACCTCTGCAGCACATATTTCGCCGCGGCCTGCGGATCGGGACACTCGATCGCTGCCGCGCGAACGAGCCGCGGGTAACGCTCGATGACTTCGTAGCGGAAGCGCAGCCCGAGGCGGCCCAGCGTGGCCAGCAAGCCGAAATCGTTCTGGATCTCCATCAACGGCTGGATCACGGTCTCGACGAAGTGCACATGGAAGCGCGCAGTTCCGTCGGCGAGGCATTCCTTCTTCGCCAGCTGCGGTTGATAGGAAGCTTCCTCCGCGTGATAGACCGCCTGCACCGGACGGAACATCTCGTTCTGGCTGGCCTTGTGCACGCAGTGCTGCAGCTCGGCCAGCCAGCGCTTGTCGGGTGTCTTGGATGCCGCCTTGACGATGTCGGCCCAGGTGCGCCCGGATGAGCCGAACAGGCCGAACAGCTCCAGCGACGTGTCGTTCGACTCGACTTTCGTGGTCATCGGAATCGCCGGACCGTCGAGGCGGCCGGGCGGCGGAATCACGATGTCGATGTAGCGCTCGAACTGCTGCACGCCCGCTTGCTGAAAGCGCTGCGCGAGCTGAGTAAAACGCTGTTGCAGCTCCGGCAGATTGTCCGGCACCGGAATGCGGCCGAGATCGATGATGCTCGCGATGGCCTGATACAGCCGCGCGAAGCCATCGGGCGCAGCAAGCTCGACCGCTTCCTTGCGCGACAGCGGCATCGGCAAGTCTGCGGCGCGCATGCCCGAGTGACAGATCGGAATGATCGGCACCTGTCGCGACCAGGCCGCGCCAAGCTCGAACTGCACCCAGGGCCGCTGAATGGATGCGTGACTGCACAGCACGATCACAGCTTTTGCGTCCTGCAGCGCCTGCTGCACCGCTGCCAGCCAGTCATCGCCCGCGACAATGCTGCCGATGTCAGAAGACTGGAACAGCTTCACCAGATCGAGGAAATCCTCTTCGATCGTCTGCTTCAGCAGTGCAGCGATCTCAGCCTCTTCGGAGATGTGGCTGACGAAGAGTCGCGTAGGGTCTTGTGCAGGCATGGCGCACCTCACTCCCAGGGTGCGTCCTTGTATGCACTGATTTTTCCCAAAGGTCACTGCGGCTTAGGGACTAATCTGGAACAATCGCTTGATGGAACACGTGGTCGTCAAATGACTGCACGTCCTTTCGTCCACCGTGCTGTTCGGCACCGGCCTCGGATCCGCGTTTTACATGCTCGTCATCAGCCGCACGCGCGATGCACATGCGATCGCGGTCGTCGCACGCTACGTGGTCATCGCCGATTGGGCGTTCACGACTCCGGCGGTAGTCGTTCAGCCGCTGACGGGCTTCTATCTGGCGCACCTCGCCGGCTTTCCCATCGGCAGTTCGTGGATCGCGGCTTCATTCGCGCTCTATCTGGTCGGAGGCGTGTGCTGGCTGCCGGTGCTGTGGCTGCAGATACGCATGCGCGATATGGCAGTGCAGGCTGACGTAGACAGCGGCGAGCTTCCCGATCGGTACTGGCGCTTCCTTCGCTGGTGGGTCGCACTCGGCATCATCGCCTTCCTCGCTCTCGCTGCAGTCTTCTACCTGATGGTTGCGAAGCCCGCGTGAGACGCTGCAACCGACGGCAAGGCATTCCAACGCTGCAAAGCGGCGACTCCGTCATGCGAGCTCAGCACCGACAGCGTCGCAGTGTCGAGGAGAAAATGTGCGCCCGCGCTGGGCGCCAGCCCCAACCATCGTGCGGCCAGTACTCGCAGAACGTGCCCGTGAGCGAACAGCGCCGCAGCGCCGCTCAGTGCCCGCACTTTTGCGATCACACGATCGACGCGGACGGCGACCTGCTCGGGCGTTTCTCCGCCAGGACCGCCGCCATCGTTGAAGATCGTCCAGCCCGGGCGGTGCACGTGGATTTCGCCGGAGGTCAGTCCTTCGTAGGCCCCGTAGTTCCATTCCATCAGATCCGGATCGATCTCGGCACGCCCACCCAGTCCCGCCAGTTCGCAGGTTTCGCGCGCGCGTCGCATAGGGCTCGTCAGCACCCGCTGAAAATTCGTCGCGGCCAGCTCCGGCTGCAGCCGCCCAGCTTGCTGGCGACCCTGCTCGGTCAGCGCAAGATCGGTAACCCCGGTATGCTTGCCGCTGAGACTCCATTCGGTCTCGCCGTGTCGGAGCAGATAAATTTCCGGCATTGAATCCTCGGAGTACTGACTATGAGCGAAGAACGCGCTGTCCTTGCCGGTGGTTGCTTTTGGGGCGTGCAGGATCTGTTTCGCCGCTACGACGGCGTGATCTCGACGCGGGTCGGTTACACCGGCGGCACCACGCCCAATGCAACCTACCGCAACCACGGAACTCACGCCGAGGCGATCGAGATCATCTTCGATCCGGCGAGAATCAGCTATCGCCAGATTCTCGAGTTCTTCTTTCAGATTCACGATCCGACCACGCGCAACCGCCAAGGCAACGACGTCGGCGCGAGCTATCGATCGGCGATCTTCTACACGAGCGACGAGCAACGGCGAATTGCCGAGGACACAATTGCCGACGTCGATGAGTCCGGGCTCTGGCCGGGAAAAGTCGTTACGGAGGTCGTGCCCGCGAGCGACTTCTGGGAAGCCGAGCCCGAGCACCAGGATTACCTGCTGCTGAATCCTGGCGGCTACACCTGCCATTTCATTCGACCGGGCTGGAAGCTGCCCGTGCGCAAGAGCAAGGGGACGAAGCTAGCGTGAAGCTACTGTCTCGCTCGGAGTAGCGGCGCGCAGCAGGCGCCGCAGCGTGACAGTCTCGTTGGCGATAATCGGCCGCGCCCACAAGCTGATGCTCAGGATGTAGCCCAGCGTAAGGAACAGCACCGTCAATGCAAGGCGCAGCCCGAGCCGATCGCCGAGCACGCCGACGAGCAATGGCACGAGCGCGCCGCCGAGAATCCCGGTGCAGAGAATTCCCGAGAACGCGCCGTGATGCCGCGGCACCGAATTGAGCGCGAGCGAAAAAATCACCGAGAACATCACCGACAGGAAGAAGCCCGCGAGCGGAAACGCCCACACCGCGAGCTGCGCGGAACCGAACAAGGCCAGC
>DATJIP010000166.1:0-3312 GCA_035493235.1 Steroidobacteraceae bacterium
CGTCCAACTCTGGTGACCGCACGCAGCTTCAGGCGGAGTTCAACACGCTGCGCACGGAAATTCAGCGTATCACCCAGACGACGCAGTATCAGGGCAACAACCTGATCGACGGCACGATGGGCAACCAGCTCGACACGACCGCGGCGTCGACGGTCCTCGCCGACGCGAACGCTCAGGCGAGCACGGTGAAGCTGGCCGGCGCGAAGGCGGACACGTACACGATCAACCTCGTCGACGCGACGCACCTCTCGATGACCGACAGCGCCGGCGACGTGCAGGTCGTGCAGGTTGCTGCGACGGGCGTCCAGACCGTGAACTTCTCGCAGTTCGGCGTCTCGCTGAAGACCTCGGCGACGTTCGACACCGGCGCGGCCGCGACGGCCCTCGACGGTGACGCGGTCAAGGTCAACGCCGGCACCTCAGGCGCGGACTTCCTTGTCAGCGCCGCGGCGGGCCAGTACACCTCGAACGACCTCGTGTCGCTCGCGACGTCCATCGACCTCACCACGGGTGCGACGGGCCTCAACATCAACGCCTCGGACATCAGCACGCAGGCGGGCGCGCAGTCGGCGCTCAGCGATCTCGATAGCGCCCTGGGCGTGGTCAACAGCGCGCTCGGTTCGATCGGTGCGGCGCAGAGCCGAATCGGCTTCGCCCTCGACAACACGAAGACGGCGATCGCGAACTTCAGCGCCGCGGAGTCCACGATCCGCGACGTCGACATGGCCGAGGAGATGACGAACTTCTCGAAGGACCAGATCCTCGCCCAGGCCGGCACCGCGATGCTGGCGCAGGCCAACCAGTCGGCGTCGAGCGTCCTCCGGCTGTTCCAGTAAGCTGCAATCGTAGTCTGACTCCCGAAGGCGGTGAGGATATTCCTCCCGCCTTCGGGAGTTTTGGCTTTGTGCCGATACTCTGAGACGGAAGTGCGTCGCATATCGTCTCCACGCGGTTCCCCGCACGCCGTACCCCGTACTTGAGGTCCGATGTCCAGCCCGATTTCGTCCGTCCAGGGTCTCGCCAGCGGCATCCAGTGGCAGCAGATGATCGATCAGATCATGCAGCTGGAGCAGTCGCGCACGCTCGATCCGATCACGGCTCAGCAGACCTCCGACCAGGCGAAATTGGGCGCGTGGCAGAGCTACAACGACGTCGTCACGACGCTGCGCGACGCTGCCTCGAAGCTCAGCGATGCATCCGCGTTCACCACGTTCCAGGCGAACGCTGCGAACAGTCCGACCTCAGGACGCACGCTCCTCTCCGCGACGGCAAGCGCCGGCGCGATTCCCGGCAACTATCAGGTCGAAGTCGACGACATCGCCCGCGCCGAGAAGCTCGGCGGCGCGCCGGTCGCCGATCCGACCGTGGCGCTCAATCTGAGCGGAAATGTGTTCGTCGGCGGCCGCACGCTGACGGTGACGGCCAACGATTCACTCAACTCGATTCGCGACAAGATCAACGCGCTGAACAGCGGCACGAGTCCGTCACACGTCAGCGCGTCGATTCTCACCGTGGCGACGGGCATCAACCGACTCGTGTTGACGAGCGACACCACCGGCTCGGCTGGTATCGAGCTCGTCGAGAACGGCGGCAGCAACGTGCTGTCGTCGCTCGGACTGGCGAGCAACACGCTCGTCGCGAACACGGTCGGCAGCAACGCGCGCAGCTACGGTTTCACGACGGCCACGACGCCGATCGGCCAAGCGCTCGGTCAGACGATGCCGACGGCGGGCGCGTTCCAGGTGAACGGCAGCGTCGTCAACATCGATCTGAGTCAGGATTCGCTCACGACGATCGCGGCGAAGATCAACACCGCTGTCGGCTCGGCGGTGGCGACGGTGAGCTCGGAGATCGTCAACGGCGCGACAGTGTCGCGCCTGATCGTGAACGGCACGGTCACGGCGGATCCCGGCACCGGTCCAGCCGACCAGGCCATCAGCACGCAGAATCTTCAGCAGCTCGGCTTTCTCGAGAACGATCGCTCCGCGTCGGAGCTGGTCACGCCGACGGATGCACAGCTCAAGGTCGACGGCATTCCGCTCACGCGAAGCACGAACAGCATCTCCGACGCGCTCTCCGGCATCACGCTCAACTTGCAAGCAGCGGAAGTCGGCACCGCGGTCGACGTCAGCATCTCGCGCGACAGCACCGCGGCGGTGAAGGCGATACAGGATTTCGCGGATGCGTACAACGCGGTCTCGAAGTACGTCGCCACGAACACGGCGCAGAATGGACCGCTGGCATTCGACACGGCGATCCGCAGCACGCTGACGCAGATGAAACGCAATCTCGTCGACGGCGTGACCGGCCTGCAGAACTCGACCTACACGAGCCTGCCGCAAGTCGGCGTGGCGCTCGACAAGAATGGCGTGCTGCAGGTGGATACGTCCGCGCTCACCGCGGCGCTCGCGTCGAGCCCCAGCGAAGTGCAGGCGCTGTTCGCGACGAACGGATCGTCGACGCTCTCGACGATCAAGTACATGGCCGGCTCGTCGCAAACGCAGCCGGGCACGTACACCGTCAACGTCACGCAAGCCGCGACGACGCCGACGGCCACTGGCAGCGCGATCGCGGGCACCTATGGCAATAGTGCCGTCGCGAACACGATGACGGTGACGGACAGCTTCACCGGCCGCACCAGCACGATCGCACTCGCCGATGCAGACACTGCGTCGACGATCGCGTCGAAGTTGAACGTTGTGTTCGGCACCGATGGACTTCGGCTGAGCGCCTCGGTCGCGAACGGAAACCAGTTGCAGATCGACGGTCTACAGTACGGCTCGCGCTCGTCGTTCACGCTCGCCTTCTTGCTCAACGGAGTGAACGCCGGGTCGCAACTCGGATTCAACACGACGCCGTACACCGGTGTCGATGTCGCCGGCACGATCAACGGCAAGACCGCGACAGGTTCGGGTCAGGTGCTCACAGCGCCGATTGATCCAACGAATCCGGCGCAAGGTCTCTCCGTGTTGTACACGGGTACTACGCCGCCCGAGACCTCGAACGTCTCGTACGTTCTCGGTCTTGGTGGCGCGATGTTCGCCGCCGCCGATTCGCTCGTGCAGTCCGGCAACGGCACGATCCAGACGCAGGAGAACAACATCCAGTCCCACATCGACTCACTCACCCAGCGAGCAGCCGACGTGCAGGAACGCCTGGACCAACAGCGCGCAGCGCTGACAAAGCAGTTCACCGACATGGAGACCGCGCTCTCGAAGCTGCAGGCGCAGGCCTCCGCGCTCACGAACCAGCTGAACGCGCTTCAGCAGCAGAGCAATTGAGCCGATAGTTAAGTCATGAGCTATTCACGCC
>DATJIP010000167.1:0-39482 GCA_035493235.1 Steroidobacteraceae bacterium
GACGTCGGGATCACGCTGCCGGACGCGTTGGCCCGCGCGCCGCTCGACGTCACCGCGAACTCAGCCATGGTTGCGACGGGTGGCTGGATCAACCTGCCGGCAGTGCTCGTGACTCTCCTCTGCATGGCGATCCTGCTTGCCGGCTCGAAGACATCGGCTGGCGTCAACACAACTATCGTGACGCTCAAAGTTGTCGCCATCGTGCTGGTAGTCATCGCGGGCGCGGCGTACGTCGATACCGCGCACTGGCAGCCGTTCCTTCCTCCGAACACCGGGACGAGCGGCTCGTTTGGCTGGTCCGGAGTACTGCGCGGCTCGGCCATCCTGTTCTACGCGTATCTCGGCTTCGATGCCGTCTCGACGCTCGGCCAGGAGACACGCAATCCTCAGAGGACGATCCCTGCCAGCCTGCTCGCCTCGCTCGCAGTCTCCACGGCGCTGTATGTCATGGTCGGACTCGTGGTCACAGGACTCGTCGACTATCGCGAGCTCAACGTTCCTGATCCGATCTACTTCGCGCTGGAACGTGCCGGCCCGCAAGTCGCGTGGGCCAAGCGACTGGTCGGCTTCGTAGCGATCTGCGGCCTGGTCTCAGTGCTGCTGATAGCTCTCATGGCGCAGATTCGCATCTTCTATGCGATGGGCCGCGACGGGCTGTTGCCAGGCTGGTTTGCGCGCCTCAACGCGAAGACCGCAGTCCCCGATCGCACGACGCTGCTCACCAGCATCGCCGCCGCGCTGGCTGCGGGTCTATTGCCGCTCAGCCTGCTGGGTCAGCTCATCTCGATCGGGACGTTGCTGGCATTCGCCGTCGTCTGCGCGGGAGTCGTAGTCCTGCGCATCACTCAGCCTAATGCACCGCGTCCCTTCCGCACGCCGCTGGGTCTATGGACGGCAGGCGCAGGCGTGTTGAGCTGTACGTGGCTCATGCTGAGTCTGCCGCTCGGCACGTGGGTGCGATTGCTGTCATGGCTATTGATCGGCGGACTGATCTATCTGCTGTATGGCTCGCGCCATTCCGCCCTCCGCCTTGCTGCAAGTTCATCCGACACGCGCTGACATGCCGCAGCCGGATCTCAGTTCGCTGACCACGCCGAGCCTGTTGCTGGATCGAGCGCGGATGGAACGGAATATTGCGCGTCTCAAGGGCCATCTGCGCTCGCTCGGCGTCGGGTTACGGCCGCACCTCAAGACAGTAAAGTCGATCGACGTTGGCTGGCGCATGATGACGAGCCCGGCGGGCCCTGCGACAGTTTCGACCTTGCAGGAAGCCGAAGTGTTTGCCGATGCGGGCGTCAAGGATCTGCTCTATGCGGTCGGCATCGCACCCGCGAAGCTCGACCGAGTGCTCGCTCTTCGGCGCCGCGGCGTCGACCTCACGATCGTGCTCGACAGCGTCGATCAGGCACGTGCAGTCGCGGAAAAGTCGCGCGCCGCGGACCTCGCCATTCCGACGTTGATCGAAATCGACTCGGATGGACATCGCGCCGGCGTGCGTCCCGGCGATCCGCTGCTCCTGGAAATCGCGCGCACATTGCATGACGGCGGTGCGCTATTGCGCGGTGTCATGACCCACGCCGGCGGTTCCTACGACAGCCGCAGCGTCGACGATCTCGCGCGGGCCGCGGAGCAGGAACGAGCTAACGCCGTGCGGTGCGCGGCCACGCTGCGCTCGGCGGGGTTCGCGTGTCCGATCGTCAGCGTAGGCTCGACACCGACCGCGCACTTCGCTCGCGACCTGAGCGGCGTCACCGAAGTTCGTGCCGGCGTATTCGCGTTCTTCGATCTCGTCATGGCCGGAATCGGCGTGTGCGCGATCGAGGATATCGCGATCAGCGTGCTCGCAACTGTCATCGGACATCAACCCGCTAAACGGCAGCTCATTGTCGATGCCGGCTGGATGGCGCTGTCGAGGGATCGCGGCACAGCCAGTCAACCCGTCGATCAGGGATACGGTCTGGTGTGCGATCTCACCGGTCAGCCCTATCCCGACCTGATCGTGACGCAGCTGAGCCAGGAGCACGGCGTGATCGAGGTGCGTGCTTCGAGCACCGCGACTTGGCCATCACTGTCGATCGGCTCGTTGCTCCGCATCCTGCCCAATCACGCGTGCGCGACGGCCGCGCAACATGGTGAATATGTGGTGCTGACCGAGACTGCATCGACGCGCTGGGCACGAATACCCGCAGGCTGGTAGCAATCATCTCCCGTTGCTCAGCGCGAACGGTCCATCGCCGAAGATCTGCAGAGTCGCGCCCGACTGTGTGCTGAGCGAGTGCCACTCGTTCGCTGGCAAGCGGACGAACGATCCCGAGGTGAGCGTCTGTGCGCCGACCTGGACGGCGCCCACGAGCACGACAATGTTCTCGGTGCGCGGACGACGATACGATGGCAGGCGATAGCCGCGCGGCAGCTCGACGCGGATCGTGAAGGGCCCCGCTTGCGCAGGGTCGCCGGCGATAACCGCGAACGTGCTGCCGCCGGGCAAGCCCGGAGGTCCGTCATGCCAGGCGTTTTCGTCCATCGGCAACACAGCGCGAGTCGACGGCGCCTGTGGCGTGGCATGCGTTGCGCCCGCAATCGCCAGCGAGGCGAGCACGAGCCCGGGAAGGATGCGTATCCATTGCGCTGTCACTTGAATCTCCGCCGGTTGGTTGGTGCGGAGGCATTCTTCGCGAAGCGCAGCTAACGAACTGTCAACGCGCGGACATTACGCTTATCTGGAGTCCAAACTCATGCAGACCGTCAGCCCTCACTACTCCCCCAGCGTCCGCTGGCAGAACCTGGTGTTCGTGTCAGGACAATTGCCGTTGCCCCCCACGGGGCCGCGAACACCGAGCGGCAACTTCGGCGAACAGACGCGCTTGGCGCTCGAGAACGTTCTCGCAGTGTTGAAGCAGGCAGGTACGAGCCGCGAGCACGTGCTCAAAGTCACCGCATACATCGTGGGAATCGAAAACTGGGGCACGTTCAACTCCGTCTACGCAGAGGTATTTGGCCCCATCAAACCTGCGCGCACAGTCGTGCCGGTTGCCGAACTGCACTTCGGCTGTCTGCTGGAGGTGGATGCAATCGCCTGCTTGCCGACCGCTGCACAGTAAGTCCCCGAGAACCACAGGTTCGAATGTAGTGGGGTACCAGCGGGGGTATTCAGTTCGTCCACGCACTGGACAGAGGTGTGCGCTCAACCGAAGTACTCGTTGGCGTGCTCGAACCAGACCGCAACGTAGCCTGGCGTCACCCGAATCGAACAAGCCGCGTCGTTGAAGCCAGTTGTGAATCGGGTACGGCCCTCATCCACAGGCACGTCCCAACCAGCGAATTCTCGATCGCTGAACAGCGTTGCTGCACTCATGCTGCACCTCTCGTTGCGTCTGGTGTCCATCGCCCGGCAATCTGGATGAAGGCGCTACTGCCCCAGTGTGTTGCCGCTGCTAAGGGCGAGCTCTTCATGACAAGTGGCGTGCGCCGCAATCCTCCGTGCTCAGCGCAGCGTCTCACGCTTCACTGCCACATCAAACCGCAGCGCGCTTTGCGCCTCACCGCGTCCGGCGACTTTGCTGCGACCTATCCACATCCACGTCCGCCCATCGCAGCTGCGCGCATATTGGAATTTCCGCTTGAGCGTGGCGCCGATACGTGGCACTTCCTCCTCCTCTATCAGCAGCGTGTCGCCGTCGCCCATCGGCTGTGTCGGGTCACGGCGCAGCATCCAGCCGCGCGGGTAGAACACGTATGAGCGCAGGCCATCGCCAATATCGACGCGGCTGATGAAGTTGTCCTGGGCATCGATCAGGTCGAGGAAATCGACGTACTTCGGATCGACCGCGCCAATCACCTCAACGCTCGCTTCCGGATAGAACCGTTTCATGCCAGCACGCGCGAGCCGGATCGACAACGGATCGTTGAAGTTCAGCGGTGTGTCCCGTACGGGCAATAGCGGCGTCCAGTTCGCCGGTACCGGTGTCTGCAAGCGATAGACGAGTTGCGGACTCTCGATGCCGCCATCGAAAGCGATATGCTGCTGAAATGCGAGCGCGTGCGCTTCGAGTTCGCGATCGAGCGGTTCGCCCGAGGTTCCTTGCACCGTGTGTTCGATGGCCCATGCAAGGTTGGCCATCTCGTCGCGCGCCAGCGTCGTTTCCTCGAGCACCGCACCTTCAAGCACTCCGTCGAGACTGTCGGGCAGGAACATGGCGTGCTGCAGTCGGCCCTGCAGATTCACATTGGAGGTCATCGAGTACATCGACCATTGCGTGCCATCGGGGTTCTGGATCGGGTTGGCCGAAACCACCACACCAAAGCTGTCGGTGATCACGAAGTCAGAAACTCGGTGGATCCAGCCAACGGGGAGCCGCACCGGCACGAGGAACCAGTCGTTGCCGAAAGTGAGCGCGAACTCGGTCACGCTCATGCGCAGCAGGTCGGTGACGCCGGCTTCGGCTCCCGCGAAATTGACAGCGCCGTCCTCGAATTCCCAGAAGCGTTCGGCTGGCATGCCCGGATAACGCACCGGGGTCGGGTGACGTGAGGCGACGGAGAACGTCTGCCGGACCGGCTCAGCCACCGTCTGCGCGGCGCTAGCCTGAAAATCTTCCCAGTCGACGTGGCCATCCGTGTATTCGGCGGCATCGAGCTTCGTGTCGCCCGCCTTGAGCGCAAACGCATACTCCATGCGATTGCGCAGCCATGACGACTGCGCGGCGTCGCCTTCGTAGAGCATCTCGTCCAGCCACGCGATCCACTTAGCAAGCATCGTCATCGCGTCGCCTGCATCGTCGCCGCCACCAAGTGCCATTGCCGCTGGTAGCGCCGTCAGATTGCCCTCGGCGTCCAGCAGTGGACGCAACTCGCTCGCGAGCTTGATCGCATCGATGGTTCGCGAATTCAGCAGCGTCGACCACAGCAGTCCAGCGCGATCTGCATCGAAGTCGGTGGGCGCTGCGAGGGTGAACGGATACGCCGCGACCAGTGCGGCCCGCACCGGCGCACTTGCCATGCGCAACGCGTGCAAGCCGGCCTCACCGCGCAGTCGCGGATGTGTTGACCAGGCGGCTTCGGCTTCGACACGCGTCTCGATCGGCACGTCGTGGTCGGCGATCGGTTGCCAGACCGCGTTGGGATCGGCGCCCGCGCGGAACGCGTCGATCTTGGTGCCCTGCACCTGAAAGCTCAGCCGCAGCGGTGTGCCTGCATCTTCGCCCTGGAACTCGTTGAACTGCCATTGGCGCGCCAGCATCCACAACGGATCGGCGAGCGGTGCGGCCAGACCCGCTTGAAGGTTGATAGCGGTGGGTTGAGTTTCCAGGCGCGTGATGCCTGTGATTGACGGCACTTTGGCGACGCCGACGAGCCTTTGCGATGCAGCGGTCTTCAGGAGTTCGTAGCGCACAGGTTCTTCCCTCACACCTTGCCGAGCGTCAACGTGACTTCGCGCGCTTCGGTCGAGAGCATCTTCTTTCTCGCTTCGCGCATCAGTTCGAGCATGCGCACGCTGGGCAAGTCATCGGTATAGGTGTGCGGCAGGAAATTTCCAGGCAGTACCGCGCCGAGCCCGCCACCCAGATCGCGCGGCCGCACACCCCGTAGCTTGGCGAGATCGAACGCCTCGTGGATCACATCGACAGCATCGTCGAAACTCCATGCCTCCTGTGCAACCTGCGGCGGCAGCGCGAGCAGGATGGTCTGCGGCGGACGCGCCCCGGGGGCGTCGAAATGGAAGCCAATCGCTGCTGTTTGGAACGGATCGGGAATGAACTCCGGCCAGTCGTCGCAGACGAAAGCCGCAATGGTTTGCTCCGCTTCGATCGCCTGCACACCTGGCGCATACAGGACGATGGACAGCGAAGGCGCAGCGCGCTGAATATTGCGATACGGTGTGCCGGGCCTGGCTGCAAGGTAGTCCCGCAATTCTTCCGGCACGTCCTTCGGGTCGAACGCCGTGCCCTCCTTCTCGATCCATGCTTGCGGCAATGCAGCCCAGACCTGCCCCGATCGATGCGGGAACTGCACGACCTTCATATCGCCCGACGCGAGCGGTGCGCACAGCGCTTCGTGCGCCGAAAGCACTGCGGTGAGACGATCCGTGCCTTCGCGCACACGGCCGATCTGCGTGAGCCAGCCGTTGATGCGCCAGGGATCGGTGACGGTCAGTGCGCCCTGCTCAGCCAGCGATGCATTGAACTCGGTCGCATAGGCAGCGATGGAAAACTTTGGCAGCACCGGGAAGTCCTTGCCGAACAGGCGCCGCAACCGATCAATCGCATGGTGGGCACGCTGCGCGTCAGTGGCCACCACCTGGTCTGCCTCGAGCGGCGGATCCGCATGCACCGCCGCACTGATCGCATCGAGAATGGGCTGCAAGGCAGTGACTGCTTCCGCTGCACGACCGTCGCGCATACCAGGATCGGCACCCCTGGCGTCAATCGCAAACACCTGCGCAGGCCAGGCCGCTTGCGGCAGCACGTCGGTGATGCCGCTGAGCTGGCCGAGCAATGCGTCCGCTCCGACGCTCGCCAGCACGGCAGACTTCGCAACATCGAACTCCGCAACCATGGCATCGGCACGACCAACGATGTCTGCGACATTCACACCGGAGTACTCGCCCATCTCAGGCAGCGTGGCCTCGATCGTCTCGTCGATGCGCACCAGGTCCTTGCGCGTTGCGAAGCGCGACTTGTCGAGCAGCGCTTTCAAAGTCATCGCCAGGGCTTCGAAGTGTGCGAGACCCAGGAATGCAGGATCATCGTCCGCCGGTGCGATGTCGAGGCCGCTGACGTTGCTCGAGTCTGCGAGTTTGGCGATCAATGCTGCAGCGACGACGCCGCGAAACCCGGTCTGCGCCTGATCCGCGATCCGCTGAGCGCCGACGCCCTCGGCCAACATCACGGCGGACAAAGGCGAGATCGCAAGATCACGCCAAGTGGCGATCAGAGGCAGCGCGTCGATCAATGGATTTCCCGCATCATCCACGCGGTGCACCCGCGCCGTAAAGCGATAACGCGACGGATCCCCCAGTATGCTGGCGATCCAGGCATTCACTGCTGGCTCGGCGCGCGAGCGGCGATCCTCGGGCCAACCTTCTGCCGCGTCGGGGCAGAGCACCGCGACGCGCTGCGTGTAGCTCGCGCCGCCGCGCGGCGTGCGATCGACTTGCGTTTCGATCGGCAGAGATTGCTTGTCTGCGACCGCCATCGCTGCGGCAGCACGCACAGGATTGCCCTGCACGATCTGATACGCGCCTTCGGCGAGCAGCAGGTCGCTGACGCTGTCGGCGAGATCAACCGCATCGGCGATGATCGCGCTGATGACCGGTTGCTCGTCCGGACCCGGCGCAGCGGCCGGCGGCTGCAGGGTATTCAACGACGCCTTGAGCCTCGCAAAGACCTGTCCCGGCGCGGCTTCCCAATCCGCCAGCAGCGCGACACCATCGACGACATCGCGCGCCCCGATCGATTCTGTTGGCTCGTTTGTTTCGGCAGCGCTGCCGGCGCGCCACGGGTATGCAAGCCTCAGTGGCCAGATGAACTTGGCGAGCTGACGGTCTCGTAGCGCGCGCTCGATGCGATAGCCATAGAGCGCAGCCAGGGGCTGATCACGCGTCAACCCCTGCAGGATGTCGAGTGCGCGGCGCGTGCGCTTCGAGTCGAGCAAGATGTCGAAAGCGCCCTGCTCGTGATTGGCCATGAACCCGCTGCGCAGGATCGTCGCACTCGCGGCTTGCGCCTGCGATGGCGCGAGCAGAAAACCTTCGCTCTGCGGACGCGCGTCAGGCTTCAGATTTTCGACCCACGCGTAACCGCCGATATACAGGCCCGTCGGGTTGGCCGCACGCATCTGCTCCAGTCGACGATTGGCGCGCGCTGCAATCCATGCATCGAGGCGATACGAGAACGCGTCCAGTGTCGAGCGGAAGGCGATGTTGAGCTCCCCCACCGTACGCGTCGATAAGTAGTCGAGACTGAGCTTCACCGCTCCCAGATCGCGCGTCTGCGGAAAGATCCGGCGCACGCCGTCGAACAAGGTGGTGGCTGCCTGCCACGACGAACCCTTCGGCGCCGGCGGTATCTGCGCGTTGAGAGTGCTGGCGACGTGTTCGCCCAGGGTCGCGCGACCCGTGATCGAGGGGACCACGACGTTCGCCAGTTCCTTCGGCGTCTGCACCGTGAACATGGCTTCGTTCTCGGCAACCGTCTCGACGTAAGGCATCATCGATGTTGCACGCGAGAGCGCGGCGCTCACGGCGGTACTCGTGATCAGAAATCGATCGACGGCATCGCCCTGTTCCTTCTGCACCGAGTAGGCGGCAAGCGACTGCAGCAATGCAGGTCCGGCCTGAGACGCATCAAGCACCGCCTTACCGGCAGCAGGGGTCTGGATCGATGCGGTGGCGATGGCTGCGAGGTAGTTGTTCGCTGGCGTGAAATTCGTATCGTCACTCGCCTCCTTGCCGGGATCCCTCGCATCCGCGAGCACCCACGGCACACCGGCCAGATAGCCCGGCTCGTACGGCGGATCGGGAAGGAAATCGTTGCAGTAACCGATGTGAACGTCCCAGCTGTTGAACGCCCCGAGCGCAGACATCACGTTCTGTACGACCTGGATACGGGCCGGGCCTTGCGCTGGACTGAACGGCGTCGGCTGCATGCAAACGTTCTTCCAGTCCTTGTCTCGATAGAACGCGGTCTGCGACCACGCGGCGGTCTGCATGATGTCCTTCGCCTTGTCGACGTCGCCGTCGCTCAATCGTGGCACGTTGCCGGCGGCCAGCTCCCACATGGGCCGCAGCACGGCGAGCACCTTGCCGAGCACGGTCTCTACGACCGAATCCGCGGCGCCGACGAAACGTTTGCCGACCAGCGGCAGAATCCCATACGGCTGCTTGTCGGTTCGCAGGATGGGCAGCGCGCCGGTCGGCCGCACGTAAGACACTGCGTAGCGGCGCAGCGCATAGATCTTCGTCGCATCCAGCAACTCCTTGCCGTTGGCGTACGGGTTCCACATTTCCAGCAGGTAGTCGCCAAACGTCCCACGCCACAGCACATTCATCATGTGCAACGCGGTGCGCTGGTCGGTGAGATGCGCGTTCTCGATGTTGTCGGCGGGCAGCGTCTGCGGATCGATGCCCATCGCCCAGGTCAACAGTTGCAGAGCGTCCTGATCTTCGGGGCCGTTGTTCGGCGTCGCGGGCGCGGGAAGTTTGTTGGCGCTGGAACTGTAGCCCGCTGGCGCTGTTTCAGTGTTGTTGGTCGGCGTGCCGAGCGCGGCGAACGCGAGACCGGTCGAGTCGCGATGCGCGGCAAGCAGATCGGTGAAATCCGCGGCGCTGTCGGCAGCGCTCCGGGTCCATTCGAATCCGACCACCACCAGCCGATCCAGCGTACCGCTGCCGAGGTTGAACGGGGCGCCCAGCGGCGACGGCATGATCTGCGCCTGCGTGACTTCGATGGCCATGCCCTTCGCGACTGCGGCATCGAAGTCGACCATCCAGGCGCGATCGCCACCGAGCAGCGCTTCGGGATTGTCGGTCGCGAGCCAGTCGGGCGTCAGAATCAGCTCGTCGGGAATCGTATTGCCCCAGACACGGAATACTTCGCGGCGGCCGGCTGCATAGCCGATTGCGCAGAAGCGTTCCGGCAACAGCACCGCGCGCGTGGTCTTCGCGAGACTGTCGATGGTTTCCTGCGGTTCGAAGACGGGATCTTCCTGCACGCCCGCGGCTGGCACTGCGTTGGTCGGCGTGAGGATGCGCAGCAGCCATTTGGTGCGGCCACGGCCATGTGACGACGTGAGGTCTCTCTCGATGCGGGCCGCCTCGTCGTCGTCGTGCGCGAAGCGCGCGCGCCAGTAGGTCTTGCTCGCTCCCAGCTCCGTGGCCGTCGGTGTCGGCTCGTGATCGATCGTGTTGATGTCGTCCGGATAGATGCGGATGCGCAGCACCGCCGGCGTATTCGGCGTGGAAATGTAGCGCGTCTCCAGACGCATCGGCAGCATGGCAATCGGTTGCCGGCCGTCGAGACCGGCAACCAGAGCAGCAGGATCGCGCCCCGCCAATGCGCCGTTGGCAAGATCATCGAACGCACGATTGAGCACCCGGCGCCGCTCGACAATGCTGCTGCGCTCGGCCAGCACCGCAGCGAGACGATCGCGCAACGACGCTGTGCTCGTGGAATCAGCGCCAGCACGGACTGCAGACTCCAGTGCGCGTCTGGCACCGGTCACCTCCGCGTCGGCACTGCGCTGCTGCGTCGCGAGCTGTTCGAGTTCGCGGCGTGTCGCTGCGAATTGTCCCAAGTCGATGTCGAGACGTGGCATGGATGCCTCCGCGTCAGACGCCTGGAGTCTTCAGGGCCGCGCCGCGCCAGTAGCCGCGGAACGGCCGCTGCAATACTGCGTCGGCGACCAGGGCCGCGTGCGGATCATCCCAACGTGGACGTGCCGCGGCCTGCGCCTTCTGCAGTGCCTGCAATCCAAAATGACTGCCGGGATCGACTTCGATGTCGACCCAGTCGACGTCCTGCCAACTGGTGCTGTTCTGTCCATTGCCCACACGCTCGTCGAAGCCGAAGCGCGGCTCGGTCATGTGTTCCTCGACGATGAAGAAATAGGTGTCCATCACCTCAGGCTCGATGGGAAAGCCGACATACGTAATGTCGGGAAGCAGGTGGCCGCGCAGCACGGGCATGACAGCGTTGGCGGGAACCATCTCGCCGGTGCCCTGCCCGGGACGCTTCTCCTGAGGTTTGAGCGGATACGCGTAGATCGACAGGTTGGGGAATCGCTCCAGCAGTCGACCGCGGAATAACAGCACGGTCATCTCTGTGCTGCCAGGTTGAGAACCGAGCGGCAACGCGCTCCACTGATGGATGTACTCGATGTCCGTCTTGCCGTCGAGTCGCTGCCAGAAATGCTGGAACGGCGTGCCACGCTGATCGGTGGGCAAGCCCCGCCACAGCATCTCGCGACCCATCTCGTGGTTGGCGCCAATCATCAGCGCTTCGACGAAGCGCGGATTCGTCTTCACGGCCATGATGAAGTCGTTCGGCAGCACGCCGACTCCCGGCAGAAACACATCCGGCGCCAGCTTCTCCAGCTTCCGCGACAGCGGGATCGGCAGATGCGGGAACGCCATGACGCGATCGAAGGTGCGCGGGATCACGTAACGCAGCTGCCCGAGCAGCTCGTCCTCTAGCGTCGCCCTGATGAATGCATTCGTCATGGCGCCGTCGGCCCAGCTGACAGCTTGGGATCCAAGGCTCAAGGTACTCGCAAGACGGGCCGGCACGGTTCGATCTGCATCGATGCGCGTGCGCATCTGAGTGGCATTGGCGGCGATCGCAAAGTCCACTGCCTCGAGCGGAACGATCGACGATGCAGGCGGCGCGACGACGCGCCCATAGTCCTTGAAAGCCTCGGCATAGCGAGCCAGGGTGGTGCGGTCCTTCACCGCCGGCGGCACGGTGATGGTCGGTATCGCATCGCTGGCTGCGGGCGCGACTCGCGTGAATCGGCCGGCGCGCCCGACGTCGATATGCAGACGGTCGACGCCGCGCCCGAGCGTCGATAGCGGCAACGTGTTGAACACTGACGCGCTGCCGTGGATTTTCAACGTTTTCAGTGGAACGCTGGTGATCGCCTGCAGCGACACGCCGGACGTGCGCGTCATTCGTTCGAACCTTCCGGCTGGCAAGGCGCGCACCGGACTGCCGATCGGCTTGATCACTCCGGTGCGCGGATCAATGCGCAACGCCTGGCCAATGACGGCGCCCTGTACCGCCGATAGCAACACTCCCTGCGCCGCGCCCTTGCTGAGTTGCTGGATCAAACGTCCCAGGTCACCGACCAGCGGTCCACCGGCACGGCTCTGCAACTCTGCGATGCGGATCGCATGCGTCTCGGTCAACAGGCCCGAACGCGACACATCGCCCAGCGGCGGGGCGGTTTTCTTCATGGCGCCTGCCAGCTTGCGCGCCGTTGCGTTGGCCTCCTGGATCGCCTTGATCTGCGCCCCAGTCATCGAGGACGCAAGGCCCGTATACGGCATCAGGTCCACCACTGTGGCCAGATCACCCGGCAACGGTACCTTGTCGTAGGAAATACTCCCGAGAATGCCATCGGGCACGAAGCGGTTTGGATCGATGATCGCGAGCCGTTTCGATGCGTTGGCGAAATTGTCGACCAGAGCTGTCACCTGCGTGGTAACCGATGCGATGCCGAGGTCGCGCTGGCGCCAACGCGGCTTCGTCAGCGCAGCGCGACGCGGACTCAAGAGACGGCGCATCGATCCGTCGAAGACCTGCTGTGGCAGCGTCGCGCTCTCAATGCGTCCGTACAGCGACTGCCCGGCAGCGACCGCGACGCGCGCACGTGCTGGTGACATGACGGCGAGCACGCGATCGGGCGAGAGTTTCGCCAAGTGACGCACCTCGATGCGCTTGAGTACATCGCGCGCCAGGCGCGCGAGCGAAAACGCCCGTTCAGCCGCGAGCACATCGCCGAGTTGCTCCCATGCCGCCTGCATGAATTCGTCCTGATTCTGCCTCACGACTTCCGCGCCCCACCCTGCCGCCAGTCGATAACGCGGCTGCAACGACAGACCTTCGAGCCAATGCGCAGAGACCTTGCCTGTGTTGACGGTGTGACGCTTCGCCGGATACTCCCCGTAGATGGGCGGTGCAAGCGTCGGCACGTGCGCTGCAGCTTCAGTGCCGTTCGCAATATTGTTTGCGCCGCTATTGAGAATTTCGGCGAGCTTGCCCGTGTAGAGGGCATTGGCCTCGGCCGGCGTGAAGCCGAGTGCGACCATGGCGCCTTCGAACACTGTCTGGCCCGGCGCTGGTCCGTCGAAGAGCAGGTGATCGCCGTCGACATACACGTCGCGCTGGCCGATCGCGCGTAACTTGTTGAGCAGATCGGCGTCGCCACCGTACTGCGCCGGCGTGCGCAGTCGTCGCGCGAGGGTTTCGATGTCGCCCACCGGCCCGGTCGAGAACGTCCAGGAGAAGAAGACCGGCAATTCGATATCGTTCGGTGCCTGCTGTGACCATGCGGGACTCAGCCCAGCCAGGGTCACAGGCTGGCCCAGACCACGCAGTCGTCCACCGTCGGTCGCCGGCACGACGCAGGCAATGTAGGCGGTACGGGGCGTCAATCGACGTGGACAGATCAGACGCGAGATATTGCGCTCCGGCAATTGCTGCAGCTCCGCAGAGAGCGCCAGCGCGGCAGCACCCTGGTTGCTCGCATCCACGCTGGAGACGGCCTGTGCATGCGCCCACAACGCCGACTCCGCAAGATCCGGCAGCTCGCTCTGCACTTGCGCTGCAGTCAGGCTGATCGAGGGCAATGGACGGCCGCTGCGCAAGGCCGGTAGTCCAACCTTTGAACGCTCCAGCACCACGAGCACCAGCCATGGACGCAGATGACCGGTGGCGTTGGCGCGCGCCGGTGTCAGCATCCACGGAAAGTCCGGGGGATCGAAGTCGATCGCGGCAAGATAATTCGGTTCGAAGTCGGTGATATTCGCGCGCGGTTCGGTGCGCACGATCAGACGTTGATCGAAACCGACCACATCGGCCGGTCCGTAGAGTGTCAGGTCAACGTTGCCCGAAACGGCGGTCACACCGGCGCCGTCCTGCTTGGCCTGCAGCTGCAAGCCAACCTTGATGCGAGGGCGCGCCTGCAGCGCGCCGTTCGGTGCATCTGGATTCGCGTGCGCACGTGCCAGTCCGCGGCGCGTCCATGGCATGAAGCGATACGGAATGGTCATGCCGGTAGCTCCACAAGTTCAACGACGTGAAGGCTTTCGGTCCGGGCAGAGGTGACTGCGTCGCGCGCCTGCGTCGCACGCCACACGCTGGTGAACGTTCGTCCTCCCGCGGTTACCGTGAGCGTCGATTTGTCGGCTACCGTCACGGGCGCAGCCGAGATTCGCAGAGCGGCAGCCTGCGCAGGCTGGCTCAACGCCCGGTCACGCAACGGCGAGCGGCCTGCAGCGCCGAAGCTCATCGTGATGCCATGGGTGATCTCGAGATACGCATCGCCGGCCCTGCGACGCAGCAGCTTGGGTTGCGGCAACTCGCCCAGGTCGGCTTCTTCGTAGCGCAGATCCTCAGGCAGGATTTCGCCCATATCGAAGTCTTCGCTCCCCAGCCGATAGCCCGCCGTGTACGACTCGAACGACGGCTTGGAGAGCCGGTCGGCCTGCGACATTTCGATGAACTGCGCCGCGGCGAAGAAGTCGCTCATCGCCTGCGCGGCGGCGGTACCAACCGACGTCGGCGTTCCGTCCTGGGTGAGCACGAGTGCGCCGTCTGCGAACTCGTTCGCACCGCTGATCTTGCTGCCGCTCGATTTGTCGAGGTGCAGCTCGAACGGCACGAGCTTTTGCTGGAAAGTGAGCGTGCCGAGCGGATGTGCCAGCAGGTTGGCGCCAGCGTCGATCTTCGCCAGGCTCAGGAAGCTGTTGCCGCCTGCAGGCAGCTGCGCGCTCCAGTTGGCGATCTTCTCGATTTCCTGGTGCAGCAGATCGGCAACGTTGACGGTTACCGGCGGCGTAGCCACATCAGTGCCGAAGTGCTCGTCGATATGCAACGAGAAATCCGGCAGCGGCCACGGCGTGTGCACCTCGGCGTTGCCAGCGATGTGCCAGCGACCGGGGCCGGCCAGCGTGCCGTCGAGATGGATGGAGGCGAAGTCGATACCGAAGACGTGCACGTCGAGATAGGCAAAGACGTCGACTTCGAAATAGAACTTCGGCACCAGATAGCACAGCGCATCGAAGCCGATGCCGCCGGCGATGCTGGCGATGCCGACGTCGGCCCAGGCGCGCAGCTCGGCGCCGGTCTGCACGGTTGCCGAGGTGATTGCGAAGTAACCCTTGAAGGAGATGCCGACGATGCCGATGTCGTAGCTCATGCCGACGCGCTCGAAGGGCGACGGAATATCGGAAGGAATCTCCTTGAAGTGCGGATTGAAGCCGCCGGCGCTGATGATGAACGTCGGGTTGTCGCCGAAGCGCGCCCGGAACGCGAACTGGCCGAAGATCGATATGAAGGCGACGCGCGAATGGATCAGCTTGGCATCGAACGCAATGCTCAGCGGGTCGAACACCACCGAGCCGACGAAGTCGAGCCGCAGGTACAGCAGCGCCAGATCCGCCGAGATCAATGGCGGCAACGCGACGACGCCCTGGCCAAGCAACGTGAACTGGTTTGCCTCCACGAGCAGCCCGAGACGCACTGCCACCAAGCTGGGCGTGCCCCAGCCTAGCTCGAGCATCGGCCCGATGATGAAGCCGCCGGCTCTGACCGGGAACATCGTGCGTAGCGTGTTGATGATCTGCGGCGCGTTGGCCACCGGATTGTCGGGAAACAGCACCGCATCGAGCTGGCCGGCACTCAAGGCCTGCGACAACGACGGCGGACTCGCTGTGTGCTGCACACCGATCAGGCCACCCACGCCGGTGAGCGTGAAACCGAAGGACAGCTGGATTGCGGGGAATTGTCCGAAGATGAGCAACAGCAGCGAGAAACCCGCTTCCGAATGCGTGTTGAGCAACGCGATCGCTTTGACATCGACAGCCAGGAGTTTCAGTTCCAGCACGCCGGCGTAGCCGTTCTCATCGACTCCCAGGTAGCCGCCACCCTTGACGATGCCTGCGTCGAGAGACAGGCCGATACCATTCGGCGGCTTGAAAGCGAAAGCAATGGGCGCACCGCCGCCAAGGTCGAGCTTGAGCAATACGCCGAGCCGATCGACGGACGCGGCAAACGGGCCGAGTGAGACGCCGAACGATGCCGAGACCTCGACCGCCAATTTGCTGAAGCTGCCGCCCTGCGGATCGAGACCGACGTTGATCAGCTGCAGATCGAACGGACCTGTTGGCAGGGTCGGCACTGGGAGGCTCGCATGCAGGCCCGTGCCATTGATGAGACGCAATTTGCCGGCGACGTCAGCCTGCGCGGCAACATCGAGCCCGATGGTGATGCCGTCACCGAGGATGAGCTTGAGGAAACTGTCCGAGGGCTTGATGACGACCTTGGTGCCGTTGGCGAAGAACTGCAGCGCCGGAGATCCGTTGGCAAGCTTCAACGATACGCCGAGCTCGTCGATCGAGATCGTGACACCTAGCGCGTCGCTGCCGATCCTGAGCGCATTGCCCTTGCGTTTGAGATCAAGGCCGATCGCGTACGCACCGCTGACAGCAACACCTCCGGGCGGCGCGACCGGCACGAGTACATCCACGCCGGCATTGGCCGTGAACGCGAGCTCGATACCCGTGCCGTCGATGGGCTGCGAGCGATTCAACGCCAGCGCGATCGATGCCTTGATCGCACTCGGCGGCCCCACATCGAAAGCCAGCGATCCGTTCAACCCACCCGGCGCGGCCAGCGCCAACGTCGGTTTTCCCGCGAACGACGGGATGACTTGCTGGATGAAACCCGCTGCCGCACTCGCTGACGGCGCCGTGAACGAACGATCGATCATGCTGCCGACCAGCAGTGCGACGATGCCAATCGCGGACTGTGCGCTGGCAAGGTCGGCCGCCGAGTTCGCACCCAGCAGTGTCGCGAGCTTGTCCGCCTCGTGTCCAGCCGCAGGATTTGCCTGCGCATCACCCGTCAGCATCAGCAGCATCTTGCCGATCGAGAACGCACTCGGGTAACGGCTGTTCGCCTGCAGCTGCGTGAGGCGATCGATCTGCTGCATCACCGGACCGACGACCGCCAGCGCTGAGGCAGGGTTGCCACCGCCGAGCCCGTCGACCGCCTGCTTCACATACCCGAGTGCAGCAAGCGTTTCCGCAACCACCTGGCACGCGATGGCGAGAGAGTCAGCGGCCGCACCGTTGTCTTTGAAGTCTGCGAGGTCCGGATTCGCTGGCGGTGCCGCTGGATTGAGCACGCCGAGCATCTGCCAGATCATCTTCCCGACCGCAGGCTGTTCACCTGCCGGTATGGCGCTGGCCGCGAGCAGCCGGTCGATCGATGTCTTGTACCAGGTGTAGGTCTGCTGGAAGACTTTGTCGGGCGCCGCCATCGAGGGGCCTCCAGCGTGCACGTTACCGAACGACCGAGGGCCGATTAGGAAAGCATGAGGGGACGAAAGCCATCGACCAAAAGGGTGCGGGGCGAAGACGTACGTGGGGATGCCGATGTGACTTGGGGTATTTCTGGCGGTATCGGCGCCTCATCTAATATGGATACCCCACGCGCCACTCGAAGATTCAAGGCACAAGAGCGTGAGCGTGGATACGGGTGTGAATCCGTGTTTGGGGACTCGAACACGTGAAGGAATTCCATGACTTCATCGTGCGTGTTCGGCTCGCTCTGCCGCCAGAGGATTGAATCGGGTGCGTGAATCACTCAGCGGTGAGGCACCACCACTACATCGCAGGTGGCCCGCTCCAATACGAGGCGGGTCACGCTGCCCAGAATGTGCTCTGACAGCCACGACCTTCCTTGCTTTCCCATCACGATCAGCGTGCATCGAGTCGCGGCAGCACGCTCCTTGATGAGTACGCGTGCGTCGCCGATCTGCACGGTCTTAAATACCGTGCGTTCGCTCAGGCCGGCAGTCAACTCCGCCATGCTAGCGTTCGCCTCCCGCTGCAGCTCATCGGAATAAGCATCGATCCCCTCGTCGCTGACACCCGCGCTCCGCAACCTTCCAGTCAGAGAAGAATCGAGCGCATGCAACACATGCAGCGTCGCGTCGGGCGCCACCTCGGATGCGAACCGTAGCGCGGGTGCGGAGTAATCGGAGAAGTCGACCGGCACGAGTACGTTCTCGTAAGGGATGTCCGGGTCCTGCTTTGCCACCAGCATGGGGCACTCGATCATCCGCGCCATACGCTCGGCAGTAGAACCTATGATGAAGTCGCGGATCGGATTCACACCGCGCGGGCCCAGGACGATCAGGTCGCTGCGCGCTGTGGCGGCCAGAATCTCCTCCATCACTCGGCCTTCTCGCAGGAACGGGTCATTGACGACGCCGCCGGCGGCGACGATGTCGGCGGCAAGCGAAGCGAGTGCACGCTCGGCGTCGAGCCGCAGTGCTGGGTCCACATCGAGTGCTGGCGAGCGGCGCATCAGCGTCTGGACTGGCGAGCTATCGATCACGTGTAAGAGATGCAACGAAGCGCCATGCTCCTTTGCAAGCACTCCCGCACGCCGGGCCGCTCGATGCGCGGAAAAGGAGAAGTCGCTCGCGGCGACAACAGTGCGGATGGGGCTCACCATGGGTCGCTCCAGAGGTGCCCGAATTGGGTGATACGACCCCGCAATCGTGAGCGCGCCGGGCCCGAACGGCAACCTGCCGCGGGCGCAGGTTTCAAATCGTGCTATGCGATACTTCGCCGATCATGAGTTTGAGTCTGATTGTATTGCTGCCCTTCGCAGGGGCGCTGGTCGCGGCCTTTCTACCCGCCAATGCGCGCAACGCGGCGAGTTGGCTGAGCGGTCTGGTGACTCTCATCTGCACGACGCTGCTCGTCCGCTTGTATTCCAACGTGACCGGCGCGGAGGGCGTGATCCGCGAGCGCCTGAGCTGGGCTCCGCAATTGGGTCTCGAGCTGTACCTGCGCATGGACGGCTACGCATGGTTGTTTGCATTGCTCGTCGCTTTCATGGGCGTGCTGGTGGTGCTGTACGCACGCTACTACATGTCGCCCCAGGATCCGGTCCCGAGGTTTTTCTGCTTCCTGATGGCGTTCATGGGCGCGATGCTCGGTACGGTGCTGTCGGGCAATCTGATCCAGCTCGTTATCTTTTGGGAGCTGACGAGCCTCACATCGTTCATGCTGATCGCCTACTGGTATCACCGTGCCGACGCCAGGCGTGGCGCACGGATGGCGCTCATCGTCACGGCCACTGGCGGAATGTGTTTGCTGTTGGGCCTGGTGTGGCTAGGCAGCATCGCCGGCGGATTCGACCTCGACACGGTCCTGGCCAGCGGCGACAAAATTCGAGCGCACGAGCACTACCCAGTCGTACTGACGCTTATTCTCCTGGGCGCACTGACCAAGAGCGCGCAGGTTCCCTTTCACTTCTGGTTGCCCAATGCGATGGCGGCACCCACGCCGGTATCGGCGTACCTACACTCCGCGACGATGGTCAAAGCCGGCGTGTTCCTTCTGGCACGCCTCTGGCCTGCGCTCGCTGGCACGTCCGAATGGTTCTGGATCCTGTGCACACTCGGGTTGAGCTCGTTGCTGCTCGGAGCCGTTGCAGCGCTCTTTCAGCGTGACCTCAAGGCAGTGTTGGCGTACTCGACGATCAGCCACCTGGGACTCATTACGCTGCTACTGGGGATGAACAGTGCTCTAGCACTGGTCGCCGCCGTCTTCCACATGATGAACCACGCCACATTCAAGGCTTCGCTGTTCATGGCCGCGGGCATCGTCGATCACGAAACAGGGACGCGTGACATGCGACGACTCAGCGGTCTGTCGCAAGCGATGCCCATCACCGCCGGCGTCGCGCTGGTCGCATCCGCCGCAATGGCAGGTGTCCCGTTGCTGAATGGATTTCTCTCCAAGGAGATGTTCTTTGCGGAGACAATTTTCGCCGGCCAAGGGCCGCTGGTCCGGATTGGCTTGCCTGCCATCGCTACGCTGGCAAGCATGTTCAGCGTGGCGTACTCATCTCGCTTCGTCCACAGCGTGTTCTTCGGGCGCGCAACTGGCGACCTGCCGCGAGCGCCGCACGAGCCGACACGCGGAATGCTGGCGCCGAGCGCACTGCTGGTTCTTGCGTGCCTGTTGGTTGGCATAGTGCCCGAACAGACGATCGGACCCGTTCTGCGCCTCGCGGTGACATCGATCCTCGGCAGTGGCACGCCCGAGTTCAGCCTGAAGATCTGGCACGGCTTCACCACCCCTCTGCTCATGAGTGTGCTCGCACTCGCCGGCGGCAGTTTCATCTACGCAGTCCTCTTCCGTCGCAGGGAACGTGCGATGCCTACGGCATCGTGGCGGCCGCCTTTCGATGGCAAGCGTGCTTTCGATGTGATGATGGTCCTGATCATTCGGGGGTGCGAGCGCGTGAGTGGATTGATATCGTCGCGCCGCCTCCAATCTCAGTTGCTACTGATCGTAGTCGTCACGCTTGCTACAGCTGCAGCGCCGCTCCTGGGCAGCAGTCTGCCGCTCGGGCCGGGCCTGACGCACGTCGATGCAGTCTTCGTTTTGCTGTGGCTCATCGGCGCAGCGTGTGCGATCGGGGCAGCCACGCAGGCGAAGTATCTCCGCCTTGCCGCGCTCATCATGGTCGGTGGCGCGGGCTTGGTAACCTGTCTGACATTCGCCTGGTTCTCGGCGCCAGACCTGGCGCTCACGCAGATTTCCGTCGAGGTCGTCACGACAGTGCTGCTGCTGCTCGGATTGCGGTGGATGCCGCGGCGGACCCAGCTCGACGAACTACGTCGTAAGTCGCTCAAGGCACGCGCGCGTCGCGCGCGGGATCTGGTGGTGGCCATCATTGCAGGAGCCGGCATCACCGGCCTCGCACTTGTAATCATGCTGCGTCCGCCAGTTGAAGTGCTGAAACCCTTTTTCCTCGAGCACGCGCTGCCGGACGCGGGCGGACGCAATGTCGTGAATGTGATCCTCGTCGACTTTCGAGGTTTCGACACTTTCGGTGAGATTACCGTGCTCAGCATCGTGGCCCTGACCGTGTACGCACTGCTGCGTCGCTTCCGTCCGGCGGCAGAGAGCCGCGAACTCCCTCGCGCCCAGCGGGAAGACGAGGCGCGCGCAGCGCTTGCATCCGGCGAAGGCTTGCCCGGCGGCTATCTGCTCATCCCGGCAGTCGTCGGCCGGATGCTCATGCCTGTGGCAGGCATCGTCTCCGTTTATTTTCTACTGCGAGGTCACAACGCTCCGGGCGGCGGATTCGTAGGTGGCCTGGTCATGGCGACTGGCATCATCGTTCAGTACATGACGAGCGGCGTGCTTTGGGTGGAATCGCGACTGCGCGTACATCCACACTACTGGATTGCGCTCGGCCTGATTGCCGCGGGTGTCGCGGGTGTCGCGGCATGGTTCGTGGCCGCGCCCTTCCTGACAAGCGTCGAATGGGATCTCACCCTTCCTGTGTTGGGCTCTCTGCACCTGTCGACGGTGTTGCTGTTCGATCTCGGCGTCTACATGGTCGTCGTTGGAGCGACCGTCCTCATGTTGATTGCGATTGCACACCAGTCGTTGCGTCAGTCTCGAAAGTCGTTGTCCGCAGATGAGCGCGACGAGATCCGGGTCATGGCGGCCGTAGAGGCGGATCGCTGATGGAGCTCATTCTTGCGCTCGCCATTGGCGTACTCACTGCGTGCGGCGTTTGGCTGATCCTGCGGCCCCGCACGTTCCAGGTGATCATGGGCCTGGTACTGCTCTCCTACGGCGTCAACCTCTTCATCTTTGCAATGGGACGCTTGGTTACCGACCGCCCGCCGATCCTGGATGGTCGGCCCCTTGAGAGCGCGCAGTACGCCGATCCCGTGCCGCAAGCCCTCGTTCTCACCGCCATCGTCATCAGCTTTGCTACCACTGCGCTGTTCCTCGTGCTCTTGATGGCTGCACGCGGGTTGACGGGTACGGATCACGTCGACGGCAAGGAGCCTGATTCGTGATCGCGCTGCTGGAGCACATGCTGATCGTTCCCATCTTGGCGCCACTGCTGGTGGGAGCGATGCAGTTGTTTCTCGGCGAGCGTCGCGGCGCCAGAATCATGTTCTCGTTAGCCTCGGTGCTCGTGCAGGCGGCTGCAGCACTCACACTGTTGTACATGACGACAGACGCCATGCCGGACGTATGGACTGAGGGCGTCGGCGTCTACGCGATCGGGTCTTGGCCTGCGCCCTTCGGAATCGTGCTCGTCGTCGACCGGCTATCAGCGCTCATGCTTCTATTGACTTCGCTGGTGGCGCTTTCGTCGCTCGTGTATTCCCTGGCTTATTGGGATCGCGTAGCGCCAGCGTTTCATTCGCTCTTCCAGTTCCTGCTGATGGGTCTGAACGGCGCCTTTCTGACAGGCGATCTGTTCAACCTGTTCGTCTTCTTCGAAGTGCTGCTCGCATCCTCCTACGGACTGCTTCTGCATGGCTCCGGTGTCGGCCGAGTCAAAGCGAGTTTGCACTACATCACAGTGAATCTGGTCGCGTCGTTCCTGTTCCTGATTGGCGTCGCGATGATCTACGGGATGACCGGCACGCTCAATATGGCGGATCTCGCCGGCCGCATCATGCTCCTTGCACCTCACGACCGCGCGCTCTTCGAGTCGGGCGCGGCCATCCTCGGCGTTGCATTTCTGATCAAGGCAGGTGCATGGCCGCTGAACTTCTGGTTGCCGGCAACCTATGTGGCAGCAAGCTCACCAATCGGCGCCGTGTTCTCATTGTTGACAAAGGTGGGCGTGTACGCCGTGCTGCGCGTGGGCACTGTGCTGGCCGCTGGTAATGCGGAGACTTCGTTCATAGATGTCGGACTCTTCTACGGCGGCGCGGCCACCATCGCATACGCGGTCGTGGGCATGCTGGCGTCGCGGCAGCTAGGCCGCATCGTCAGCTACTGCGTCGTGACTTCGACTGGCTTGCTATTCATGGCTCTGGGCCTACGGGTCGACGCATTGACAGGACCGGTGATCCTGTACCTGGTGAGCTCCGTGCTGGCAACCAGTGCGTTCTTCATGGTGAATGGTCTCGCGCAGCGGACACGCACTCATCGCATACGCGAAGCTGCCGACGTTGCGCCGCTGCCCGACATCACCTACGTTGGTTTCGACATCACCCCACAGGACCCGCTCTCCCCGAAAGACGAGGTCGGTATCGCCATTCCCGCAGCCATGGCATTTCTGGGAATGGCGTTCATTTGCTGCGCGCTGCTCGTGGCGGGCCTGCCGCCGCTGTCTGGTTTCATCGCAAAGTTCGCCCTGCTGCGCACTGCCGTCGGTCACAGTACCGACGCTGGAATTGGCTGGCATGCCTGGGCATTCTGCGCGGCCCTGATCGCGACGGGCGTTGCCACGATGATCGCGCTGACTCGCGGCGGGTTGCGTCTCTTCTGGACTTCGCAAGGCAGGACAACGCCGCGGCTGCGCATCATCGAGGCGGGTCCGGCGGCATTCCTCATCCTGCTTTCAGTGGCGATGACCGCAGGGATCGGCCCAGTCATGACCTATCTCGATTCGGCGGCGCGATCACTGCATTCACCGGACGTCTACATTCGGGTCGTGAATGGCACGAGGGAGGCTGCTCCATGAGACAGGTGCCACTTTACTTGACCGTCACACTCGTCGGGATCTGGCTGCTGCTCAACGGAGAGCTGAGCGTGGTGTCGATCGCGTTTGGCACGGTCTTGGCGCTGCTACTCGTACTCGCGATTGCACAACTGCGACCGGTGCGGCCACGCCTGCGTCACGTGCATCTCGCCATTCCGCTCGTAGCCACACTGCTGGTGGACATCGTCCTCTCAAACCTCGGGGTTGCACGCGTCGTCCTTGGACTGACGCGCAATCGGCAGGTTCGCAGCGGCTTTATCGACATTCCTCTCGAGCTCAGCGATCCGCACGGACTGGCGATTCTGGCAGTCATTGTGACCTCGACACCTGGAACGTCCTGGGCAGGAGTAGCGACGGACGGCCGGGTGCTCCGTTTGCACATGCTTGACATCAGAAATGAAGACGAGTGGATCCGTTCGTTCAAGCAGCGATACGAGCGGCGGTTGCTGAGGATCTTCGAATGAGCGCCGTGTTCGGTTATGCCTTGTGGTTTGCGCAAGCCTGCATCGCAATCGCCATGTTGAATGGGATCGTACGTTTGTTCATCGGACCGGCGGCTCAGGACCGGATACTTGCGTTCGACTCCATATATATGAACGGGATGCTGATGTTGCTATTGCTCGGAATAAGCTCGCGGTCGACAGCGTATTTCGATATGGCGCTGTTAATTGCGCTGTTCGGTTTCGTCGGGACGGTGGCACTTGCAAGATTCCTGCTGCGGGGTGAGGTAGTCGAACCATGACCGCGGCCACACTACCGCTCTGGGTGACAATTCCGGGAACCGGATTGCTCGTACTCGCCGGCCTGACGACGCTCATCGGTTCCTTTGGACTGTTGCGCCTGCCGGATTTCTTCTCACGAATGCACGGGCCGTCGATGACGAACACAGTTGCGGCCGGCGCAACTCTGATCGCTTCAATGCTTGTATCTTCTGCGGTCACTGGGCGTCCGATCATCCACGAACTGCTGATCACCCTATTCGTGAGCATGAGCGCGCCGATCACCGCCATCATGCTCCTTCAGGCAGCGCTGTACCGGAACAAAGCTCGGCACAGCGGTGATGTTGCGGCGGACGGGAACAGCACTTAGTTTGTCAGATGCGCCAGCAGTACGCGTAGCGAGCCTCAACACGGCTGGCCTATACGGAATTACCATCACGTCGCACAGCGCGGTGCGAAGCAGTCGGTCGGCAACGCTGCCGATCAGGAGCCGTTTGAAAAGGAACCAGCGGCTCGCACCGATCGCTAGCAGTTCGGGTCGCTCGTACTCGAGCACGGCGCGGATCGCGGCCGCCGGAGGTTCGCTACGCACGATCACGCGCGTACCCTCGAATGGGAGGCCCGCATCCGCGATCATTGCCTGCAGTCGTTTCCTGGCATCCTCTTGGGAGCTGCGCTGATATAACCCAATGGTCGATTCATCGAGGCCGGCCGTTTTCATCATGCCGCTGTATGACGGGTGAACGGAATGGATGACAGTCGCTGATGCCCCCTGCAACGCGCCCAAACGGACCGCTGTCCGAATCATCGGCGAGGATGCGCTGGACAAGTCGGCGGCGATTGCCACGTCCCGATAACCACCGTGCACCTCGCGGCGCACTACGAGTACCGGCCGCTTCGCCCTACGAACGAGGCGTTCGGCTGTCGTGCCGACAATCGAATCGAGTCGACGTGATCTCGGAGCGGCGAGTACGACGAGATCTGCATCCCATTCCCGCGCTGAAGCGGCAACGATCTCCAGGAGGTTGCCCCGACGGACAACGACGTCGATGAACCCAGCTTCGGACCCAAACGCTCGATCAGCCTGCGATAACAGCTCGACATATGCACGATTCGCCCGCATGCGCGCCACCCGCTCAGGCTGCCGGCCATCAATGACGTGCAGCAACGTGAGCCTCGCGCCCGTCTGGCGCGCCAGTGAACCCGCTCTTCGCAAAGCCGCCGTTGACCTCGCACCCAGATCGGTTGCACACAGGATGCGCTGCAGTCCTCTAGTAAATGGCATCATCACCGGCCGTACCTCCTTCTGCTTCCCAGCGCTTGATCGCGCGAACTTCCTTCGTGTTGAATTTGAATCGCACACCCGCTCCCCGGCCATTCTCCGGGACGAACATCACGCCCGCCGCCTCGAGGGTGATTCGCAGACGTCGAAGCGTCTTCTCGTCCGGCAGATGAAACCTAACTTCGAAATCGCGAAGCGTCTGGAGGTCGACGGAGGAGACCTGCGCGAGTCGCTCGGCTGACCATTCGATCATGGCTCTTGCAGCACGGCACTGTGCCGCGGTCAATATGTTCTGTGAGTAAGGCACCTGGAAACTCCACTTGAAGAGGCTTCATGCCGACATCGGCGCACTGGACAATCCGGTCCTCTCCGCGTCGTGCGCCGCCGACGCTCCGGACGTACCGTGCGGCACGATCAACATGTCACAGGGCGCGAGCTTCAAGACCTGATTGGCAACGCTGCCCAGCACAACTCGTCGCATCCGCCCATCGCCTCTCGTTCCCAAAACAAGCAGATCGGGCCCACGCGTTTCAATCGCACGCATGATCGTCGGCAAGGGATTACCGTTGGCGACGATCAGTTCATACCGTTTGGGATCCGCGCTCTCTTGCTCCAGGAGTTCGCGCAGGATTGCGCTGGCCTTCCGCGGCGAGCAGTCCGTTGGCAATGCGACTGCCGCCACTTCTGTGCCAGGTAAATGCAAGACAGCGTGGTCCGGAGATGCACATGCATGGATTGCCGCCGCCTTGGCTCCATCTCTCAGCACAAAGCGCTCAGCAGCACGCACCGCAGCTCTGGATCCAGCTGCAACATCGAGAGCAAGCAGGACGTTCCGATAGTTGGCGCTCGCGCTCTGCTGAACCACGAGCACAGGACACCTGCGCGCGCTCACCACCTTCTCAATGATGGTGCCCTGCAGGGCATCAACCACGCCGCGCCGCTCGTGCGGGCCGACGATCAGTAGATCCGGTTCCTCGCGTGCGATCGTGTCCAGGACCACCCGCGCCGGATTACCGGCACGCACCACGACATCCGGTGTAGTTCTGGCGCGCCACAATGGCGAGCGAACACGCGACTTCATACGCGCGATAGCCATCTGTAGAGACTGCTCCAACACACGTTCTGATGACACGGGCGACACCACGTGCAGCAGCGACAGTTCCGCATCGAGCTCATCCGCCAGCAGACCCGCGCGGTCAATTGCAAACTCACTCTTGGGCAGCAGATCTGTGGCAACTAGCAGTCTCATCATCTCCATTACTCCGGTGTTGAGTGACTCCTTCGTTCGTCTTCGACCATTTGACTAGTGCACGCTTGCAGCACTCGGCGTCGCCTCTGCGGCGACGCCGTCCGTAGCTGGCGGTTGCGAAACCGCTTCGATAAGAAGGCGCCGCAGCCCACCGGGCATGACGCGCTCCACGACGTCTCCCAGTCGATAACCGAGAAGGGCCGTACCGAGAGGCGCGAGCACAGAGATGCGCCCCGCGCTCACATCGGCTTCGTGAGGACTGACAAGAGTCAGCTCCTGACGGCGCCCACTCTCCAGATCCCGCACCCGCACAGCCGCGTGCATCGTGACGACGCTCGGTGACAGTTCGCTCGGGTCCAGTACGAGTGCCCGCTCGAGCTCGCCCCTCAGGTCGTCCAAATGCTCCTGGTCGTGCGTTGCGCCATTGCGCGTGCGCAGGAGACTGCGCAATACGCGTGCATTCGGTTCGCTAATTACAATCTGACGCTCGTTCATCGTCGTCCACTCCTAGGTATCTTCGAGTGACATGGTGGGCGCGGGAGCAGGTTAGATCAATTAGAATTATCCGGGCATTTCCTTCGAGAATATGAAAGCATATGACCTCAGCGCCCACTGTCAGCGGCGCACTGCGCCCTGTGGAGACTCACCATGGCTGTGATCCGACGCCTCAACTACCAACATCTCCTGTACTTCTGGTCCGTGGTGCGTACGGGCAGCCTGACGCGCGCGTGCGAGGAGCTGGCGCTCTCCGCTCCCACCGTGAGCGCACAGCTGCGCACGCTCGAAGAGCGTCTCGGCGAGAAGCTGCTCGCCAAATCTGGACGCAATCTGGTTCCCACCGAAGTGGGCAAACTGGTCTACAGCTATGCAAACGAGATCTTCACGAAGGGCCAGGAGCTGCTCGATGCGCTCGAGCAGCGCCCCTCGACACGCCCGCTGCGACTGCTGGTCGGGATCGATGATGTGGTGCCCAAGGAGATCGCTTATCAGATCGTCGAGCCCGGCATGCAGCTCAAGCAGCCGGTACGCATTGTCTGCCGGGAAGGCACGCTGGAGCGCCTGGTCGCAGACCTCGCCGTGCACGATATCGACGTCGTGTTGTCGGATGCTCCAGTCACGCCAACCCTCAACGTGCGTGCGCATAGTCACTCGCTCGGCAAGTGCAAGGTCTATTGGATGGCGACTCCGGCGCTAGCCAAGACCCTGCGCCGCGGATTTCCCAAGTCCCTGGACGGTGTCCCGGTGCTTCTACCGACTGATGACACCGCAATACGGCGCGCTTTGGATCAGTGGCTCGATCGGCAGGGCGTGCGCCCGCTCCTGCTCGGCGAGTTCGAGGACTATGCAATGCTGCGCGAGTTCGCGCGTGCCGGGCACGGCTTCGCCCCGGTGCCAGCAGTGCTCGAAGCTCAATTTCGTCGCGAGAATGGATTCGCGCGCATAGGCATGGCGCACGGGGTAACCGCTGAGTTCTTCGCGATCTCAGCAGAACGGAAGATCAAACATCCTGCTGTTGCCGCGATGACAGACCGTGCGCGGCAGTTGTTTGCTCAAAGCTGAGCTGCGTGCAGCGTTATGCAGCCGCGCCCGCGGGCGGAGGGTCATCGAGTTGCTCGTAGTGGCTGAGCCACATGACGAGCTGCCCTCGCCCGCCAGTGATCCGCGCGAGCGCGTCCGGATACCCAAGCAGGGTAGCCAGAGGCGCACACGCGCGGACGATGCCAAACCTGCTGGTCGCTTCCGCATCCATGATCGCCGCGCGCCGCAATCGCAGATCCTCTCGGACGGCTTCGTAATGCTCGGGAGAGCAAAGCACACGCAGCCCCATGATCGGTTGCTCGACGCGTTCGCCATGCCGATAGCGAACCTTCGGCGGACCGATGCGCACCATATCGCCGTACGCCTCCTTCAGCCGACGCACGGGACGCTCCAGCGCAATCTCACTCTCCGCGGCTATTAACAGGCCGCTCGGACCAGGCTCGAATGCAGTGCTGTCCTCATGCGGCAGCATTTCTACTGCCTTGCGCGCAAAGGCGAGCTGGAAGCGCTCGGACCTGTGCGTGCAGCAGCGTTCTATTGGATAGTCTGCAGCCACGATACTTGCGTCACGCCTGAGCGTTGCGGGTGCGCATCGCGCCGCGCAGCGATTCCGCCCGAGCGACGCGGTCAATCGCGATGAGCCATGCTGCTTCGCGCAGGGACATGTCTCGCGCCTCGGCGACCTTTCGCACGGTGCGATAGGCACGTGCGAGATAGGCTCGCAGTCGCTTATTGACCTTGTCGAGGGGCCACTGTGTCTGCTGCAGGTTCTGCGTCCATTCGAAGTAGCTCGCAATCACCCCACCGGCGTTGGCCAGCAGATCCGGAATGACGTCGATCTTGCGATCGCGGAGAATCCGGTCGGCTGCAGCAGTCGTAGGAAGGTTTGCACCTTCCACGACTACACTGGCACGCACGTCGCCGGCGTTGTCCTCGGTCAGCGCATTCTCGAGCGCTGCCGGAATGAGAACGTCGCAGGGCACGGCAATCAGCTCCTCGTTGTCAATCGCCATGGCACCCGGAAAACCGACAACCGAGCCGGTGAGCCGCACGTGCTCGATCAAGTCATGGACGCGCAGTGGCCGCGACCCGCTGCTCAGGATGCCGCCGTTCACGTCCGCGACGGCAATGACCTCACCGCCGTGCTGTTCGATGAATGCCGCCGCACTGGATCCGACGTTACCGAAGCCCTGAATGGCGACCCGCAGTCCGCTGAGGGAACGCCCGCGGGCCTTCATGTGCTCTGCGAGGACCATGCCGACTCCATTGCCAGTCGCAGCGGCGCGGCCACGGATGCCACCGAGCTCGATCGGCTTCGAAGTAACAACGGCTGGGCTATAGCCATGCCGCGAGCTGTACTCATCCAGTATCCACGCCATCACCTGGGCGTTGGTATTGATGTCCGGCGCCGGAATATCGCGAAACGGACCAATGAATCGGTGGATGCGCGACACATATCGACGAGTCAACCGCTCCAGCTCGCCTGCGGAGAGCTTCGCCGGATCGCACGCTACTCCGCCCTTGGCGCCGCCGAACGGGATGTCGACCAGTGCAGTTTTCCAAGTCATGATTTCGGCCAAGGCTTCCATCTCGCCGGCATTGACGGACGGGTGATAGCGAATCCCGCCCTTGGCTGGACCCCGCGCGCCACTGTGCTGAATACGGTAGCCGTTGAACACCCGCAATGACCCGTCGTCCATCTGCACGGGCACTGATACCTTCAGTTCTCGAAACGGTGTTCGTAGCAGCAGCTGTTGTTCGGCCGACAGCCCGAGTCGCTGCGCCGCGAGCGAGAAGTTGTGATGTGCAGTCTGCTCGACCAGCGTTCCACCGATCGGCGCCACATCAGTCAATTGAGGTTCTGGAAGTGCCTGTGCCTTCGACAGGTCCGGTGTGGCATTGATCACTTGGAGTGCTTGCACGACTGCTCCTTCCGCTTGAGTGCCTTGTTCGGAAGTTTTGTACGCGCTCGCTGCGGTGTGAACAATTGGAATTATTCTGCGACTGTGTTTGTCTTTCTCTAACTGACTCTTGCCGAATTTGCCCGCATAATAGGCGAGATGTCACGACCCACATCCTTGCCGCTTGTTCTCGGCATCAGCGCGCCGCGGTGGCTCGTGCTCGCGACGCTCGCATGCTGGGCGATTCTGTCGGGTCCTGCATATGCGCAGCCGCTTGCTAAAGAAAGCACCCTCGCCGGCTTCAATTCCCGAAGCTCGATCGTCGCTGCGGACCGATCGCCCTCGTTGCAGACGAGTGATCGCCGTTACGACTCAGCGGCCGGCGACGGCAACCCCAACCAGCTCGCGACTAATTCCATCGCCATGGCGGCGACTGGGCTCAGCGCAATTCACCTGACTAAGTGCTTCTTTGACGCCCCGGCTGCGCAGCAGCCACGTTCTCCCGCTCAACCTCGAGCTCCTCCTGCAGGCATGAAGCGCTCTCACTGATTGAGAGGTCGAGTCGGGGCGCCAGGCGCCCCGGTCTAGTCGTTGCAGCGAACGGGAGAGGTCCCATGGTTCCTTCTGCGTGGAAGCTCGTGCTGTACGGGCTCGTCATTGTCGTCGGCAGCTTGTTTGCCCTGCCCAACCTGTTGACGCCCGCTCAGCGCGAAGCGTGGCCCGACTGGCTGCCCAGCAAGCCGGTGGCACTCGGTCTCGATCTGCGCGGCGGTGCGCACTTGGTATTGGAGATCGATGCCCGCGCGCTGCGGCGGGAACAGATGGAAACTCTTCTCGGCGATGCGCAAGCGGTTCTGCGCGAAGCGAGGATCGGCGGCGTCCGTGGAGCGATCGAAGCAGACGTTGTGGTGCTGCAAGCGAACACGCCACAGGTCGCTGCCGCCGCGGAACGTGTATTGCGGGCGAGCGACACGGACGCTGCCTCTGCGAAGAAAATCGAGGTTGCGCCGGATGGCAGCATCCGGCTGTCGCTAGAGCCCGCCTCTCTCGCTGCTCGTGAACAGTCGGCTCTACAGCAAAGCATCGAAATCGTGCGTCGTCGCATCGATGCGATCGGCGTCGCTGAACCGACCGTGCAGGCGCTCGGCTCGAGTCGCATTCTGGTACAGCTGCCAGGGGTGCAGGATCCAGCGTCGATCCGCAAGCTCCTTGGCAGCACGGCGAAGTTGACCTTCCACCGCGTCGAATCCACGCATGCCCGCGGCTCCGGAACAGTGCCGGCTGGATCGATTCGCGTTCCCGCCTCGGACGAAGCTGTCGACTACGGGCTTCAGCGTCGGCCACTCCTACAGGGTGAGCGGCTCGTGCACGCAAGCGCCGGCATCGATTCGCAGGATGGGGGCCGAATCGTCTCGTTTCGCTTCGATGATGTGGGCAAACGAATGTTCGCGCAGATCACCCGCGAGAACGTCGGCCGCCAGCTGGCCATTGTTCTCGATGACAAGGTAATCAGCGCACCAGTGATTCAGGAGCCGATCATTGGCGGCTCTGGACAGATACAAGGGAATTTCACAGCCGACGAGACCAGTTCGCTGGCCGCGCTGCTGCGCGCCGGCGCGCTCCCCGTCCCACTGCAGATCATCGAAGAACGAATGGTCGGTCCCGACCTCGGCAGCGATGCAATCCGCATGGGCGCAGTAACTGGCGCCGCCGGATTGCTGTTGGTCCTCGTGTTCATGACGGTTCTGTATCGGGGATGGGGAATCATCGCCAACCTGGCTCTCCTCATCAACACGGCTCTCACGCTAGCAGCCCTGACGCTACTCGGCGCGACGCTGACGCTGCCAGGCATTGCAGGCATCGTGCTCGGCATCGGCCTCGCAGTCGATGCGAACGTGCTGATCAATGAGCGCATCCGCGAGGAAACACGCAACGGCAAGACGGCAGTGGCAGCCCTCACGAGCGGATTCCAGCGAGCCTATGCGACGGTCATAGACTCCAACGTCACTGCCCTCATCGCCACGGCGCTCCTGTTCTGGTTCGGCTCGGGACCCGTGCGCGGTTTCGCCATCACGATGGCGCTCGGCATCATCATCTCGATGTTCACTGCAGTTACGGTCGTCAGGACCATCATGGCACTGTGGCTTCGGTGGCGCCGACCCCGGACATTTGTGATTGGATCGCTCCTACCCGCGCGGTGGGCGAATGTCACACCGAACCTTCAAGTGATGCGCGCGCGCTTCATCGGTCTGGGCGCATCGCTGGTATTGTCGATAGCGTCAGTGTTCCTGTTCATGAATCCGGGACTGAACTATGGAGTCGACTTCACGGGCGGCACGATCATCGAAGCTACGGCGCCGACCGAGATGCGCATCGGCGATGTCCGCGCCAGCCTCGAACAGGCAGATCTCGGTGAGGTCAGTCTGCAGCAAGCAGGGGCTAACGGCTCCACAGTCCTGGTTCGCGTGCAGCAGCTGCCCGACACGGATGCGTCGGCCCAAACACAGCTCGCCGAGCAGGCAAAGGCAGCGATCCTGGATGTCGAACCCGAGGCGCGCTTCGATCGCGTCGAGGTCATCGGACCGAAGGTCAGCGGTGAGCTGACCGATGCAGGCATCCTCGCCGTGCTGTTCGCCAGCGTGGCGATGTTCATCTACATCTGGGTCCGCTTCGAGTGGCATTTCGCGGTCGGCGCAATCGCCACGCTGGTGCTCGATACCACGAAGGTGCTCGGATTCTTCGCACTGACCGGGCTTGAGTTCAACCTCACGGCCATCGCAGCACTGCTGACGCTGATCGGCTACTCGGTGAACGACAAGGTGGTGGTATACGACCGCATGCGGGAGAACCTGCGATTGCATCCGAAGATCCCACTGCGGGAAATCATCGACCGCAGCATCAACGAGACGCTGGGCCGCTCGGTGTTCACTTCGGTGACTGCGTTCCTCGCCATGCTGCCCATGGCGATCTCGGGTGGCGCAACCCTCGCCAGCTTCGCCGTGCCGATGGTGTTCGGCATCGTAGTCGCGGCGAGTTCGTCGGTCTTCATCGCCGCGCCGATCCTGCTATTCCTCGGCGACTGGAGAAAACGCCGGAACGCTCGCGTGCCGGACTCGAAGCTGCGAACGCTCGAGGAGTCCCCTTGAACCATGGACACTGAGCTCGCACGCACGTTTCTCGCAGTAGTTGCGTCTGGCAGCTTCGTAGAAGCTTCTCAACGGCTGCACGTTACGCAGTCGACCGTCAGCTCGCGCATCCAGCGGCTCGAAGAGGAGCTGGGTGCGGAGCTCTTCGCGCGCAACAAGATGGGTACAACACTGACGCCTGCGGGCAGACAGTTCCAGCGATACGCCGCAGTCCTCGCTCGCACGGTTCAACAGGCACGCCAGGAGATAGGCATCGTCAGCGGATTTCGCGCCACCCTGACGGTCGGAGGCAGGATCGGGCTGTTGGACGACTTGCTGCTGCGCTGGCTGCCGATCTTCTCGAAGCTGGCTCCGGACGTCGCCGTGCGAGCGCTGATTGGTTTCGAGAGCGACTTGATGGACGCATTGCTCGAAGGGCGCGCAGACGTCGGAGTCATGTACACCCCGCAGGCACGCCCGGGGCGGATCTTCCCCCGAAAAAATTGACACCGGTTAGTTAGCACACTGCGCCTCGTAGGTTGCCGGAGCAAGATACCCGATCGATGAGTGCAGTCGCTGCGTGTTGCAGAACCTCATGTACCGCTTCACGGTCTGGATCAAGTCTGCAGGCCGATCGAAGTGCCGACCGTGGGACTGGTCAGCTTTCATGGAGTGAAAGAAGGATTCCATGAACGCATTGTCGTTCATGCGTCGCGGGCGGTTCATGCTGAATCCACTAACGTCCAGCGCTCACACGAAGCCTCATACATATAGGCGCGTAGAGCGACTTGAGGTGTCGCCGCCCCGGCTCATTGCCAGCTCTGGCGTCGCGCTTGCATTCGATGCAAGCAGCACTCTTCGTCGTTCAGCATCATCAACAGCATGTGTCCATGTATGCGGTACTGAGCGTCAATCCGCCGCTCGAAAGGACCGGGAGCCGCTGCGGATTGTTCAACGACCTTGACGCGAGGAAGCGGCGCTTCCAACGTTTGATGAACTTCGATCCGCACCTCGCACGGCTGCAGAATCGTTGCTGTCACCACGTAGTCCGAACCATCCTCCGCGACGTTAAAGTCGGCGACATACCGCAGTGGCTTGTCCGGGCCTTCAAGCGCCGAGATGATTTGCTTGACTGCGACGGGCGCGAAGACATCGAGAAATTGTACTTGCGAATTTTGCCGCGTGAATTCCAGTCGCAAGCGCTCGTTCAACGGCCCGACGACGCCACCGCCGAACGAGATCAAGTCGAATTCCTTGGCGTCGAACTCTTCGGCGGCATGCTCGGCATCGATTGAGGCTCGAGCTGACACTCCGCGCGCACCCAGCTGTTGCATGACGTTTTGCATGACTTCGGGCAAGCGGCCGACAACGAGAACTCGATTAGCAGATTGCTCGGTCATACCATTGCTCCATTGCTCCACGCTTGAACGGTTCGTTGCGAGTCGTGTCATGTACTGGGCCTGCCCGCTCAGCGGTGCGCACGGTCTGCAGCGCAACCGCCCAGGAGATGAGTTGGTCGAGCATTGTGCCGACGCACGCGTCGTGGCGTACAGCGGGCTTGAACGTGACTTCATTCAGGAAATCGGTAGCCAGCGAGAGTGCGACCTGGGCGCGCACGTCCGCGACCTGCAACGAGCCCATGACCAGCCGCAGCTGTTCGACAGCGCACGTGCCGGAAGCGCCGCCGTAGCTCACAAACGCGGCGGCTTTGTTGTTCCATTCGCGGTAAAGGAAGTCGATGGCGTTTTTCAGCGCTCCGGAAGGTCCATGGTTGTATTCCGGTGTCACGAAGACGAACGCATCGAAGGAGTCGATCTTGGCGCTCCACGCCTTGGTGTGCAGCTGCGTGTAGACACCGCGCGACGGCGACATTGGCTCGTCGAGCAGCGGCAAGTTGAAGTCCAGGATGTCGACAACCTCGAACTCGGCGTCACTACGCTTGCTAGCGATGCCGTAGACCCAGCGCGCCACGATCTCTGCCCTTCGACCCGGACGCGTGCTGCCGACGATGATGGCGACTCGGATCATGACGTTCCGCCGCCGGTGATTGTGACGACTTTGTCGGCAAGTACCTTCATTCCTTCGCTCCTACTGTCGGAGTCCATGAATCGAGCCCCGCGTGAGGTTGCGACCAATCCCGGAGGGCGTCTGTGCGCTCTCGAACATCGTCGCTTGCCAGCCGGAAGCCTGGTGGTACGCTAGCGCACACAGAGCAGACGAATGCCCTACATTTGCACGAGCAAGGAGGTCATTCGATGTCCACCTCGCATGATCCTCGACAAAATCACCTGTTGGCCGCCTTGCCGGTCGCGGATTTCGAGCGCTTGCAATCCGGTCTGAGGCTCGTGCCGCTGCCGCTGGGAGATGTGCTGTACGAATCGGGCAGCGAGCTGCGGCACGTGTATTTCCCGACGACCGCCATCGTTTCGCTCCTGTACCTGATGGCGGATGGCGCATCCGCTGAAATCGCAGTGGTTGGCAACGAAGGCATCATCGGTGTTGCGCTTTTCATGGGCGGTGAAACGACGCCGAGCCGTGCGGTCGTGCAGAGCGCAGGCTATGCCTACCAATTGACGGGCAATTTGCTCAAGGAGGAATTCAATCAGGGCGGCGCCATGCAGCATCTGCTGCTGCGTTACACGCAGGCCTTGCTGACGCAAATGGCGCAGACCGCCGTTTGCAATCGGCATCACTCCCTGGATCAGCAGCTTTGTCGCTGGTTGCTGCTGAGTCTCGACCGGTTGTCGGGCAACGACCTCGTCATGACGCAGGAGTTGATCGCCAACATGCTCGGCGTCCGCCGCGAAGGCGTCACGGAGGCGGCGGGACGCCTGCAGGCGGCGGGGATGATCAAGTACAGCCGTGGGCACATTACCGTCGTGGATCGCCCCGGCCTCGAGGCTCGCACGTGCGAATGCTACGCGGTCGTCAAGAAAGAATCGGATCGCTTGCTGCCCAACCGCGTTGCATCTTGATCGCGACGGTAATGTACGTTCGCGCACGGACGTTCTCGGCCATGCGGCGCATCCTGCTGCCAGTCAGCGACGAACGTTCTTACTTACGCGGAGTCATTCCATGAACGCAGTTAGAGGCCTCGGGGCGATACTCACTACTCTTCTACTGATGGCGGTCGTGGGCTGCGCACCCACGAAAACTCACGAGGGAACGGGACAGTATGTCGATGACAGCGTCATTACCACCAAGGTGAAGGCGGCGATTCTGGGAGAGCCCGGTCTGAAAAGCTCGGAGATCAACGTCGAGACCTTCAAAGGCGTCGTTCAATTTAGCGGCTTCGTGACCTCGAGCGCGGACATCAGCACAGCGACCAAAGTGGCGAACGCCGTCGCCGGTGTAACTTCGGTCAAGAACGACATGCACGTGAAGCAATAGCTGCGAGAAGTCTCCACCGACTCTGCAAAGTTGCGAGTAGCTGCCTCGCAGGTGTCGAACCTGCGAGGTCTACGCCAGTACGTGTCGAGGCAGCTCGATCGTGAAAACACAGCCGGAGCCTGCCACGTCGCGGACGCTGAGAACGCCGTTGTTCGCCTCGACGCTGCGCCGGCAGATTGCGAGGCCAAGTCCCAGGCCTGATCGATCTTCGCCGCTCTGCTTGAACGGCCGAAACATGTCGTCCGCAGCTTGTTGCGGCAGGCCGCCGCAATGGTCCGCGACGTCCAAACGGATGCGATCCGCGGCAGCATAGGCGTTCAATGAAACCTCGGTGTGGCGCTGCGTGAATTTGAAAGCGTTCTGCAGCAAGTTTCCCACCGCCGAGAACAGCATCTCCCGGTCGACATCGAGGGCAAGCTCGGCGTCAACATCGCCGACTGTAAATTCACACTGCCGAGCGTGAGCCTCCAGTGAGGCGGATATTTTCACGTCGGCGACGAATTCGGCGAGGGAGATCAGTCGAGCGCGTGGCGGCATCCCCGCCGTGATGCGCACGTCGGCGAGCGATCGATCGATGAGATTGCGCATGCCAATCAAGGACCGGTCCAGCAGAGCTCCAGTCACCCCGGTTGCCCCGACATTGCCTGCTTTGATCGCCATGACGGCCAGCGTCGCCGTGTGCAGCAGATTTCGTAGCTCGTGCGCGAGAAATCCCAGCCGTTCATTCAGCGCCTTGACGCCATTGCTCTCCACCAGAGAATTGTGCTGAAAAGCGTATTCCGTGACGGCATCGGCGATGCCATTGTCGAGACAGCGGTTGAGAGTTCGAAATTCATCGACCTGGATCGGCACACCGCGTTCAAATGCCAGATCCGCTATGGCTTGGCACAGATCGCCATAGTCGTGAACCACCTGGTCAACCGTGAATCCCTGTTCCGATAACTCGCGCCCATGCAACGCCGCAGTTGCAGCGATCTCGGAGACCACCGCTCCGCCGCCTGCGGGTCCGGACACCGTGCGGCTGCGCATCGGCTCCGACGTCTGCTCGACTTCCAGCGTCTTGATGAGCTGGTCAAGAAAACGCGGAATTCCGTGGGCCAGCTCCTTACCGGCCACTCTCGGCGCAGGCCGCTTGGCGACCTTGAGCCGGCACCGGGCGATCAGGTCAGATTTGTTCGTCGTAAGGAATTCGTGGAGCACCCTGAGAGCATACGCTTACGCTCGCTGTCGCTCTGTATGCTAGCGCACATCTCCTTCACCCGCGTTCTGCCGATCAGCAAACGCGAAGCGCCGCAGCGTACCCGCGAACTCCTCCAGTGCCCGGATGCCGCTCGCTTCAGCTCGCCCGCACCAGCTCACGAACCTGCCTGCCGCATCTTCCTTGGTCGAGGCGACTGTTCCCCAGAGTTGCCGCAAATGTTCCTGACAATCATAGACCGTCCTGAGCACCGGATGAGCCGCGAGAAGCTGCTGCAATCGAAGCTTGGCATTCATATCCAACAGCATCGGACTACGTGTGAGTAGCTTCCGGGCAGCGCGGGCCGCACGCCGGGGCAGCTCTCTACCAAGCTCATGCTCGAGGACCGGTGCAACCACCTGCGCCGCGTACGCCCTGAGCACGTGCATGCGGGTGTGGATGACTGCATGCGCCGCATGGTCATCGGCCTGCTGCCTGGCCGCAATGACGCAAGGTCGGGGAGCGACACGTTTGACCTTGGCGAGGCCGAGCGAGCGCAGCACAACCACGCACAGCCAACCGGCATCGAGCTCCCACGGTCGTATCGAGAACTTCGCGGACGACGGAAATGCGTGATGGTTGTTGTGCAGCTCCTCTCCGCCGATGAACAGTCCCCACGGAATGATATTCCTCGATGCGTTCTCGACCTCGAAGTTGCGGTAGCCGATGCCGTGGCCGAGGCCGTTGATGACGCCGGCGGCGAGTACCGGCATCGCGAGCATCTGAACGGCAACGATGATGATGCCCGGCACGCCGAACAGCAGCAGCTGCAGCACAATGAAGGCGACAATCCCCGCGTTGCGGTGTCGCGAATAGATGCGGCGTTCGATCCAGTCGTCAGGCGCTCCCTTGCCGTACTGCTGCACGCAATCCGGATTGCGCGCCTCACGCTTATAGAATTCAGCGCCTTCGAGCAGAATGCGTCGCAACCCGTCAATTATCGGGCTGTGCGGATCGCCTTCGGTGTCCGCGAAGGCGTGGTGCTTGCGATGCACCGCCACCCATTCGCGCGTCAGCATGCTCGAGGTGAACCAGATCCAGAATCGAAAAAAATGCCGCAGGGCAGGATGCAGATCGAGACTTCGATGAGTGGCATCCCGATGCAGGTACACGGTGACCGCCATCATGGTGGTCTGGACCATGGCCAGTGAGATCCACACGTAGCTCCAGAAGCCAAGGTGAATCAGTCCGTATAACCAGTCGAGGTTCATGAGCGCACGTCGGGTGCGAAGCCAGATGGAGCTGCTTGCGGGCCTATGCAGGGGCAGTTCAATGACGCCGAGGCATCGCGCGTTGTTCCCCGAAGGCACGCTGCGCCGAGTCGAATCGTCCATTCTGTACGTTACCGCACACGTCAATGCTGCACGTTGGAGTTACCCGGGTAATGGCGCGGGAAGATTACGCGGAAAGTTGAGCCCTGCCCGGCGGCGGACTGCAGCTCGATGCTCGCATCGAGCAGCTCGCACAATCGCTTCACGATGGAAAGCCCAATTCCTTCTCCGGCGGGCAGTCGCCTGCTGACTCCCGTTGACTGAGAATCGAGCGTCCTGAATAACTGCAAGAACTAGGTAGCCACCTCAGCGCTCGGCACCAGGCGCGAACCCTCGCAGGTATTCGGGTCCCGCCTGGAGCGTTCGAGGCCAATGCAAAGCGCGCTTAGGCGTGTGTCCATGAAATCCTGGGAACTCCAAAGGTAAGTCGACTGAGGTACATCCGTTGGCCTCCACTATTTATATGTACACGTCTTCGCTGCCAAGGCTTGACCCGCGT
>DATJIP010000168.1:0-7036 GCA_035493235.1 Steroidobacteraceae bacterium
GAACAAACGCGCGAAGTTCGCGCCGAGAATCTTCTCGACCCGCTTCGCCGGCCAGCCGCGATCGCTCAGGTCATTCGCGAGCGTGAAGAAGCGGCGCTCGTCGTTGTATTCCGGCACCAGGTTGAACACATCGGCCGCTTCGCCTGGCGCGGCGATGCCAGCCTTCGCGCGGTCCTCGAAAAACTTCTTCTGAAACGCGGCGTATTTGTCATCGAGCTTGATCCCGGAGATGCCGCCGTCGGTGCCGAGACCCACGTGGTCTTCGCCACACACATTGACTGCATGTTCCAGGTGCTTGATCAGGTCCTCGGCGTGCGGTTGTCCTGACGCGCGGAGGAAAGGCATGAAGTAGATACCCACGACTCCGCCGCGATCCGCAACTGCCTTCAATTGCTGATCGTGGGTATTGCGCGGAACATCGACGAGCGCGCGACAGCCCGTGTGCGTAATTGCCATTGGCACCTTCGACGCCGCAATCCCCTCGGCCTGCGTGCGCGCGCCGGCGTGGCTCAGATCAAGCAGGATCTTCAGCTTGTTGATCTCCGCAACCAGCTCGTACCCGAGCGTGCTCAACCCACCATTCGCGGGCTCCAGACACCCATCGCCCATCAGATTCCGCCGGTTGTACACCGGCTGCACGATGCGCACGCCGAGTCCATGAAACATCGAGAGACGCTTCAGATCGCCATCGAGCGCGCTTGTGTCCTGGAAGCCGTAGATGAAACCCATCCGTCCGCTGACCTTCGCAGTCTGGAGGTCGGCGCGTTTCAGCACCTTCATGAAGTGATCCGGATGATCCGCGATCATCTGTTCGGCGACTGCGATCCCGGCGACCGTTTCCTCGAACTTGTTCGGACCGTTGCCGACGCTGTTCACCGTCAGGTTCACGGCAGTGAAGCCCGAAGCCTTCACATCGGCCAATGCCTTCGCGGATAACTGGTCATCCGGCGTGTCCGGCTCGAAGCCGCCGGGTCCGCCGAGCGCGTCGATCACGATCGCTTTGGAATACGCCTGCTCCGAGAAAGCTCGCTTCGGTGCTGCAGCCCGGGCGATGGGGGAGGCGGCGAGTGCCGCGGCCACGGCGGTAGACAGGAATTCGCGTCGATCGAGCACGTTGTTCTCCTTCGCGGGTCCCGGGCCGGCCCATCTTCTTCAGAAATGGGTCGCGCATTGTAGCGCGGGCGGCGCTACGATACGGCTACAACAAAGAGCGGGGAGGAAAAGCCATGTTCACGCGACTCTCTCGGAGCTGGGAGCTGATCAAGGCGAGCGGCGCGGTTTTGCGCCAGGACAAGGAGCTGCTGCTGTTCCCGTTCTTCTCCGCCATCGCGACGCTGCTGGTGTCGGCGAGCTTCATCGTGCCGCTGATTCTGACCGGCGCGTTCGAGCAGGACGTCGCGCCGGGCAACGAGACGTCGTACATGGTTTTCCTGTTCCTGTTCTATCTGTTCCAGTACTTCATCATTTTCTTCTTCAACTCGGCGCTGGTCGGCGCGGCGATGATCCGGCTCGATGGCGGCGATCCGACAGTCAGCGATGGGCTGCGCATCGCGGGCTCGCGCGTCGTGCAGATCATCGGTTACGCGGCAATCGCCGCGACCGTCGGTCTCATCTTGCGCTTGATCGAAGAGCGCGCCGGTTTCATCGGCCGCTGGATCGTGGGCCTGCTCGGCCTCGCATTCACGGTCGCGACGTTCCTGACCGTGCCGGTCCTGGTGAGCCGCGACGTCGGGCCAGTGGAGGCCATCAAAGAGAGCGCAGCGCTGCTGAAGAAGACCTGGGGTGAGAACATCATCGGCAACGCCGGCATGGGTTTCATGTTCTTCTTGTTCTATCTCGGCGCGGCCGTGATCGGCGGAGCGTTGATCGCCGGCATCGCTCAGACAGGCAATGGCGCACTGATCGTGCTCGTGGCGGCGATCGTCGTGCTGGCGGTCATTGGACTCGCGCTGGTGCAGTCAGCGCTGCAAGGAGTGTATTCGGCAGCGCTGTATCGCTACGCGACTGAAGGGAACGCCGGTGAGTCGTTCCCGACCGAGTTGCTCGGCGAGGCTTTCCGAGCGAAGAAACGCTAGTCGATCAGGCGTTGATGCCCTGCGACTTCAGGTACTCGTCATAAGTACCTTTGAAGTCGACGATGCCGCCGCCGGGCTTCAGCTCGATGATCCGCGTCGCCAGGCCGCCGACGAACTCGCGGTCGTGCGAGACGAAGATCAGCGTGCCGGCGTATTTCTCCAGCCCGATCTGCAGCGACTCGATCGTCTCCATGTCCATGTGATTGGTCGGCTCGTCGAGCAGCATCACATTCGGATTCGTGAGCATCAGCTTGCCGTAGATCATGCGGCCCTTCTCGCCGCCGGACAGCACGTGGACGGACTTCTTGATCTCATCGCCTGAGAACAGCAGCCGGCCGAGCGTGCCGCGAACGACCTGGTCGTCGTGCGACTTCGCGCGCCACTCGCTCATCCAGGTGAACAGATCGAGCTTCTTCGCGAACTCGGCTTGCGGATCCTGCGGCATGTAGCCGACCTGCGCGTTCTCCACCCAGGTGATCTTGCCCTTGGTCTGATGCAGATCGCCCGCGAGCAGGCGCATCAGCGTGGTCTTGCCGATGCCGTTCGGTCCGATGATCGCGACGCGCTCGCCGGCTTCGATCGTGAACGAGGCGTTCTTGATCACTTCGGCTTTCGCATGCGGGTAGTGGAACGTCAGGTGCTCCACCGTCACGGCGTTGCGATACAGCTTCTTGTTCTGCTCGAAGCGGATGTACGGATTCTGGCGGGAGGAGGGCTTGATCTCCTCGATCTTGATCTTCTCGAGCAGCTTCTTGCGTGAGGTTGCCTGACGCGCTTTCGACGCATTGGCGGAGAAGCGGCGCACGAATTCCTGCAGATCCGAGATGCGATCTTTCGCCTTCGCGTTGGCGGCCTCGACGCGCTCGCGAGCTTGCACGGAGGCCAGCATGAAGTCGTCGTAGTTGCCGGGATAGATCTTGATCTGCCCGAAGTCCAGATCCGCCATGTGCGTGCACACCTGGTTCAGGAAATGGCGATCGTGGCTGATGATGATCATCGTCGCGTTGTAATCGTTGAGCACACCCTCGAGCCAGCGGATGGAGTTGATGTCGAGGTTGTTGGTGGGCTCATCGAGCAGCAGCACATCGGGCTGTGAGAACAGCGCCTGCGCCAACAGCACGCGCAACTTCCATCCCGGCGCAACCTCGCGCATCGGCCCGTTGTGCAACGAAGGATCGATGCCGGCATCGGTAAGAATGGTGGCGGCGCGTGCTTCGGCGTTATAGCCGCCGTACTCGGCGAACTTCGCTTCCAGATCCGCAGCGCGCATGTAGTCCGAATCGCTGGCGTGCGCATCGGCGTAGATCAGATCGCGCTCTTTCATGGCGTGCCACATCTCGGTGTGACCCTGCATGACGACGTCGAGGACGCGCTCGTCTTCGTAAGCGAACTGGTTCTGATTGAGCTTGCCGAGCCGCAGGCCGGTCTGCAGCATCACCTCGCCGGAGCTCTGCTCCAGCTCGCCGCCGAGGATTTTCATGAAAGTGGATTTGCCCGAGCCGTTGGCCCCGATCAGGCCATAGCGGTTGCCGTCGGCAAACTTCACCGACACCTGCTCGAACAGCGGTTTGGCGCCGAATTGAATAGAAACGTTAGCGGTGGAAAGCATTGATCGGACCCGGGAAAACGGCCGCGGATATTACACTGATTACACGGAGGGGGTGGGGGTGGTCGGCTATCATTGGGGCCCGGTTGGTCGAATCCCAGGTATTTGTATGAATCGACGTCTTCTCTTATCTATAAGCCTGCTCGCGGTCTCCCTTGGCGCCGCGGCGCACACCGCGGTGAAGGGTGCCAAGCCCGCTGACGGGGCCACGCTCGACAGCTCGCCGGCCAGCATCGAGATCACGTTCGAGCATCCGGTCCAGATGACATCTATAAGTGTGGTCGCCGAGAAGGCGGCCGAGCGGAAGGTCACTTTTACGCCGACGACTGCTGCCACCACGTTCACCGTCGACAAGCCCGCGCTGACTGCCGGACATAACGAAGTCCATTGGAAAGCCCTGTCCAAGGACGGCCACGTCGTCACCGGGAAATTGACGTACACCATCAAGCCGGCGGGTGCAGGCTCGTAGTGCTCGACGCCTTCGCGGCGATTATCAAAGCGCTCCTCTATGGAGCGCTTTTGTCGGCTGCGGGCACGCCGCTGGCCGCTGTTTCGTTGCGGTCACCGGCGTTGGTTGGGGCGCGGGCGTCGCGGGTCATGCGACTAGCGGCGGTTCTGACGATAGCGCTGAGCGCGATCAGTTCGATTGTTTTGTTTGCGCGGCTGGGCGGTGAGTTCGATGCGCCGACACTCGGCGCAGTGTTCGCGTCGGGACCGGGCGCGGCGCTCGCGTTGCAAGTTGCGGGCGCGATGCTGTTGTTGACGCCGGTTTCGGACGATACGTCCGGGGCGCTGTGGCTCGCGTCGGGTGCGCTCGTTGTCACTGCATCAGTTGCGTTCAACGGGCACGCGTCGGCGGCGAGCATGGCGGCGGGAATAGTCGCGATGATCCACGTAACGGCCATCGCCTGGTGGATCGGGTCGCTATGGCTGCTGCGCTACGTTTGCCAGAGCGCGCCGCCCGAGGAAGTCGCTGCTGTCGTCAAGCGATTCAGCAAGCATGCGGTGCTGATCGTCGCGGTGCTGGTCGCCACGGGCAGCGGACTCATCTGGACGCTGATCGATTTTTCCAAAACGCCATTGATGCAGCCGTACGAGTGGATGCTCGTGCTGAAGCTCGTGTTCGTGGCGCTGGCGTTGTTGATCGCCACTTACAACAAGGTTCGACTCACGCCGTGGTTGGCGACTCATCCACCGACATCTCAACTGCTGCGGATGACGATCGCCGTGGAGATGGGCGTCATCGCCTGCGTGCTGATCGTGACTGCGGTGCTCACGACGTACTTCGCGCCGGAGATGGCGCCGACGCCAGAAGCTGCGTCTTAGCTCGGTCCCAGATAATCCTTCTTCCCGAGCTCCACTCCGTTGTGACGCAAGATCGCGTACGCCGTGGTGACGTGGAAATGGATGTTGGGCAGCAAGTGACTCATCAGGTAGGGCAGCCCCGGCATGCTCTTGCTGCTGCTGCGAGTCTGCCACGTGATGGTCTTCTCTTCGCTGCCGTCGACCTGCGCCGGCTTCAGCGATTCCAGGTACGCGATCGTATTGCGGATCCGCTGCACCAGGTCATGGAAGGTTGCTTCCTTGTCTTCGTAACTTGGAAAGTCGACGCTCGCGAGACGACCCGCGCCGCTCCTCGCGGTGTCCGTCGCAATCTGTACCTGCCGCGTCAGCGGAAACATGTCCGGATAGAGACGGCTGTTGAGCAGCACCGTCTCGTCGATCTTGCGTGCCTGTGAGTGCGCAGCGCCCTTTTCGAGGATCGCAGCAAGGTTGTTGAGCGCGCGGATGAACGGCGGCACCGATGCCTGGTACATCGAAATCGTCATGAGAGTCTCCGGGAAACTGACAGGGGAGCGCTAAGCTCCCCTTGCATTGTAGCTACTGCACGATCTCTCGCGCGCTAACGCTTGCCGTCCTCGTACTTGAACGAGACCTTCACCTTCGCGCGGTACGCTTCCACCTTGCCTTTATCGTTGAGCTGCAGATCCAGCTGGGAGACTTCGGCAACCCGTAGATCGCGCAGGGTCTTGCCGGCTCGACTGATGGCCGCGCCGGCAGCTTTCTCCCACGACTCCGTACTGGTGCCAATGAGCTCGATGACCTTGTAGACGCTCTCAGCCATGGTCGTGTCCTCCGGGGGTATGTCGTTCGTCGCAAGCAGCCTGCGCGTCCGCAGTCTGCGACGCAAGGGTGGAAGCGAACCGGCCCTACGTCTGCGGTTGCGGCCGGGTGCTCAAGCAGCGAAAGGTGGTGACCTGCTTACCTGTGCCCGGAGGTAGGCTGGCGTCTTTGTTCACCGTCGAGATGATCTCGGCGTTCTGGTTACCGGCTTTGCGGCACGCTCGGCTCGTCAGGTCTTTTTCCTCGCCGGGTGCGTGCGTAATGCTGTTGGTATCGCCCTTGCCGATCTTGACCACCGTGCAGCCGCCGGCGAAGAGGGCGCAGACTGCAAACAGTGCGGTGAGACTCTTCTTCATGCTTATCTCCTCGCGAAGTCGATGAAACCGCGTTCGGGATCGACGTGAACGAGCTCGACGCGCACGCGATCGCCGACGTCGAGCCCCGCTGAACCTTTGACAACTTTGCCTTCGGCAATCGGCTCGCTGATTCGGACCCACGTGCCTTTCTCGGACGCGCCGGTGACGATGCCATTGAACTGCTGGCCGACGCGATTGATGAGCAAGAATGCCGTCGCTGCCTTGCGGACCTGACGCTCGACCTTCGAGGCGTTCTTCTCCTGCGCCGTGCAGTGCGCGGCGAGTTCGCTGAGTTCGGTGTCGGAGTAGGCGGCGGGCTCGTCATCCAGAGCTGCCTTGATCAAGCGCTGCGTGATGAGATCGGGAAAACGGCGGTTCGGCGCAGTCGAATGCGTGTACTCGTTGACCGCCAGGCCGAAGTGACCTTCAGCGGGCTGATTCGGCAACTCGACTGCATACTCGCTCGCGCCCAGCAGCTTGAGCACCGACAGGGAGAACTCAGGAAAGGTTGCTGGATCAGCGGCACGGCGAGCGGCGAGAAGGGCGTTGAGCGCAAGCGCATCCGGCTGCTGCGGCAAACGCTCCCCCACGCTGTTGGCGAGTGCCACGATTCGCGGCCATCGTTCCGGCGAGCGCAGCACCCGCCTCAGCAGACTGCGACGCTTGCCTTGCAGGTACCGGGCGACCACACCGTTCGACGCGATCATGAAGTCCTCGATGAGCTCCTTCGCACGATTCCTCTCATCGGCTCGCAGATCCGTCAGCACGCCATCGTTGAACACCGGCCGTGCCTCGACCGTCTCGAAGTTGAGTGCGCCGCGCGCGTAGCGAAGGCGTCGCAACGTCTGCGCAACCTGATCCTGCTGACGAAGCTG
>DATJIP010000169.1:0-51479 GCA_035493235.1 Steroidobacteraceae bacterium
CTGGTAGGCGACCTTTCGCCCCAGCACTTTGCCGACTGCCTTCGCAATCTCCTCGTGAGTCAGTTCGACAGGACCGTATAACGAATAGGTCTTGCCACGATGCGCAGCCGGTTCTTCGAGGATTCCAGCAATGACCCGCCCTCGTAGTACGGCCTGATCCCATTGGCGTTGCGCACTGTTTGTAACGTGGCACGCGGATTGCAATCCACGTCCTATGAACTTTGCTCGCACTCACTCATCGGGCGGAAGCGGCGCTTGCGTCGCGGTGATCTTGCTCGTGGGTGTTTCGATGCTGCTTTCGCCGCCGGCCCACTCGCAGATCGTGCTGGAGTCCGACCGAGCTCAACTCACCGTCGAAGGGTTTGCGAACCTTACTCTTGCGACGTTGGACACGACGGATGATCTGCAGAACCTCGACTACGGTCGCATCGATAGCGGGGCGCGCGTCCTTGGCAGACTCTCGCTCGCGGACGGACCGATGCTAGGCATTCGCCTTTCCGTCGAAGGAAGCGATGAGAACACTCGCCTGACCGAAGCGAGCATCCTGCTCTTCGACAATCATGGACGTATTGAGATCGGCGAACGGATGGGCTTGCCGGATGTGCTGAGTGGCTACGCACCCAACAACTTTCAGTTCACGTCGGCAGAGTTCGGTCCGGCTTCGGGCCCGAGTCTCGATCCGGGCGGAGGACTGCAGACAGGCTTCTTTCGCGGGCTGCTGGCGGAGCAGATCGGCCCGCTCGCCGGCCTGGGTACCACCGCCGCGCTGTTCGATGATCGATCCGCCAAGGTGCTGTACGTCTCGCCGAAGACGCATGGATGGTTGGTCGGCGCATCCTTTGCGCGCGACGCAGACGATGCAGCAGTCGGCCAGTTGTTACAGGCAGGGATAACGCATGAAAGCTATCGCCAACAGGACACGCTGCGTTGGGGTGCGACGTATGCTCATGGACAGGCTTTTGCCTCCGAGCGTGACCTGAACTCCGTCGGAGTCGGCGCCAGCGTAACTTTGAACGACGTGTGGATGATTGGCCTCGCGGCCAGCTATGACGGCACCAGCCGACTTCCCGAGAGCAGTGTCGGCTCATTCGCCTCGCGCGCGTGGGGAGCGACGGCGAGCGTCAATTTCAATTCCGGACCTTGGACCATTGGCGGTTACTGTCAGTACGCGACGAGCGAAGGCAACGCAGCCGTGGCCGCGAATGATCGCCTCGCTGCGCTCGAGGTCGGCGCATCGTATCGCTTCACGACCAAGTGGCGCGTGTACGGCGCTTGGTACCGCTTCGATTTTGACGACGACGAACGTGGCGCGTCGACGACTGGAAACGTATTGCTGCTCGGCGTGCGAGCGACCCTTTGATCTCACCCTCGGAGTGCAAACTCATGTCAGCCGGGACAACGACCAACACCGTGCTGCTTGCAGCCGCAGTTGCAGGGCTCATTTCAGGCAGTGCGATGGCGCAGGTGCATCCAGAGAAGCCAACGTACAAATACGAGAAGTGTTATGGCGTCGCTCGGGCAGGTCAGAACGACTGCTTCTTCGCGTCGAACTCTTGCGCCGGTACCTCAGCGCAGGACGACGATCCGCGAGCGTGGATCTACGTGCCGCAAGGTACGTGCAAGAAGATTTCCGGAGGAACGCTGGAGCCGCCCAAGACTCCTTAGTTCCGGGACGCGGGTACGTTCAGCCATTGCAGCAGACCGTCCAGAGTCACTCCCTCAGCATCGGCTTTGACGCCGAGCGACTCCGGCGCGGCGGACTGCCGATTGTTCCAGAAGGTGGGATAGCCGAACCATTTCGCCCCGGCCACGTCCCAACCGGCGAAGGCGACGAAGGCAATGCGTTCCTTGGGGAGTTGCAGAAGGTCGACACCCAATTGGTAGGCGCGCGGATCTGGCTTGTAGCTGCGAATGCGGTCCGTGCTGATCACCTGATCGAGCGCCGTATCGAGATCGGAATTCTTCAGCGCGGTCGTCAGGATCTGCGGCGTGGCGTTTGAGAGGAGGGCGACTTTCATGCCTGCCTCGCGCAGCGCACGCAACGACGCAGCCACATCCGGCCACGCACGAAGTTCGAGAAAGCCATGCATGAGCCGCGCGCGTGCATCGGTCGCCAGGTCCAACTTGAGTGATCGAGTTGCGAACTCCAGTGCGGCTTCGGACGCCGCGTAGAAGTCCTCGTATCGTCCACCAAGGGCACGCAGCCACTGGTACTCGAACTGCCTCGTTCGCCACAGAGTTGCCAGCTCATTGCCTTTACCCGGTGCAACGGCTTCGCAAGCCTGGAAGACGGGCCGTGCATCGAACAAGGCGAAGGCGTCGAATGCGACTGCTCCGATCCGCTTCGACATGCCTTGCGCTGCGAGTGGTGTCTCGGTCGCTGCAATCGTCGTCGCCGCAAGACCGGCGCCCAGAAACCATCTGCGGCTAAGTCTCATAGACGAGAGCACGAAGCGCGGCATGTGCAACCCCCTCGACAGACATGTCGTGCCCGAGTGCCACGAGCACCCCGCGCGGTGCTGGAACAATGACTCCATCGAATCCGGACGCATGGATGCGCTCCGGCGTTCCGCGGGCCAGCTCGTGCGGCAGAACGAGCACCGTCACGGGCCCATGGTTTGTCTGCACGACAAGATGCGGAGCCGAATAGCCATGAAACCGACAGCCGCTCGCATACGAGACCCGGACGACTCCGGGTTGAAGACGTAGTCCATCGCGTTCCAACAGGGCCGCCAACTGCGCCTCAGGCACGACATCCAGCGTATGAGTGAGCGACGCTGGTTCGTGCAGAGCGTGCGCGACGAGCTCATCAGCAAGGCTCGGGCGAGTGCTCGACAGCCACAGACCCATCCCCAATGCGACGCTGAGAAGCAAACCTGCCGCAACGCTCCACACAGGACGGGTCATGGGATATGCGGGCGGCTGCACTGCTGCCTCGATCGTCCGATCCAATGTCTGAAGCCGACGGCGGTAGGCAGCGCATTCTGCGCAGACACGTGCGTGTGCTGCGATCTCAGTGCGAGTGGCCGTCGGCTCAGCGCCGACGGCCACTCTGAACTCCTCACAGTGCATCGACCGCACTCCGCGTCACGACGTCGGGCCGCAGACGCTCGTGGAGCAGCTGACGCGCTCGATACAAGCGCGTCAGCACTGCCGGCACGCTGAGTTGCAATTGTCCTGCAATCTCTTCGACCGAGTAACCGAACAGCATCTGTAGCAACAACGGTTCCCTATACAGCAACTCCAGATCGACGATCGCGCGGCGCATGGCGTGAACATCGTAGTCTTCGCTGGCCGTGGTTTCGGCGGAGGAGACATCCACCGCGCACTCGAGCCCAACAGTGGCGAGCTTCTTTCGCTCGAAGACGCGCGCGAGTTCGCGGCGCGCAATCGTCAGCAACCAGCCTCGCACGGCGCCGTCCTCTCTCAGGGAGCCCAGCGACCGCCACGCGCGCAGCAGCGTTTCCTGCACGATGTCTTCCGCGAGACTCCGGTCATGACACAGCCAATAAACGAACCTGGTCAGGTCCGCAGAGTGCGGGACGCACAGCGCCTCGAAGCGGCGTCGAACTGCGTCCCTTGCGTTGGTGATGCTCATCAATCCTTCTGCGGAGATTTCGACACCTCCGGCCAGTTCTTCTCCGCTTGCTGGATATTGCCCGGCACATCCTGTTGCCAGATCTTCTGAACCTTCTTGTCGTAGTTCAGATAGAGCTTGTCCTTGACGATCGCGAATGCATCAGGCTGCGTGCTCACCTTGTATCCCTGCGCGGTGCCAAAGGCGCAATAGCCGCCGAACTGCGGCGCGTACTTCTCAGGCATTGCCATGAATGCACGCCGGTTCGCATCGCTGGCGAAATAGAACTTCGAGCCCTTGTACTCGTAGCTGTATTGCGCCTGTCCCTTCTGCGGTTCGGCGGAAGCAAAATAGGCGACGGGATCGTAGCCGCGCAGAGCGACGCCATCAGTTTCGAAGAATTCGCCAGCAAGAGCTGCCGTGCTCAGCAGCGAAAGTGCGGCGATCGCAATCACACCGGAAAATCGATTCGACATTGAGCGCTCCGTTTGGAGAAGACAGTGGGGGCGTGAAAGCTAGCGCGTGTCGGTGCGCTCGACAACTCCCTCGCGTTGCTCAAATTCGCATGTCGTCATTACTCGCGTACGCGCGCGCGCCGAATCCGCGACATGTGGTGGCGAACCGCGATCAGTTGCGGATCGCGAGCATGAAACTCGCTTCATGAAATATTTTGAGGACAGCAGCGATCTAGTACTGCGTTCATCGTTTCACTTCATTCAACGGGGTTAACAAACGTGAGAGCGCAGCATAGTGTCCTTCTGGTTCTTTCCATCGCCGCCGCGTTGAGTGCGGCTGCATCTTCAGCGAACGCCGCTCGTCCCGACGAGCGTCAAGGCGAGCACGCGGTGTTCGTGATGACGAACGACGCCGACGCAAATGAGGTGCGGGTATTCGAGCGCGGACGCGCGGGTTCATTGCAGGAAGTTCGTTCCTACACGACCGGCGGCCGAGGCAGCGGCGGCACTATCGACCCGCTCGAGTCGCAGGGCTCGCTCACGTTGAGTCAGGATCGCAAGTGGCTGTTCGCCGCAAATGCGGGCAGCGGCACGCTCTCGGTGTTTCGCGTCGAAGGCACGCGGCTGCTGCTCACCGACGAGGCGCCCAGTGGCGGCGCCGAGCCAAATGCCGTCGCTTCGCACGGCGAGTTCGTGTACGTGCTGAATACTGCAGGATCGAGCAGCGTAGTGGGATTTCATCTCGCTCACGGCAGGCTGCAGCGCATCGAGAACTCGCTGCGCTTTCTCGGCCGGAACGAAGCGGGCTCGGCATCGATCTCCTTCTCTCCCGACGGTCGATTCCTGCTCGTGACCGAGCGTGCGGCCAACAGAATCGACGTGTTCCGCGTGCTCGCGAATGGTGAGCTGTCGCAGGTGAGCGGCAATCCCAGCGCGGCGCCGGGAGCGTTCGCGGCGACATTCTCGCCCCGCGGCACTTTGATCGTGTCGGAAACGGGAGCCGGCGGAGCCGATGCGTCGACCGTTTCTTCTTACGCAGTGCGCGCCGACTTGACGCTGCAGCCCATCAGCACGGCTGTGCCGACGCTCGGCGCGGCGAACTGTTGGAACGTCGTAACGCCCGATGGCCGCTTCGTCTATGTCTCGAACGCTGGATCGGCGTCGATCGCCGGTTTCGCAGTCGCGGCCAACGGCAGCCTCAATGCGCTGCCGGGAACGATCGTTGGTCATAACGCCGACGGTGCGACCAATCTCGACATCGCCGTCAGCGCGGACGGTGCGTTCCTGTACTCGTTGAATGCAGGCGACGGGACCATCGGCGTGTTCGCAATCGATCAGCACAGCGGCGCGCTCACGAGCCTGGGAGCAAGCGGCCGTCTGGCCGCGGGCGCCGGCCTGAATGGCATCGCTGCGAATTGAGTGAATCCCTCAGTAGTTCTCGATCACACAAAGGAGAGACGCGTATGAAGATGCCCATCAACACATCGGGTGTCGCCCTCGCTGCGGTGGCCGCAGTTTTGTTCAACGTCGTATCGGTCAGCACGGCTGGTGCCACCGAGGCGAAGGTTCAGTGCGATGGCGTGAACGCCTGCAAGGGACAATCCGCTTGCAAGACTGCGAACAATGGCTGCAAGGGCCAGAATTCCTGCAAGGGGCAGGGCTTTCTGGAGTTGACGAAGAAGGACTGCACGGCGGCCAAGGCGAAAGCGCAGTAGCACGGAGCAGAGGAGAAGACTGCGGCGAGGCTCGCGTGAGCCTCGCTCCACTCGCGCAGCTAGTGGAAACATGAAGATAATCCCGACTCGCGCAAAGTTTGCGGCGTGGGCGGTGCTGCCGCTGCGAGTCATCATCGGCTACGGATTCATGGCACATGGTTTTGCCAAGCTGGGACGCGGCGCCGATCATTTCGCAGCCATTCTCCAGGCGCTCGGCATACCCGAGCCGACTTTGCTGTCGTGGATCACGATACTCGTCGAGGTGTTTGGCGGCCTGGCGATTCTCGTTGGCGCATTCGTCACGATCGCCAGCCTTCCAATGATCGTGATCCTGCTGGTAGCGATCTTCACCGTACATCTGCCCAACGGCTTCAGCTCGATCAAGCTTCAGGCAGTGACGCTCACCGGCGCGCAATTTGGTCAGCCCGGCTACGAGTGCGATCTCTTGTATCTGGCCGGACTGCTCGCGCTGATCCTGGGTGGCCCTGGCCCGCTGGCCGTGGACGGTTACAGGACATCCTTTTGGCGTGCTGCCAGTACGCGCGGAAGGTGACGCGCGAGATGCTGGGCGAGCGCCCGCACGCGGGCGTTGTCTCGCGTATCCCCATGGCTCAATACCCAGAGCTTCATCCGTGGCTCATCCAAGATCGGTGTGAGTCGTGACAAGGCTTCCAGCCGATTCGCGGCGAAGATCGGCAGGATTGCTATCCCAAGGCCTTCACCGACAGCGTGCAGCATCGGCGCGAGCGAGTTGAATCGAACTCGCGCTCGCGCGTTGGCGAGGTGCTTGTCGCGCCAGCGAGCGATCTCGAGGTGCGCGAGGCTCTGATCGAAGCCGAGCCAAGCAAGGTCTGCGAGTGCAGCGATGGAAGAGGCGGGCGACTGTCCTCGCGCGCCGTACACGGCGTAGCGCAGCTCGCCGACCTGCCGGCCGATCAGATCGTCCGGCGGTGCGTTGCTCGCGCGTAGCGCAAGATCTGCCTCGCGACGCGTGAGATCGACCGAACGGCTAGATACGTCGATTTCCACTTCGATCTCCGGATGCAGGGCTAGAAAGTCCTTCAGCACCGCGGGCAGGAGAAATCCGCCGAACAGCTCGCTCGTCGCGAGTCGAACCACTCCGCTGATGTGTCCGGCAATGCCGAGCATGCGGCGCTCAACCGCGAGTGCTTCGATCTCCATGGCGCTCGCCGCGGCAACGGCGAGCTCACCGTTGGCAGTCACCGAATAGCCCTCCCGAGTTCGATCGAAGAGGGTTACGCCGAGGCGTCGCTCGATCGCGTTCAAGCGCCGAAAAACGGTGGAGTGTCCGACGCCGAGTGCGCGAGCGGCACCGCTCAACGACCCGGTGCGCGCGATCGCGAGCACGCAGCGCAGGTCGTCCCAGGCCAGGGATCGTGTGCGTTTTTGCAAGCGGCGCTTGCTCATATCTGGAATTCCAGTGCGGACTGTCGGGGCTTAGCTTCATCACCCTCATCGACGATGGGAGTTCGAGCCATGCCAGATTTCAAAGACAAAGTTGTTTTGATCACAGGTGCCACGGCCGGCATCGGTGCGGCAACAGCAGAAGCATTCGCCGCGGCGGGAGCGCGCCTGATTCTCACCGGGCGCACGACTACTGCGGGCGAGGAGCTCGCTGGCCGTTTGCGCGCTCGCGGGGTGCGAGTGAAGTTCGTCACAGGCGATGTCTCCAAGGAAGAGAGCGTTCGCAGTTGGAGCGCGGCGGCGGTACGAGAGTTCGGACGGCTGGATATCGCGGTCAACAATGCCGGCGTCGAGGGTGCACTCGGTCCTGTTACCGAACAGACGGCCGACAACTTCGAGCACGTCTTCGCGATCAACGTTCGCGGTTTGATGCTCTCGCTCAAGCATGAGATTCCTGCGATTGCGAAGCAGGGCGGTGCGATCGTCAATGTCTCGTCCATGGTGGGCGACATAGGCATGGCAGGAGCCTCCGTCTACGTCGCAAGCAAGCATGCTGTGAACGGATTGACGCGGTCGGCGGCCCTCGAGACCGCGCGCATGGGAGTGCGCATCAATGCAATAGCGCCGGGCGGCGTCGTGACTCCGATGTTCGAGCGATTCACGGGCGGCAACAAGGAAATGCAGACTGGGTTTGCCAATGCGCATCCCGTCGGTCGCCTGGCCGGCCCGGCGGACATCGCACGAACCATCCTCTTCATGGCGAGCGATGATGCAAGCTTCATGACCGGAAGCGTGGTCGCCGTGGACGGCGGTTACACGGCCCAGTAACGTCCGACCTCTGCGGCGGCCGCAATCTCTTGCGGCCTGCCGCAACATGCCGCAGCCGGCCACGGCGCATCGCGGTGCTGCTAACGGCCAAGCCGCTGACTTCGACCTCGCGGCGTATGGCACGCCCCCTGCAAAGAACTTCCGTGGATCGATACGGCGCGCGCCGTGCGACCAGCTTTATCCCCCCTATCCACGTTCAGGAGTCACAGCGATGAAAACGAAGTCGGTCCTCATTTCTACTGCCGTCACCAGCCTGATCGCGTTCGGCGCGATCAGCATGTCGGCGCATGCGGCAGACGATGCCAACACCGAGAAGTGCTATGGCGTCGCCAAGGCCGGCAAGAACGACTGCGCGGCCAATGGCCACGCGTGCGCTGGTCAGTCGAAGACCAACGCGGACGCCAAGGAGTGGGTGAAGGTCCCGGCCGGCACCTGCGACCGCATCGTCGGCGGCAACACGAAATCCAAGTAATGCAATGCGCTCGACGGCTCACAATGTGATCCGTACGCCAGAGCCGATGCCGGCCCGTGCCGGCATCGGCCTGCGAGCGCAGCATCACGACGACCTGCTGCGCGCGCGACCCGACATCAGTTGGTTGGAGGCGCACAGCGAGAACTACTTCGCTGATGGCGGAGCGCAGATCGACTATCTGCTCGCGCTGCGCGAGCTGTATCCGCTGAGCCTGCATGGTGTTGGTCTGTCGTTGGGATCCGTCGACGCGCTCGATCGCGATCACCTGTGGCGGCTCAAGCGGCTCGTGCATCTCGCCGAGCCAGCGCTCGTTTCCGAGCATCTATCGTGGGGTGCGATCGACGGTACGCACCTCAATGACCTTTTGCCTCTGCCTTATACGGAGGAGGCCTTGCAGCACATGATCGCTCGCGTCGGCGAGCTGCAGGACTATCTAGGACGCCAGATCCTCATCGAGAACGTCTCCAGCTATCTGCAGTTTGCGAACGCGCAGATGACCGAGTGGGAATTTCTGCAAGCGCTCGCTGATCGCAGCGGCTGCGCGCTGCTGCTCGACGTCAACAATGTTTACGTCAGCAGCCGCAATCATGGCTTCGATGCACGCGAGTACATCGCGCATATCGATCCGCGACACGTGCGCGAGATTCACCTCGCGGGTCACAGCGTGAATACGCATGGCGACTTCTCGATCCTGATCGATACCCACTCACGTCCGGTGAGCGATGCAGTGTGGGATCTCTACGCATTCACGATCGCGCGACTCGGCGGCGTTCCCACGCTCATCGAGTGGGACACCGATATTCCGCCGTTGGCAGCACTCGTCGCGGAGGCGAATCGCGCCGACCAGTTCCTGGAGGCGCTGCATGCTCATGCTGCGTGACCTCCAGCGTGCGTTTGTGCAGGGTGCGCTGAGTGACTCGGCGCCGGCGTCAATCTGTGCGCAGATCATCGGCGATGGCATTGCACCGGAGCGCCGCCTGGCGATCTATCGCAACAATGCTGTCGAGGGATTTCTCAAGACACTGCAAGCGACGTTTCCGACGATCGTGCGATTGTCGGGAGAGGACTGGTTCCGACAGATCGGGCGACAGTACATGCATCGCTATCCGTCACGCTCCGGAAATCTGCACTACGTGGGCGAGCATTTCGCGACCTTCCTCGACGTGGAGCTTGCGGGGAGCAGCTACGAATACTTTGCCGACGTCGCTCGGTTCGAGTGGGCCTACCAGGAGGTCCTGGTAGCCGCCGACCATCCCACGTTCGACTTGAACGCACTGGGGGTCGTGCCGCCCGAGGACTACGGCGCTCTCGAGTTCAGCACCCATCCCGCGATGCGCCTGGTGCAGTCGCGTTTTCCAGTGCTCGCAATCTGGCGGGCGAACCAGCCCGATGCCACATCAGACGAGCGCATTACGCTCGACCAAGGATCCAGCAGCGTGCTGCTGATTCGGCGTGCGGATCATGTCGAACTGCGTGAACTACCGTCTGCTGAGTTCGCGCTGCTCGCCGCACTGATGCGCGGCGAATCATTGGAACAGGCAGCTGAGTGTGCCCTCGAGATCGACCCGCGCGTGGCCTTGGACGCCGCGCTGGGACGGATCGTCTCGCTGGGAACGCTCGTCGATTTCACAGTCCCTTCGAGACAGTAGAGGAGCCACCATGGTCGCCATCACACGGCTTATCGCCGCCCTTTCACAAGCGATGAACTGGCTACAGGCGCCCTTGGCGCTGGCCACGCGTCTGTACGTCAGCCAGGTCTTCCTGGCCTCCGGCTGGCTCAAGCTCACGAACTGGAATCAGACCCTCGATCTGTTCCGCACCGAGTACCACACGCCGGTCCTCCCGCCCATGCTGGCTGCCGTCGTGGGCACCTTCGGCGAATTGTTCTTTCCCATCCTCCTGATCCTCGGTATCGGCGGTCGCATCGGGGCTATCGGCCTGTTCGCGGTCAACGTAATGGCGGTGGTTTCCTACTGGCACGTCCTGGGCACGGACGAATTCATCGGGGGTCTGCGGCAGCATGAGCTCTGGGGCTTCATGCTCGCGATGCTGGCGATTTATGGATCCGGAGCGTTGACGCTCGATCGGCTTTTCAGCCGCCGCGCTCACCTGCAACCCGCCTGGGAGTAATATCTTGCCGAGGGGACGTAAGACGACAGCGGCAGCGCAGCCGGTACCTGTGGAACAGCAAGACCTGCACATACTGCGGTTGATAGACGAAGGTACGGCGGCCGAGACCGGTGCCGCATTCTTTCGCGAGCTGGTCAGACGTCTCGCGCTCGCGTTGGACTCGAAGTACGCATTCGTCTCGCGCTTCTGCGATGGCAATACGCGAGTGCATGTCCTGGCCATGTGGAACGGCGCCGACATGCAGGAGAACTTCGACTATCCGCTCGCTGGCTCGCCTTGCGAGCACGTGCTCGGCGGCGAGATCGTTGCCTTCAACGATGGCATCCAGGAGATGTTCCCCGCAGAGCGCGAGGCGCTGAAGGAGATGGGTGCGCAATCCTATCTCGCGATCCCATTGAAGAACCGCAACGGCGACGTGCTCGGTCATCTCGCGGTCATCGATATCCGCGCCAAGAATTGGGAGGAGCGCGACTTCGGCATCCTGCGTATCTTCGCGGCTCGCTGCACGGCGGAGATCGAGCGACAGATCGTCGAGCAGGAGATGGCTCAAGCGAACGTCGAGCTGGCGCGGCGTGTTCGACTCGAGCAGCTCGTGGCCGAGACCTCGACCCGTTTCATGAGTCTCGATTCCAACGACATCGACGCAGAGATCGTGCGCGCGCTGGGTGCGATGGGCCAGTTCATCGGCAGCGACCGCGGCGTCATCTTCCGGTTCGCGGAGGATCGCGACTCGGCGAGGTTGACCCATGAATGGTCGCGGCAGCCCGCATCGACCACCTCGGTCGCGAAGCGGGTGCCGTTGCTCTCGCGACAAGTCGCGGCGGAAGTGCTGGATCACTTCCTGCGCAAGCTGACGCTCAATGCATCGCGCCCGGAATTGCTGCCTGCCGGCTTCGATAAGCTGAACAAGTTGCTGGGCACGACTGAAGTGACCTCGCGAATCGCGGTGCCGATGATCTATGCCAATCGCACTATCGGGTTCCTGGGTTTTCATTCGCTCGGGATCGAGAGAAGCTGGCCTAACGAGGATCTGCGGCTCATGTGGTTGCTGGCGGAGATCATTTCCAGCGCGCTCATGCGCCGGGACATGGACCGCGCTCTGCATCACGCGAAGGAAGCTGCCGAATCAGCCAGTCGCGCCAAGTCGGAGTTCCTTGCGAGCATGTCGCACGAGCTGCGCACGCCGCTGAACGGGATCTTGGGTTACGCCCAGCTCCTGCGGCGTGACCCGGCATTGGGCGCCGAACAGAGCGAAAGCATCGCTGCGATCGAAGGTTGCGGCGAGCACCTGCTGACCTTGATCAGCGAAGTGCTCGATCTCGCCAAGATCGAAGCCGGTCGCATGGATGTCGAGGCAAGCTCCGTGACCCTCGATGACTTCCTGCATCAAGTGGCCGACGTCGCGCGCATCCGGGCGACGCAGGCTGGACTGCGATTCTCGTACGAAACGCTGACGCAGCTGCCTGCTGTCATCAAGACGGACGAGCGCAAGCTCCGGCAGATCCTGCTCAATCTGCTGGGCAACGCCGTGAAGTTCACGGATCGCGGCAGCGTTTCTTTCCGAGTGTCAGCGGAAAGTCTCGGCGCGTTGCACACGCGACTGCGCTTCGATGTAGCCGATACCGGGATTGGTATTGCGGCCGCAGAGGTCGAGAGAATCTTCGATCCGTTTCATCAAGTGCGAGCGCGCCACCGACCTATCGAAGGAACCGGTCTCGGGCTTGCGATCAGCCAGCGCCTGGTTTCGCTGCTGGGCGGCAAGCTCACGGTGATGAGCACGCCCGCTGCGGGCAGCACGTTCTCGGTGGAGATCGAAGTCCAGCTGGGCGAAGCAACTGTGACGCGTACGACACACGCTGCCCTGGCGATCGTCGGTTACAACGGCCGCCGGCGGCGAATCCTCGTGGTCGACGACAAGCAGGACAATCGCCAGATCCTCGGTCGGTTGCTGCAGACACTCGGCTTCGAAGTAGACGAAGCCGAGAACGGCGCGCGTGCCGTCGAGCTCGCCGTCAGCCGGGCTCCGGACCTGATCTTCATGGACCTGGTGATGCCTGTGAAAGACGGCTTCGAGGCCATGCGCGAATTGCGCGCCAAGGGCGGAGAGATTGCGCGCATACCGGTCGTCGCAGTCTCTGCTAGCGCCTTCGATAGCACCAGGACGGACAGTCTTCAGGCCGGCTGCGATGAGTTCATCGCCAAGCCGGTGCGGCTGGATGAGGTCACCGAGGTGATCGCGCGCTTGCTGAATCTGGAATGGACGCGCGGGCCGCTGCGAGCGGGCGCCGCGAACCACAAAAGCAATGGCAACGGCCGGGCTGAGCGCCTGCCTGAGCCGCTGGCCAGCGAGCTGTATGAGCTGGCGATGCAAGGCGACGTTCATGCGTTGACGCACAAGTTGTCCGAAGCGAGGGTCGATGGGTTCGATACGGGATTGCTGGCGGAACTGGCAGCGCTCGCGGGCAGCTACGACATGAAGGCAGTACGTGAGTTTCTGCGGCGGCACGCTGAGGCTGGAAGATGAGCGGTGCAGACAGCATTCTCGTCGTCGACGACACGCCGACTAACGTCAAGGTGCTCGTCGAAATGCTTGGTCGCGAGGGCTACCGCGTCCTGGTGGCGCGGGAAGCCGAGAGCGCCATCGAGCAGGCACGTTACGCAAAACCGCTCGTCATCCTGCTCGACGTCATGATGCCCGGCATGGACGGCTTCGAATGTTGTCGTCGCTTGAAGGCCGATCCTGCAACGGCCGACATTCCAGTGATCTTCATGACGGCCCTCGGCGATCTGGAAGACAAGGTGCGCGGGTTCGCCGCCGGTGGCTCGGACTACGTGGTCAAGCCGTTCGAGCACGAAGAGGTGCTGGCGCGCGTTCGTACGCATCTGAAATTGCGCTGCTTGCAGCTCGACCTCGCCGCGACCAACGCGGGGCTCGAGCAGCGAGTCACCGAGCGCACCGCCGAGCTCAGGAATGCGCTCAAGGAAGTCGAGAGCCTGAAGGAACGCTTGCAGCAGGAGAACCGCTACCTGCAGAGCGAGATCTCCGAACAAGGTCATCATCGCGAGATCATCGGCTCGAGCCCGGCCCTGCAGCAGGCCCTGCGTCAGGTCGACCTCGTCGCGGCCGCGGACACGAGCGTGCTGATCAATGGCGAGACCGGCACTGGCAAGGAGCTCATCGCCCGGGCTATTCACGAGCGCAGTCCGCGCCGCGATCGGACTCTCGTGAAACTCAACTGCAGCGCCATTTCCGCCGGTCTCGTCGAAAGCGAATTGTTCGGTCACGTGAAGGGCGCCTTCACGGGAGCAGCGGAGCGTCGTGTGGGCCGGTTCGAGTTGGCGGACGGTGGCACGCTGTTCCTCGACGAAGTGAGCGAGCTTCCTGTGGATACGCAGACGAAGCTGCTGCGCGTGCTGCAGGAAGGCGAGTTCGAGCCAGTTGGCAGCTCGAAGACGATCAAGATCGATGTGCGAGTCATTGCCGCCTCGAACCGCGACCTTGCGGCGGATGTGGCCAGCGGCCGGTTTCGCGCGGATCTGTACTATCGCCTCAACGTTTTCCCGATCCAGGTTCCGCCCTTGCGCGCCCGTGCGGAGGACATCCCGGCACTCGCGCAGTACTTCCTGGAGCGATTTGCGCGCAAGCTGGGCAAGCCGTTGCGTGCGGTCGATCCCGAGACGCTCGCCGTCCTCAAGGCGCATTCGTGGCCCGGCAACATTCGCGACCTGCAGAATACGATCGAGCGCGCCGTGATTCTGTCCGAGGGCGACATGCTGCGAGTCGAGTGGCAGCTGACCCCCGCGCCACAAAGCTGCTTTACCGCTGCGGCTCATGGCAGCGCAGCCGCGCCGGCAATCAGCGCACCAGTGAGCTCCGGCAACGGCAGCGCGGTGTCGACGTTGGAAGAGATCGAGCGCCAGCATTTCATCCAGGTGCTGCGCAAGACGCGTGGCGTCATCGAAGGGCCGCACGGCGCTGCGCGGCTGCTCGACCTGAAACCCTCGACTGCGCGCTTCCGCATCAAGAAGCTCGGGATCAGGCGAGAGCACTACGAGAGTTGAACGCACGAGTGGCGAATCCCACAAGGACGTGACGTTCCCTGGGGAGGGGCCGTGACAGATCTGGCGGGACTGCAACTATTACGGCGTATCGAGGAAGGCGTCGCCGGCAAGAGCGGCGAGGCTTTCTTTCGACAGATCGTGCGAGACATCACGCTCGCCCTCGATGCTCACGCCGCGTTCACGTCGCGGCTGCTACCCGATCGGCGCGCGCAGATGCTGGCATTCTGGGTGGATGGCCGCTACGAGAAGTGCAACAACTATTCACTGGCGGGCACGCCCTGCGAATTCGTCTACAACGGTCGCATCACTTCCTTCGCACGCGACATCGGCAACGTTTTCCCTGTCGATCGGGAGTGGTTCGCGGACTTGGGCGTTCACAGCTATCTGGGCGTGCCGATCGTTTCGGAAACGGGCGAGGTGCACGGCCACCTTGCCGTCATGGACAAGCCGGAGCGTGACTGGCGCGAGGCCGACGTCGACATCCTGCGGCTGTTCTCGCTGCGCACGGCAGTCGAACTCGAGCGCGCCAAGGCGCATCGCATGCTCGAAGAGTCGAACGCGCAACTCGCAGCCGCCAAGGCGGCGGCGGAGCAGGCGAATCAAGCAAAGAGCGTTTTCATCAGCCAGATGAGTCATGAGCTGCGCACGCCGCTCAATGGCATTCTCGGCTACGCACAACTGTTACGGCGCTCGCCGGAGCTGACCGAGCAGCAGCGCGACGGGCTGACGATCATCGAGCGCTCCGGGGAGCACTTGCTGACGCTGGTCAACGATCTGCTCGATCTGGCAAAGATCGAAGCCGGCAAGCTGGAGCTGCGGGACGAAAGCATTGATCTGGAGAGCCTCCTGCAGCACGTCACGGATCTCATCCGCGTGCGCGCGGACAAAGCGGGATTGCGCTTCGCTGTCGAGCACCCGCCGGCGCTGCCGAAGCGTATTCGCGGCGACGCTCGCGCATTACGTCAGGTGCTGCTCAATCTGCTCGGCAACGCGATCAAGTTCACGGATGCGGGCGGCTGGGTTGCCTTGAAGATCGCGCAGACAGAGCGCCGTTGGCAGTTTCAGATCTGCGATTCCGGGATCGGCATGACAGCCGATCAACTCCAGGGCATCTTTGAGCCGTTTCATCGCGTCGAAAATGCCGAGCGGCGCGTCGAAGGCACGGGGCTGGGACTCGCGATCACGCGCCGTCTGATCGAGGCCCTCGGCGGATCCATTATTGTTGCCAGCGAACCCGGACGCGGGACCACATTCAGCGTCGATCTCGCTTTGAACGTCGATACATGCGCTGCAGACGTTACGCAGAGCGCGCGCACGGTTGTTGGCTATGCAGGTGCGCGCCGCAGCGTACTCGTCGCTGATGACGATGCTGCGAGCAGAGGGTTGGCCGCAGATTTTCTCGCGGGATTGGGATTTGAAGTCCGGCGCGTACCGGATGGGGCGGCGGCCCTGGAGCAGCTGCGTAGCACCTCGGTCGACCTTGTGATCACCGACCTGGTCATGCCTCGCGTTGATGGGATGGAGCTGATCCGAGCTGTACGCTCGGCACAGAGCGCGCGCGTACCGAAGATCATCGCTGTCTCGGCAAGTGCCTCCGACTACACGAGCCAGGAGGCAGTGGATGCCGGCTGCGACGCATTCCTGCCGAAGCCGCTGCATCTGGCGGATCTTCTGGATCACATCACTGATCTGCTGCACGTCGAGTGGCAGTACGGGGATGCCGCCACGCCCGTCATCCACGGCAATGCTGCAGGGGACACCTTTGCCCTGCAACGCGATCTCGCCGCTGAGCTCTATCACCTGGCGATGCAGGGCGATATCGCCGGACTGGTCGAGCGCGCCACCCAACGACTGGGTAGCGATCCGAATGCCTGCGGTTTCTGCGACGAGCTCCGTGCGCTCGCGAACGAATACGACACCGGCGGCATCCGCCGCATGTTGAGCGCTCACTCACCAGCCTGATATCCGCGGGCAGCTGCGGTTGCCCACAACGCGTTGAGGCTGCAACGTCGTCCGTTGCGGAAACAGCGCAAATTCCCGCTCCAAAGCCCGGTTAGCGCCGTCTCAGCCATTGGCACACGCATTGCAATTCTCCAGGCGTCAACAAACTGGAGTCACTGTAATGAAAAATTCGAACCTGTTGCATGCCGCGATGACGAGCCTGCTCGCCATCGGCGCCGCGTCCGTTGCGATGTCCGTTTCCGCTGAAGAAGCGAAGCAGGAACAGTGTGCCGGCGTGATCAAAGCCGGCAAGAACGACTGCGCGACCAGCACCAACGCGTGCCACGGTCACGTCACTACAGACAGCCATCCGGAAGCATGGATCTATCTGCCGGCTGGCACGTGCGAGCGCATCCAGGGCGCGCACCTCGTTAACGTCGTCGACCCGACCCCCAAAGGCAAGAAGAGCTGATTCCCCGCGGCTCCTCACGCCAGCGGATCGCGGCGCAAGCCGCGGTCCGCCTCTAACGGAGACTCATCATGCGCAAACGTACTGCTCTCGAACCAAGGCTCATGGCGCTCAGCGAGGCCGAACTGTCGGCACAGCGAAAGAGCCGTTCATGGATTCCCCAATCGACCCCGCGTGCGGCGATGGATCCGACGCGCTGGTCGCAGCGTGCACTGCAGGAGAAGTACTGGCGCATGGTCGATATCTGGACGCAGCAACGAACCGTGCACTAGCACGGCATCTCAATTCATCGGCGGTAGGTAACAAGATGAACAACACATGGGCACTGGTACTCGCTGCAGGAGAGGGCAGCCGGTTGCGCGCACTGACGACACATCGCGGTGTCGCTGTGCCGAAGCAGTTCTGTTCGCTCGTCGGTGGTCCTTCGCTGCTCGAGGAAGCGATTCTGCGTGCGGAAGCGATCGTCCCCAGACAGCGAGTCTGCACGGTCGTTGCCGAACAGCATCGAGTGTGGTGGGAAGAGGCGCTGCGTTTCATGCCGCGGCGGAACGTCATCGTTCAGCCGCAGAACCGCGGAACTGCAGTCGGGTTGCTGCTGCCGCTGCTGCACATCGCTCAGCGCGATCCGCAGGCGCGCGTTGTCATCCTGCCGTCGGATCACTATGTTCGTGACGAAGCCGTGCTCGCACGCTCGTTGCGTCAGGCGGCCAGCCGGCTCGCGTTCGATACAAAGAATCTCTGGCTGCTCGGGATATCGCCTGAGGAAGCCGATCCGGAGCTCGGATACATCGTCCCGGGCAATCGCGACGAAGCCGGCGCGCTAAGCGTTGCGCAGTTCGTCGAGAAGCCGCCGATGACGCTCGCGCGGCTGATGATCGAGCGCGGTGGTCTCTGGAACGCCTTCATTCTCGCCGGTGCGGTCTCGGCGATCCTGCGCTTGTTCTACCTGCGCTACCCGCAGCTGTTGAACGACATGCGCGCGGCCGTTCATCTGGATGCCTCCAGCCCTGATGAAGCCGTCGCGGCCACGGATCTGTATCCGCGTCTTCCTGAACTCGACTTCTCGCGCCACGTGCTGGAAGGCAGCGAGACCGCCTTGCGTGTGTTGCCCGTGCCTGCTTGTGGATGGAGCGATCTCGGTACGCCGCGACGAGTCTCGGAAGCTCTGCGCCGGCTGTCGCCGAACGGCACGGCCAGCCAAGAGACCGCATCAATCCTCAATCTGGCCGCGCAGCACGCGCGCCTGCAGCTGGCTGTCTGACCGCCGGAGCTCGCCATGAGAATCGCAACGTTGTTCATCGCATCGCTCGTCAGCGGCTCCGGCATGGCCGCTGATATCGCCAACACTCCGACGCTCACTCTCGATGGCGCAAAGGCAGTTGCTGCCGCCGCCATCGAGCATGCCCACGGCAAGTCGGCGCCCGGCGCTGCCATCGCGATCGTCGATGCGGGCGGCACGCTTGTCTACCTCGAACGACTGGACGGCACGTTTCTGAACGCCTCCGAGATCTCAGTGGGCAAAGCGCGCACGGCCGTGCTGTTCGGCAAGCCGACGCGAGTGTTCGAGGACCTGGTGAACAAGGGTCGCTACGCAATGCTCGATGTGCCGGCAGTCGCGCCGTTCACTCCGCTTCAAGGCGGTGTGCCGATCGTCATCGGAGGCAAAGTCGTCGGCGCAATCGGCGTCAGCGGTGCGGCAAGCGCTGCGCAGGACGACGAGATCGCAAGTGCCGGCGCAGCCGCCTTCGAAGAGACTCATCAAGCCAAGGTCAGCTTCGTTCCGCGCGACCAGGTCGACGCGGGATTTCGCCAGGACGCCAATCTCATCGATGAATCGGGATTCCGGGTCAACGCCAGCCGTCGTGATGGACCGGGCGAGGCGGAAGTCCACCTCAGCGACACCGACATCTTCTACGTGTTGCAGGGTCGCGCGACTGTGGTGACCGGCGGTCAAGTCGTGCAGCCGCGCAGCCTGTCCGCGACGGAAGTGCGCGGGACCGAACTGAGCGGCGGTGAAGAGCGGCACATCAGCAAGGGCGACGTCATCACGATTCCGCGCGGCGTGCCTCACTGGTTCAAGCAAGTCGACGCGCCGTTCACGTACTACGTGGTCAAGGACGCGGAGTGAGTGTCATGCGTATCACCGCAATCCTCTACATCCTGTTCGTCTGGCTCTTCACGCCTCATACCGAAGCACGTGCTGACGATGCGCGCGTCGATGCGCCCATGGCGCAAGTCGACCTCGCGACCCCGGCAGGCCTCGATGTCGTGCAAGGCGCGTGGCGCTATCAGGACGTCGAGCTGATCCCGACGCAATTCGGCGGCGCAGCGACGTGGGATTACACGCCGCACGCCGGCGCGCGCGATTTCGATGACTCCGCCTGGCAGAAGATCGAGCCGTCCACGCTCGCCACACGGCGCGGCCACGGGCGCATCTCATTCAACTGGTATCGCCTGCTCATCAGCGTGCCGGAGCAGATCGACGGCACTGCGCTCGCCGGGACGACTGCCTACTTCGAGACTTCGCTCGACGACTATGCGGAAGTGTGGGTCGATGGCGAGTTGCCGCGTCTCACTGGCCAGAACGGCGGCTCCGTCGTCGCCGGATGGAATGCGACGAATCGGCTCGTGATCGGACGCAACGTCAAACCCGGTCAGAAGATCCAGCTCGCGGTGTTCGGCATCAATGGGCCGATCTCCGATCCGCCGACCAACTTCATCTGGATGCGCCTGGCGAAGCTCTCATTTGAGAAGGGCCAGAGCGTTCCGCTCGCTGTGCCGTCGCAGGAAGTCAATGTCCGGGTCGTGCGGCTCGATCCGGCGCTCGATGCAATCGTTCCGGCCAACCCAAAGATCTTCAAGCTGGCTGAAGGATTTCAGTTCACCGAAGGGCCGGTCTGGTCGCGCGACGGCGGCTATCTGCTGTTCAGCGATCCGAACGCGAACCGCATTTACGCCTATGAGCCCAAGGGCGGCGCGCTGTCACTGTTTCGTCCCAACAGCGGCTATGAAGGCGCTGACATTGCAGAGTACGGTCAGCCTGGCTCCAACGGGCTGACGTTCGACGGCAAGGGCCGACTGACCATCGATCAGCACGGCAATCATCGCGTCGTGCGAGTCGAGGACGATGGTCAGCTCACGGTGCTCGCCGATCGTTACGACGGCAAGCGGCTGAACAGCCCCAACGATCTGGTCTACAAGTCCGACGGCGCTGTCTACTTCACGGACCCGCCGTTTGGCCTGCCGAAGTTCTACGACGATCCGCGCAAAGAGCTGCCTTACAGCGGCGTGTATCGCTCGCGTGGCGGCAAGGTCACGCTGCTCACGCGCGAGCTGAAAGGGCCGAACGGCATCGCATTCTCGCCGGATGAGAAGTACCTCTATGTCGGCAATTGGGATCCGGCGGCGAAGGTTGTACTGCGTTTTCCGGTCAAGCGGGACGGCACGCTGGGTGCCAGCAGTGTCTTCGCGGATCTCACTCAGGAAGTGCCGGGTGACGAGGCCCTCGACGGCATCAAGGTCGACAAGCTCGGCAACTTGTATTTGTCGGCGCCGGACGGCCTGCGCATCTATTCGAGTGCGGGCAAACATCTCGGCACGCTGATTGCTCCGCGGCCGGTTCACAACTTCGCCTGGGGCGGCGACGACGGGCGGACGCTCTACCTGACGGCGCGCGATCGGCTGTATCGCATCGCGCTGCTGGTTGAGGGAGTGCGGCCGTGATCGTCTTCGAGCGCGACGCGCTGCAGGACTTCGAGCTGTCGACACGTCGTGAGTGGCTCGCGACGAACGGCATTGGCGGCTTCGCCAGTGGCACGATCGCTGGCCTCAACACGCGGCGCTATCACGGCTTGCTGGTGGCATCACTCAATCCGCCCGTGCAGCGGACGTTGCTGCTCGCGAAGCTCGATGTGACCGCGACGTATCGAGGCAGGAGCTACCCGCTCGCAACCAACGAGTTTGCGGATGGGACGATCGCACCGCGCGGCTTCGTCCAACTGGATTCATTCACCCTCGACGGTCAACTGCCGGTCTGGACTTGGCTCGTCGGCGACGCCCTCGTGGAGCAACGCGTATGGATGGCGCATGGGCAGAACACGACGTACGTCAGCTTCCGCCTGATCCGTGGTTCCGAATCGGTCCAGCTCGAGCTCGCACCGCTCTGTGCGTATCGCGACTTCCATTCGCAGCATCGCGGTCATCGCGACACGCTCGTCACTGCGGTGGACGACGGCATTCGGGTCGACTCTTACTTCGGTGCAGTTCCGTATCGACTGCTGTCGGATCGCGGCGAGTGGCAAATCGCACCCGAGTGGTACTGGAATTTCAAACATCGGGTCGAATCCGCACGAGGACTGGACGATCTGGAGGATCTCGTGTGTCCGGCGCGGCTGCGGCTGACGCTGGATCCAGGCGCAGCAGCGACCATCATCGCGACAGCCGAGACGACTGAGCCGCTGTCGCCGAGCTCCAGTCTCAGAGCTGAGCAGGCGCGACAAGACGAGCTGCTGAAGGGTGCGCCCGATGACATCACCGTTCGGCAACTGATTCTTGCGGCGGATCAATTCATCGTCGGTCGACAAGGTGGATCGACGGTAGTGGCCGGCTACCCGTGGTTCAGCGATTGGGGACGCGACACCATGATCGCTCTGCCCGGACTCACGCTGACGACCGGGCGGCACGACATCGCGGCGACGATCATTCGCACGTTCGCGAAGTTCGTCAGCGAGGGAATGCTGCCGAATCTGTTCCCCGACGCAGGCCATCCTCCGGAATACAACACGGTCGACGCAACGCTGTGGTACTTCGTCGCGATCGACGAGTACCTGCGCGCGACGAATGACCGTGCGCTGCTGGACGAGATCTATCCGACTCTGCGCAGTATCGTGCGCTGGCACCAGCTTGGAACGCGCTATTCGATTCAAGTCGACCCGATTGACGGCCTGCTGCGTGCGGGCGAACCGGGCGTCCAGCTCACGTGGATGGATGCAAAGGTCGGCGACTGGGTCGTGACGCCCCGCATCGGCAAGCCCGTCGAGATCAATGCGCTCTGGTTCAACGTGCTGATGATCATGCGCGATTGCGCGACGCGTCTTGGTGATGCCGAGGCTGCTGCCGAGTACGAAACAGCAGCTCAGCGCACTGCGCGCAGTTTCGGCGAGCGCTTCTGGTTTGCGGCAGGCGGCTACTTGTATGACGTCGTCGACGGTCCGCAAGGCAACGACGACAGCTTGAGGCCGAATCAAATATTCGCCGTGTCGTTGCGTCACCGTGTGCTCGACGCTGCTCGCGAAAGATCAGTAGTCGATGCTTGCGCACGACATCTGTGGACGCCCGTGGGGCTGCGCAGCCTCGCGCCGCACTCGGTGGGATATGTCGGCTCCTACGTCGGTGGTCCCCGCGAACGCGATGGGGCTTATCACCAAGGGACCGTGTGGAGCTGGTTGCTGGGCCCATTCGTATGTGCGCACTACCGCGTGCACGGCGATCTCGCACAGGCCCGCACCTATCTCGACGGCATCCGCGCGCACCTGCGCGACGCGTGCGTCGGCCAGATCAGCGAAATCTTCGACGGCGATCCGCCGTTCACCGCCGCGGGCTGCTTCGCCCAGGCGTGGGGCGTTGCCGAAATTCTTCGAGCATGGGGAGAGTTGCATGAACGCGAAACTGAGCAGCCGGGCAGCGGCAAAGCACGCCGCCGTCCAGCAGCAGCCCGAGGGTAGCTCGCTGACCGCTGAGCAGCAGCGCCTGCAGGAATGCACGGCGACGCAGCCCGCGTGGAAGAAGTGGGGGCCGTACCTGAGCGAGCGCCAATGGGGCACGGTTCGCGAGGACTACAGCCCCCACGGCAATGCCTGGGAACACTTTCCGCACGACCACGCGCGCAGCCGCGTCTATCGATGGGGCGAGGATGGTCTCGCCGGGTTCTCGGATGACCAGCAGCGCTTGTGCCTGGCGCTGGCGCTGTGGAACGGCCGCGATCCGATTCTCAAGGAGCGGCTGTTCGGATTGACGAACAGCGAAGGCAATCACGGCGAGGACGTCAAGGAGCTCTACTACTACCTCGATGCGACGCCGACGCACTCGTACTTGAAGATGCTCTACAAGTATCCGCAGCGCGAGTATCCCTACAGCGATCTCGTTCAGCAGAACCGCACTCGCGGTATCGGCGCACCGGAGTATGAGCTCCTCGATACCGGAGTGTTCGACGACAATCGCTACTTCGATGTCTTCATCGAGTACGCACGCGCTGGTGTCGATGATGTGCTGATGCGCGTCACTGCGCACAATCGCGGTCCCGATGACGCGGCGTTGCACGTGCTGCCGCAACTCTGGTTTCGCAATACTTGGCGCTGGACCCAGCACGCTTCGCGGCCGAAGCTGCGACAGCAGGGACACGATCACATCGTCGCCGAGCATGCCGAGCTGGGCACCTATCATCTTTACGCTGCGAAATCGTCAGCGAGCGAGCGCTACGAGCTACTGTTCACTGACAACGAGACCAACTCAGCACGTCTCTACGGCCACACCAACGCCGGATTCGTCAAAGACGCGTTCCACGAACGTGTAGTGAATGGCAACGAGGCCGCGGTGAATCCGGGCAAGGAAGGCACGAAGGCTGCCGCCTGGTATCAGCTCACGGTTCCCGCTGGCGGCTCGATCGAGCTGCGTCTGCGGTTGTCGCAGGACGCCAAGTCGCGGCCGTTCGCTGACTTCGACAGGGTGTTCGAGCAACGTGTGCAGGAAGCCGACGAATTCTACGCGGCAGTTCAGCACGACATTCCTGACGAGGATCGTCGCAGCGTGCAGCGACAGGCGTTCGCCGGGATGATCTGGAGCAAGCAGTTCTTCTACTACGACGTTCCGCAGTGGCTGCAGGGCGACCCGACTCAGCATCCGCCGCCAGCGCATCGCAAGCGCGGTCGCAACCGCGACTGGGCCCATCTCAACAACGCCGACATCATCTCGATGCCGGATAAGTGGGAGTACCCGTGGTATGCCGCTTGGGATCTCGCATTCCACACGCTGCCGCTCGCATTGATTGACGCGCAGTTCGCGAAGGAGCAGCTGATTCTGTTGCTTCGCGAATGGTATATGCATCCTAACGGGCAACTGCCCGCTTACGAGTGGGCGTTCGGCGACGTGAATCCGCCGGTGCATGCCTGGGCTACGTGGCGCGTCTTCCAGATCGACCGCAAGCAGCGCGGTGACGCCGGCGACCTCGCGTTCCTCGAGCGCGTGTTCCACAAGCTGATGCTCAACTTCACCTGGTGGGTCAACCGCAAGGATGAGGAAGGGCGCAACGTCTTCCAAGGCGGCTTCCTTGGCCTCGACAACATCGGCGTGTTCGATCGAAGCGCTCAGCTGCCGACAGGCGGTCACATCGACCAGGCCGACGGCACGAGCTGGATGGCGATGTACGCACTCAATCTCATGCGCATCGCGCTCGAGCTTGCGCAGTACAACGAGGTCTACGAGGACATCGCGACGAAGTTCTTCGAACACTTCCTGCACATCGCCGAGGCGATGAACAACCTGGGCGAGGAGGGCATCGGTCTGTGGGACGACCAGGACAAGTTCTTTTACGACGTCCTGCACACGCCGGACGGGCGCATGACTCCGCTCAAGGTTCGCTCGATGGTCGGCCTGATTCCGCTTTTCGCAGTGGAAACACTCGAGCCTGAGCTGCTGGACAAGGTGCCGCAGTTCAAGCAGCGACTGGAATGGTTCCTGAACTATCGACCGGACCTCGCGCAACTCGTCTCGCACTGGCACCAGGAAGGGCGCGGCAAACGCCGGCTGCTCTCGCTGCTGCGTGGCCACCGCATGAAGCGCCTGCTCTCACGCATGCTCGACGAGAACGAGTTCCTCTCACAGTACGGGGTGCGAGCGATCTCGAAGGTGCACGAGCGGCAGCCATATCTCTTCCGCGTCGACGGAATGGATCTGAGTGTTCGCTATCTGCCCGCCGAGTCCGACTCGGGACTGTTCGGCGGCAACTCGAACTGGCGCGGTCCGATCTGGTTCCCGGTCAACTTCCTCATCATCGAATCGCTGCAGAAGTTCCATCACTACTACGGCGATGACTTCAAGGTCGAATGCCCGGTCGGCTCGGGCCGGTTCGTCACGATCAATGACGTGGCCGAAGAGCTGGGCGCGCGGCTGACGCGGATCTTTCTCAAGGACGAAAACGGCCGTCGCCCTGTGTTCGCACAGTATCCGCGACTGCAGGAGGACCCGCATTTCCGCGACTACCTGTTGTTCTTCGAGTATTTCCACGGGGACGTCGGACGCGGCGTCGGCGCAGCCCATCAAACCGGATGGACCGGCCTGGTCGCAAAACTTCTGAAGCCCCGTGCATCCACCACACCGATTGAAGGTACATCGCCATGAGCACCGCCACTTCGCATCTGCCGGCCCCCGCCATGCCTCGCTGCGCGCCGCAACGAATGCTGCAAGGTCAGAAGGCACTCGTCACGGGCGCGAGCTCGGGTATCGGTCGCGGGATCGCGCTCGCGCTCGCCGAGGCCGGCGCCGATGTCGTCGTCAACTATTCCTCCGGCGAGGACAAGGCGCGCGTCGTATGCAACGACATCGAGAAGTTCGGCGTACGCGCGATCGCCGTCGGCGCTGACGTTTCCGATGAGTCGCAGGTCCAGAAGATGTTCGCTCGCATGTTCGACGAGTTCGGCACGATCGACATCCTCGTCAACAACGCCGGGCTACAGCAGGACGCGCCTTTCGAGGAATTGACGTTGAAGCAGTGGAACAAGGTCATCGGCGTCAACCTGACCGGTCAGTTCCTGTGCTCGCGCGAAGCGGTGCGGGAGTTCAAGCGTCGCGGGGTGCGGCCGGAAGTGTCGTGCTCGGCTGGCAAGATCCTCTGCATCAGCTCGGTCCACGAAGTGATCCCGTGGGCCGGTCATGTGAACTACGCCGCATCGAAAGGCGGAGTAATGCTGATGATGAAGAGCATCGCGCAAGAGGTCGCGCCTTACCGCATCCGCGTGAACAGCATCTGTCCAGGCGCGATCCGTACCCCTATCAACATGGAAGCGTGGGGCACGCCTGAAGCCTATGCTGAACTGCTGAAGCTCATCCCGTACAAGCGCATCGGCGAGGCGGACGAGATCGGCCGCGCCGCGGTGTGGCTGGCCTCCGACTACGCGGACTATGTCCACGGCATCAGCTTGTTCGTCGACGGCGGCATGACGCTGTACCCCGGTTTCGAGACCGGCGGCTGATCATGAACACACGAGACGGCATCAGCGCGCTGCGAGGGCATTGGCCCGAGTACCTGATCGAAGGGTGGGCCCTGGGCATGTTCATGATCTCGGCCGGCCTGGTCACGACGCTGTTCGACTATCCCAGATCACCGTTGAATCAGGCATTGCATGACGGCGACCTGCGGCGCGTGCTCACGGGTATCTGCATGGGTCTCACGGCGATGGCGCTCATCTACTCGCCGTGGGGCAAGCGCTCCGGTGCTCACATGAATCCGGCTGTGACGTTGACGTTCTTGCGGCTGGGCCACGTCGCTCCCTGGGACGCAGTTTTCTACATCATCGCGCAGTTCGTGGGCGGCACTCTCGGCGTATTCGTCGTACTCGCGGCGCTGGGCAATGCCTTCGCTGAGCCGCCGGTGCGCTATGTCGCCACGCTGCCCGGCATGCAAGGTGTCTGGGTGGCGCTGCTCGCAGAGCTTGCGATCTCGTTCGCGATGATGACGGCGATTCTGCGTGCCTCGAACTCTCGGAAGCTCATGAGCTACACGGGGATATTCGCCGGCATCCTCGTTGCGATCTGGATCAGCATCGAAGGCCCGCTGTCCGGCATGAGCATGAATCCGGCCCGCACTTTCGCCAGTGCCTTGCCGGCAAATGTCTGGAGCGGATTCTGGCTCTACCTGATCGCCCCAATTACTGGAATGCAAGCCGCCGCGGCGCTGTTCACATGGCAGCGAGGTCGCGATGCGGTGAAGTGCTCCAAGCTCATTCATTCGAGCGATCAACGCTGCATCCATTGCGGGTATGAGCCATGAACCAATTCGACGCCATCATCATTGGCTCGGGCGCGGGAGGTTCTGCAGCTGCCTACAAGCTGGCGACGGCAGGCCTGCGAGTCGCCGTCGTCGAGAAAGGCAGCGAACTGCCTCGCGACTCCAGCACGCTCGACTTCGACAAGGTTGTCCATCGCGGTCTGTTCAAGAGCAAGGAGCAATGGTTCGACGGACGCGGGCGCACTTTTGCGCCGGAGGAGTACTTCAACGTCGGCGGCAAGACCAAGTGGTACGGCGCCGCGCTGTTGCGCTACGGCCGGCACGAGTTCGATGCCGATGTTGCGCATCAGTGCCTTGGCTGGCCGATAGAGTATGACGAGTTGCGGCCGTACTACGAGGAAGCCGAGTCGCTGCTCGGTATCCGCACGTTCGACGCGGAGCCGGATCTTTCCAGGATCCTTGGACGACTGCGAGGAAACTCCAGCGCCTGGCGCAGCGAGGCGCTGCCGCTCGGTCTGGCGACCTCGATTCTCGAGAACCGTCTGGAAGCGAGTCGCTTCGACGGGTTCGCTTCGGTTGCCGGGCTCAAGGCGGATGGCGAGAGCGCATTCCTATCCAAGCTGCGCGGCAACCCCAATCTCAAACTCCTGACGGGTGTACCAGCGGTCGAACTGCTCGGAGAGAACGGCAATCCGCGCCGCATCGTTGGTGTCCGACTCGCAGACGGCCGCGTGCTTCAAGCCAAGGCCGTCCTGCTCGCGGCAGGTGCCTTGCACTCGCCCCGCTTGCTTAGTCACTACCTCGGAGGTAGCGGCCTCGCGCAGCAGCTTCCTTCTGCAGTGAATGTTGGACGCAACTTGAAGTTGCACTTGCTGACCGCAGTAGTTGCCGTCTCGCTGTCACGAAAGACAGATGTCATCCGCAAGACGACACTGCTTCTCAACGATGCACTCCCTCACAGCAGCATTCAGCCGCTCGGCTTCGACGGCGAGCTCATCGCAACGCTGGTACCGAAGGTCGCGCCGAGAGTCATCGCGAGGCTGATCGGGCAGCGCGCTTACGGCTTCTTCTTGCAAACGGAGGATGGCTCTCATGCAGACAATCGCGTAAGCGCCGGTGCTGTCCCGACGATGGATTACGACGCAACGCGGCTTGCGCCAGCGGTACAACAGCACGATCGCTTGGTGGCGACGTTCAAGCGCGCGCTTGGCAGAGCCGGCTTGCTTGCATTCTCGGAGCGCATTGGCCTTGCCGGTACTGCGCATGCCTGCGGCACTCTCGTAACCGGACGGGAGCCGCAGCGCTCGGTCGTCGACGCGAACGGCCGCGTGCACGGCATGGACGCACTCTATGTCATCGACGGCAGCGTCCTGCCGAGATCGAGCCGGGTCAATCCATCCTTGACGATCTATTCGTGGAGCCTGCGCGTGGCGCGCGCGCTGGCGTTGCGTCTGCAAGAAGCTCGGACCGACGAACGTAAAGAGGTAGTGGTGTCATGAGGCTGCGGATTCTTGTCGTCCTGAGTCTGCTCGCCCTGAGTGCGGTCGTCCGTGCCGACAGTGGCGGGGCAGGGCCGATCGTGGCCTCCATCGACTCGATCGGCATCACCGTCGACGACATGGATCGTGCCGTCGACTTCTACACGAAGGTCCTCGGATTCGAGAAGCTCGACGCGCGCGAGGTCGCCGGCGAGCAGTACGAGCACCTTTACGGTGTGTTCGGGCTGCGGCTGGCGATCACGAGGCTGCGACTGGGTGACGAGCGGATTGAGCTCATGCAATTCATCGCGCCGCGCGGCCGCCCGGAACCCGCGGACTCGAAAAGCAACGATCGCTGGTTTCAGCACATCGCCATCATCGTGTCGGATATGGACCGCGCCTATACGTGGCTGCGCGAGCACAAGGTCGAGCATGCCTCTTCAGGTCCGCAACTGCTGCCGGCGTGGAATCCAAATGCGGGCGGCATCGCAGCGTTCTACTTCCGCGATCCGGATGGCAATCACCTGGAGGTGCTGCACTTCCCGGACGGCAAAGGCGATCCCAAATGGCATCGCAAGTCGGAGCGCCTGTTTCTCGGCATCGACCACACTGCGATCGTGGTCGCCGATACCGATGAGAGCCTCGGCTTCTATCGCGATGCCTTGGGTCTGCGTGTGGCCGGCGCAAGTGAGAACTACGGTCCGGAACAGGAGCGCCTCAACAATGTGTTCGGCGCCAGGCTGCGGATCACGGCTCTGCGAGCAGCGAGGGGACCGGGTGTCGAACTTCTCGAATACTTGGCTCCGCGCACGGGACGGCCGATGCCGGTCGACTCCAAGCCGAACGATGACTGGTACTGGCAGGTGAATAGCAGCGCCGCGGTTGTGGCCGCCGATGGCGCCGTCCGTCACGGACACTACTCATATATATCTCCTGGCCCGCAAGCGGTCGAGGGAGATTCCCAGCTCATCGTTCGCGATCCGGACGGTCACGCAATGTTGTTGCGCAATCACTCTCCGACTGTGAGTACTTCGCCATGACTTCTTCCCAGACGCCTCTCAAGAATCTCGTCATCGTCGGTGGCGGCTTCGCCGGAATCACCCTCGCGCAGCAGCTCGAGCATCGACTGCCGCCCGGCTGGAAGCTGACCCTGGTGAGTCAGGAGAATTTCATCACCTACAACCCGCTGCTGCCCGAAGTGGTCGGCGCGTCCATTCTCCCTGGTCACGTCATCGCTCCGCATCGTCAGATGATCCATTGCAGCAACGTCTGCATGGCACAGGTAACCGAGATCGATTACGAGGCGAAGCAGGTTCACTACCTCGGTGAGGGGAGCGGCGTACTGCCGTTCGACCAGCTCGTTCTCGCGTGCGGCGTCAACGCCAATCTCGATCTGGTGAAAGGGATGTCGCAGCATGCGTTGCCGCTCAAGACTCTCGGCGACGCGCTGTTTTTGCGGAACCGGATTGTTTCTCGATTGGAACAGGCCGAGCTGCAGCCGAACCCTGAAGCACGGCGGTGGCTGACGACCTTCGTCGTGATCGGTGGCGGCTTCAGCGGTGTCGAAACGGCCGGGGTGCTGACGGATTTCCTGCGCGCGAGCCTCAAGTACTATCCGCGGATTCAGCCCGATGACATTCGCGTGGTCTTGCTGCACGGGCAGAATCGCTTGCTGCCCGAGTTGTCAGCATCGTTGGGCGAGTTCGCCGGGCGTAAGATGCGCATGCATGGCTTGGACGTGCGGCTCGAAGCTCGTGCATCGCGTATCGACGACCGTGCAGTAACGCTGGCGAGCGGCGAGATCATTCCCGCAGGTACAGTGATCTGCACGATCGGCACGCAGCCGAACTCGCTCGTCGCGGATTCATCGCTGCCCAAGGAGCGCGGACGCGTGAAGGTCAACGAGGACATGTCGGTACCAGGATTCGATGGCGTTTGGGCGCTGGGAGACTGCGCCGCAGTGCCGAACAAGCTCGACGGCAAGATTTCTCCGCCGACCGCGCAGTTCGCCGATCGCCAGGCACGCCAGCTGGCGCGGAACATCGCAGCTCACCTGCAAGGTCGCGCTACGACCGCATTTTCCTTCAAGCCGGTCGGTCAGCTGTCGACCATCGGGCATAACAAAGCCGTTGCGGAGATGTTCGGGATCAAGCTCTCGGGGTTCGTGGCCTGGCTGCTCTGGCGCGGCGTGTATCTGCTGAAGATTCCAACACTCGCGCGCAAGACCCGCTTGTTTCTCGAATGGAACTGGGCGATGTTCTTCCCGCCAGATATCTCGCACTTGGGCTATCGGCGCACGCGTCGAGGTACGCCGGTGGCAACGACCAGCACCGGTCGCGCGGCAAATGGGTAGGTGTTGTGACGATCACGGTTCGCACTGGCGACGCTCCGCAGATTGAGGCGTTCCTCGCCGAGCGTATCTACGAGTACAACGCAGCCGCCACGGGACACGATGACGGCGAGTCGTTTACCGCGGTCCGTGAAGGCAGCGCTGGTGACATCGAGGCCGGTGTAAGCGGCTACACGTGGTGTGGTTGCTGCTACATCGCGTATCTCTGGGTCGCAGAGACTTTGCGCGGCCGAGGGATCGGTAGCGAGCTGATGCAAGCGGTCGAGAAGCACGCGCGCGCGAAGGCATGTCGGGTCATGTTCGTGGCGACCCACAGCTTTCAGGCGCCGGAGTTCTACCGTCGCATGGGTTTCGAGCAGGTGGCGTCGATGGTCGACCATCCCGTCGGCCACTCGAGCATCTTCTACGCGAAGAGATTGGACGCGAAGTGAGGCGCTAAAGGGGCATGTTCATCAACCACTGGAGGGCCTCCAGTTTCTGCTTCTCGCTGACGTGCGCGATTCTGATCATGATGTTGAAACGATTCACCGCGACGAATGAGTCAATGCAACCGCCGCTGCAAAAAATCCTGGCTCAGTAGCCAGGCTGCGTTAGCAGCGACTGGATCGTAGGTTCTGCCTGCATTGAACAGCGGTTGCGCAAAGGCGTGGTCCGCGCCGGGATAGACATACACCTCCGCGCCCTGGCCCGCCGCGTCTGCGGCTTTGGAGAATGCCGCGGAGTTCTCCGCTGCGGAGGTTCCGTCATGAGAGCCGACGACGAGCAGGGCCGGGCCCGCAAGCTGCCGTAGCTTTGCTGGATCGTTGATCGTTTCTCCGTACCACAGCACGGTTGCGTGTACAGCAGGATTGCGCAGAGCGGCCGCAAGTGCGTGCTTGGCTCCCATACTGAATCCCATGACAGCAACGGGCCGACCGCTTTGGGCGAGCTGAGCGATCGCGCCGTCTATCTCCCGTCCTGCAAGGTCGTCTCGGACTGACTGAAGAAGCTTGCTCGCTTGATCGTGTGTCGTCGCGACCTGGCCGCCGTAGAGGTCGACGGCGAGGACTCGATATCCCTGTTCGCCCAACTTTTCCGCCGCTTGCGTATAGAAGGGCGAAACGCCGAACCAGTCGTGTACCAAGACCACGCCCGCGCGTGCGTTCTGAGGTCCGGATGCATATGCGGTGAACGGTTCAGAACTGGCCGTCAGGAGCGTGAGTGCCGCGGTTCGTGCGAACAACGGCTCCGCGGCCAGCAACAGCAGCAATGCAAGACAGAAGCGAGCGCTTGATCTCACGAGGACACCTTCCCGAGGTGAAGGCCGGAGGCCGGTGCAATGACAGTGTGGAGTAGACCGGCAAGCGCCGATCGTTATTGCATGACGCTCTGACTCTCGCGACGGCGCCACAATCGCGTGTGGGATTCCGCCAAAAATCACTTGCGAGCCGCAGTGCGTTGCGGTCGATCGGAGTGCCACGTCCGGGCGATAACCCACGCCCAAGCGCACTGCATTTCCCGTCGCGTGCCCACAGGATTGCTGGTTTGGAGATTCATCAGAGTCTTCTGCCGCGACGAGTGGGCGTCTTTCGATGAGTCGAGATGGGCCAAAGCGAATGGTTACGCGTTGTCTATGCAATAGTCCGCCTGTTCCGGAGATTGATATATGCATAGCTCATTGCGACACCCTGCGTTCGCATTCTTACTGGCCAGCCTCGCGGCGGGTTGTGCCAATGTCGACGCAGTGCCCCAGGAGCAGGGCGCCAAAGCCCAAACCGACCGTGCGAAAGCACCTGCATTGAGTCAGGAGCGGCTGATGCTGAGCGCGGGATACAGCATGTTGTACAAGGATGCCGGCACGCTCGATCTCTCTGAGTTGATCCTCTATGTGAAAGTCGAATCGGACGCCATGGAGAAGGTCACTACTGCCGTTGCTGAGGTTGGTGGCCAGCTAAAGAAAGATCTGGAGAGAATTGCCAAAGACTATCCCGGCGTGCGAATCGATCTCGACCCCTTGCCGGAAATGGAAAAACGCAAGCGAGCTGCGCTTGCCAAGGATCGAGCGCGCTACTTCGCGCCGGTCATCGGTCATGGCGGTCGTGAATACGAGCGCACTGTGCTGATCGGGTACGCCAACGGTATCAACCACGAGCGCCACCTGTGTCAGGTGATGGCCGAAGCCGAGCCCGACGCCGGCCTGAAGAAATTCCTGCTCGACGCCGAGAAACGCTATGACGGCGTATACGACCGCGTCATGGCGTTGCTGGACAAGGAGTACTTCAAGGACCCGAACGGTAAGACGAAGGATTAGACGATTCAATCAGCGAGTCCGCCCGGATCCATGCGGCGCCCAGCAAGGCAAGATTCACCGCACTCGAAGCACGATCTTCCCGAGGACGTGCCCGGCCTCCAGGCGCTGGTGTGCCTTCGCGGCGTCTGCGAGTTGGAATTCAGCAGCAATCGGTACCTCAAACTTGTGCCCCTGGATCGCCTGGTTGAGACGCTCGAACGCCGGTGCATCATAGGAGGCATCGTAAGGGATGACGGTAAAGCCGTTGCGCGCCGTGGGCTCAGGAGATACGCCGCGCGGAAATGCCAAGCGCCCGCCTGGCCGCAGCGCCGCGATGCAACGATCGAGCGCATCGCCGCTGGCGAGCGCAAGCACAGCATCCGCACCCTCGGGCGCGAAAGTGCGCGCCGCCGCCGCGATGTCACCCTTCCGTCCTTCGACGGAGGCATCAGCCCCCAGCCGGCGCACGAGCTCGACGCCGTCGTCTCCCGAAGCCGTCGCGAGCACTCTGGCTCCGCGCAGCTTAGCGAGCTGAACCGCGAGCGTACCGACCGCACCACTGGCCCCGTGGATGATGAGCGTCTCACCAGCCTTCAGGTGCAGCGCCTCATCAATGCCGCTGAGGGCCGTGAGGCCGCTCACGCCGAGTGCACCCGCATGATCCAGTGCCATGCCTTTTGGAAGGCGCGCGACACGAATTGCAGGGACTGCGACGTACTCTGCGTAGAAGCCACCCTTCGGGTTATTCCAGTTGTATGAGTACACGAGGTCGCCAACCTGGAAGCGGGTTACGGCGGAACCTACGGCAGCAACCGTACCGGAACCGTCGCTGCCGAGTATGAACGGAAAGTGCGGGTTCTGGACGTAGCTCAGCTTCCTTCGGATGTCCGCGTCCCAGATCGCCACGCCTGCCGTATGCACTGCGATGAGCACTTCATCTGCCGCTGGCACCGGCACGGGCAACGTGTGAATGGCTAGTACGTCCGGCTCACCTATCTTGTCGAACGCGGCGGCACGCATCGAGCCTGGGAGCTCGGGCCGTGCAGCTGCACCCGCAGTCGCGGACACGGTTGTCGTGGGCTCCGCGGTCATGCTCTCGCGCGGAGTTGTCACCATGAACAGCGCGAAAGCTATGATCGAAAAGGACAGGCGTGGGTACATGAGCACTGACGCTACCTCCGTAGGGGAGCGACATTCTAAATCGCCTGGTTCGCGCTCCGTCTCAACGCGCGCACACCTCGTCGCAAATCGAAATACGGTCGCCAGCTCCGCCTATCTGCACCAGTTCACCGTGGTCGCATGGCTCGTGTCTGCCGACTGATCTGCAGGCGTTTTCGCCATCCAACGTCAAATTTTCGAGAGGCGACCTGATCGGCCATCGATACCCCACGGACTTCCGTGCTTCACTTCGCGAGTGAGTTCCAGATTCCTATCACGATGGTGGAACCTATCGAGGCGCCGATACCAATCCACACGAGCGTGCGCGTGCGACGACTCGCGCCGGCCCACTCCTTGAGCGCGAAGCCCCACAGTGTCGAGAACAGAATGATCGACGCCATGTGCAGCGTCCAGCTCGAGAAGCCGTACCGCCCCATCTGGCTTTCGCCCATCGTGTAGAAGAAGAACTGGAAGTACCACAGCGAGCCGCCCAGCGCGGCAAGCAAGTAGTTGCGCAGGCGCGGCGGTTTGCCGCCGTCCGCATCGACTGCCGGGCGATACGCCACAGGTCGAGACGACGTTGCAGGCGGGTGAGCTGATTGCCGCAGTTGTCTTGCCCAAGCCGATCGGTGGGACGCAGATCTATCACAAGGTGCGCGATCGCGCGTCGTATGCGTTTGCCCTCGTTTCGATTGGCGTGATCGTGCAGCTTGACGGAACGGGCCGCGTCGCCGTGGGTGGTATCGCGCACAAACCGTGGCGCGTCGAGGCGGCTGAATCTGAGTTGCCAAGAGGCGGCAGGCCGTCGCTGCGGGATTGCTCAATGGCGCCAAGCCGACCGAGGAGAACGCATTCAAGTTGAAGCTGGTCGAGCGCACGCTCAGTGCGGTGCTGGCGCAAGCGAAGGGAGCCTAGCGATGAAATTCGACGTCGACCGGCGCGTCGGATTCTTCGTCAACCACGATCTCGCATCGTATGAGGTGCCAGTGCATGCCGACATCCCGCACCAGGACGTGATCTTCCTCGACGAGACCGATCCCGCGTCCGCACCGATGAAGGCAAAGGGCGTCGCTGAGCTGGGTATCTGTGGAGTCGCGGCCGCTGTGGCGAATGCGATCTACAACGCGACCGGCGTACGCGTGCGCGAGTACCCGATTACGTTGGACAAGCTCCTCGACCGATTGCCGAGCGCTTCATAGCTGGCAGAGATCGACCACGTTCACTCACTTCGTGCAGAACGGGATCAGTCCCATTGCAGACTTGATCCCGTTGACGATCATCTGCTCGAACTCGCGCTGTCCGGGGAAATCCGCACCTTCAGTAAATGCCGCGGGATCATGGCCGAGCGTCGTGAGCCATGCGCGGCCGCCGTCGTAGTACTGGCACCAGGCCACCGGGTGCAGGTCGCCGTGGCCTGGGTGGACCTGCGCACGCGTTTTCAACGTCTTCTCGTCGACCGCCAACAGAAACTTGACGTGCGTTGGGAAGGGCTCGAGGTTGTACCACTCGTCCCGGTATGGCCACGACTTCGGCAAACCATCGGTCGATGGATCGCTGCGTGCGATACTCTTCACTGTGCCGTCCTGATGCTCGCCGTGATCGTAGAAATTCGTGTCGCCGAGAAGTCCTTCGTACCACGGCCAGTTGTACTCGGTGCCGAACGCGTTGTGGATGCCGACGAAGCCGCCGCCGGCACGCATGTACTGGCGCAGAGCAGTTCGTGCGGCGTCCAGGTTAGCGCCGGTCGATGTATTGAGCGCTAACGAGGGATCGATCGCGCGGCTGTGCGCGAACAAGGCATCGCGGCTGGTGCTCGCAAAGATGACTGCCTTGTAGCGATTCAGGTTGGTGAGGCTGGTCACGTCCTCGGTCCAATCCGCTTCGATGCCCTCGCGTGCGAGCCACGCGCGCAATGAGCTCTGCACTATATTGCCCGGACCGAGGGTTGGATTGAGACCAGCCGCGAGTGGCGGTCCAAGATTCCCGTGACGTGGTCCGGCGGTCCGCGTGTAGATCAGCACGCGATTGCCGTCGCGCTTGTCCTTCGCCCAATCGTGGTAGCAGCGCGGATCTGTGCCGCGGCAGATCTCTGCGGCCATAGCCGAGCCAGCGAGCGCGGCGCAGAGCACGGCCGCGCCGACCACATATATATGTGTCGCCATCAGCGAAGCTTGACACACATGTACTAGTTCGTACACTGCTGGCCCTGCGTGACGCCGTACGCCACTCTCATCGCCGCGCTGCTTCTGTGCGCGGCTTGCACGACGCAGCCGACTCATGAGTGTGAGCCGAGCGACGGCCACAGCTTCATCTGCGGTGCGCCGCGTCCCGAGGACCTGGCGCGCGTTCCGAACACACGCTGGCTCATATTCAGCGGCTTTACCGACGGTGGCGGGCTCAAGCTGGTCGATACGCGCACGCGCACGATGCGTCGCTGGTACACGGGGGACAGCACGCAGCTCGCGTTCGATCGACAACGATTCGGGTCCTGTCCATCGCCGCCTGACCCGGCGATGCTCAACACCCAGGGCTTGAGTCTCAGAACGATCGGCGAGTCGCAGCACGATCTGTACGTCGTCAATCACGGCGGGCGCGAAAGTATCGAGATCTTCCGGGTGGATTCTGCGCACGACGAGCCACAGATCAGTTGGATCGGTTGCGTCGAAATGCCGGCGGCGACGCCGGCCAATAGTGTTGCCACATACTCGGATGGGACTGTTCTCGCGTCGGTACTGACCCACCCGGGAACGTCGATCACCGACTTCGTGCGAGGTGACGCTACCGGCGGCGTGTATGAATGGCGGCCGGGCACGAGGGCGTTCCGCCTGCTGCCGGGCACACGCTTGCCGGGCAACAACGGCATCGAGACCTCAGCTGACGATCGCGAGTTCTATGTCGTCGCATTCGGCTGGCACGCAGTAGTCATCTACGCGCGTGACGACACGTCGCAGCCGTTGCGCAAGGCCATCGCGCCCGGGTTCATGCCCGACAACATTCACTGGGATGGCGCACGGTTGATCCTCGCGGGCATGCAGTACGACGAGCCAGCCTGCGGCGGCATTCGCCAGATCATCGACGGCAAAGCCGACGACATGCGTTGCCATCGCGGCTACACGGTATCGGCACTGGATCCGCAAACCCTCGAATTCACGATCATTGCCTACGCAACGCCGAACGCCGGCTTCAATGGCGTTTCTGCGGCGCGCGTCGTCGGCAGCGAGCTGTGGCTCGCCGCGTATCAGGGCGAGCGCATCGCAGTTCGGGCGCTGCCAGGCACTTCCAACCGCGAAGAGTGAGCAGGCGCGGCGCGCTTGCAACGGGGAGGCACGCCGACATATTGTATGCACACACTAGTTCGTACATAGACTCGTAAGAGCAGAACACAACTTAGGGCTAAGGGGGCGAGATGAAGCGTTCAGCGAGAATCGGCGCAACGAACGGATTGGCAGTCGGTATATCCACGGTCCTGTCTTTCGGTGTGGTCCAGGCCGCTCAAGATGACGCGGGGCGCGACGAGAGTCGGCTCGAAGAGGTGATTGTTACTGGCTCGCTGATCACCGACCCGAACCGCGAGTCGCCGAGCCCGATCCTGATTTCCTCGATCGAGAGTCTGCAACAGAGCGGCACGGCGACCATCGAAGCGGCGCTCAATCAATTGCCGATGTTCGCGCCGGCCGGGGCCGCAGGCAACGGCGGGCAGGGCACGGGCGGACACGCCACGGTGAACCTGCACGCACTGGGCGCGAATCGCAATCTCGTGCTGCTCGACGGCCGCCGGCTGCCGCTCGCGGACATCTTCGGCACTGTGGACATCAACCTGGTGCCGGATTCGATTCTGTCGAGCGTGCAGACCATCACCGGCGGCGCCTCGGCGGTATACGGCTCGGATGCGATGTCCGGCGTAGTCAACTTCATCTCGCTTGATCATTTCGAAGGCGCGAGCTTCGACGCGCAGTACGGCAACACGGAGCGCGGCGATCTGGCCCAGACCAAGGCATCGCTCGCCCTGGGCTCGACATTCGCGGAGGGCGGCGGCCACGCCTTGCTGTCGGCCGGTTACACCGATCGCGGCAACTTGCTTGGCAAGGACCGCATGCCGTTCTTCGATCTACTGACGCCGTCGTCATTCATCGGCCAGGGCACGTTTGTGCCGTCGGCGACCAACCTGCCGAACGCCACGACCGTCAACAACCTGTTCGCGAGCTATGGCGCCGCCACGCCCGTTGCCAACTCGCTGAACCTCGGCTTCAACGACGATGGCACACTGTTCACGCAGACGGGCGCCAAGAACTACAAGGGGCCGACTACCGACGACTACCGCATCATCGGCGGCAACGTGCGCATGCCCGTGCAGAAGGGCTTCTACGTTCAAAATCCGCTCGAACGCAAGTCGGTGTTCAGCAAGTTCGACTACGAGATCGGACCGGTCACGACCTACGGGCAGATCCTGTATGTCGACTCGACGGTCACGACCAATTCAGGCAACAGCCTGACGCAGTTCGGTAATCTGACGACTATCCCTGTGACCAATCCGTTCATCCCGAACGACCTGCGCACGCTGCTCGCCAGCCGGCCGACACCCGGTGCGCCGTTCACGTGGAACGGTCGCTACGTCGGCGTGCCGTTCAAGTCATGGGATGAGCAGTACACGACCACCCAGTACCTCGGCGGCGTGCGTGGCTCGTTGCCGTTCGGGGATTGGACCTGGGACGTGTTTGCCGCGTACGACACGACCGAGCACGTGCAGACGAATCACAACGCCGTGCTCAAGAGCCAGGTGCAGAACCTGCTCAATGCGCCCGACGGCGGCGCCTCGATCTGCGCGGGGGGCTTTAATCCATTCGGTCTGAATCATTCTGCAACGATCTCCGACGCGTGCCTGCGCTACATGACCACGACGGCGCACAGCACCGAAGACCTGAGCCAGACGACATACCAGGGCGTCGTGCAGGGTTCACTGTTCAACCTGCCGGCCGGCCCCGTGAAAGTGGCACTGCTGGTCGATCATCGGAAAAACACATACGAGTATCAGCCGGACTCGCAGCTGGCCTCGCAGAACATTGAGGCCGTGATTGCTTCGCAAGGGACCACTGGCGAGATCTCGGTCGACGAATACGCGGCGCAGATTGACGTGCCCCTGTTGACCGACGTGCCGCTGATCCACAAGCTGAACATCGGCGGTGCGTTCCGCCGCTCCGACTACACGACCTCGGGCAGCGTCGACAGCTACGAAGGCGACATTCGCTGGGAGCCGGTGGACAGCTTTCTGGTCCGCGGCGGCTACCAGCGCGCAGTGCGTGCCCCGAACATCGGCGAGTTGTTTGCCGCAGCAAGCGGTGCGCAGATCGCGTTCGGCACGCCGCCGGCAGCCATCGGCGATCCCTGCGATATCCGTTCGACGGCGCGTACCGGCGCGAATGGCGCAAGCGTGCGCGGGCTGTGCCTGGCGCAGGGAATTCCCGGGGCAGTCATCGACACGTACGTGTTCCCGACGACCGCAACAGCCGGTGTGACGCAAGGCAATCCAGAGCTGGAACCGGAAACTGCCGATACGTACAACTTCGGCCTGTCGTGGACCTCGCGCTCTTCGTCCCAGTGGCTGGGTGGGCTGTCGGCCTCGGTTGACTACTACAGCATCGAGATCAAGGACGTCATCTCCGTCGTGCCGGGTCTGTCGGCACTCAGCAAGTGCTACAACCTCGACGGCTCGAATCCGTCGTACGACGTCAACAACCAGTTCTGCCAGCTGCTGACGCGCGATGCGAATGGCCTGCTGCAGCTGATCGAGACGCCGTACCTGAACCTCGGCGGGCTCAAGACCGAAGGCGTAGACCTGCAGCTCGATTGGCAGGTCGAATTGAACGACCGCTGGACTGCGCACTTCAACACCGCGGTGGGTTACTTGCTCGACTATTCGGTGCAGACGCTGCCGGGTTCGGCCTTCCAGGACTTCACCGGCACGAACACGATCGCCGCGAATCACACGGTGTCGAATTCGTTTCCGGAATGGAAGGCATTGACGACGGTTGGCGTCGGATTCGGTCCGCTGTCGACGTCGGTGCGCTGGCGCTGGCAGGACGCGATGGATGACGTCACCTCGGTCACCACGCCGGCCACGCCGGGTAAAGGCGTCGCGACGTACAACCTGTTCGACTTCTTCGCGTCGTACGACTTCAACACGAGTTGGCAGCTGCGATTCGGTGTCACCAACCTGACGGACGAAGGTCCGGTCACGGTGTCGAGCTCGCAGACGGGCACGGACACGGCTGTGTTCGACGTGCTCGGCCGCTCGTACTACATGGGCGTGCGGGTCCGCATGTAGCAGTGCGACCCACCAAGGCCCGACGTTGGGCGTTGCTACCCCCGCGACCAACGTCGGGCTCTGGTTTGCAGGAGACTATGCTCAGAGCCATCGCCACGATCTGCGTCAACGGCACGCTGCGGACCAAGCTCCGCGCGATCGCCGACGCCGGCTTCGAGCACGTCGAGATCTTCGAGAGCGATCTGCTGGCCTGTCCCGAGCCCGTATCCGTCGTCGGCGCGATGCTGCGCGACCAGGGGCTAACGTGCGCTGCGTTCCAGCCATTCCGCGACTTCGAGGGCATGCCTGCCCGGTTGCGCGCACGCGTGTTTGATCGGGCCGAGCGCAAGTTCGACGTCATGCAGGAGCTCGGCACCGATCTCGTGCTGGTCAGCTCGAACGTTTCGCCGGAGTCACTCGGCGAGCGCGCCCGCATCGTCGACGATTTCCGCGAGCTGGGCGATCGAGCTGCTGCTCGCGGCCTGCGCGTCGGCTTCGAAGCGCTTGCCTGGGGGCGTCACGTCCAGGATCACCGCCAGGCATGGGACATCGTGCGCGACGTGAACCATCCGGCCGTCGGGCTGGTGCTCGATTCCTTCAGCTCGCTCGCGCGCAAGGAGCCGATCGACAGCCTGCGCTCGATCGATCCGGCCAAGCTGTTTCACGTGCAGATTGCCGACGCGCCGTCGTTATCGATGGATCCTCTGTCCTGGAGCCGACATTTCCGTTGCATGCCAGGGCAGGGCGATCTGCCGCTGGTGGCCTACGTGACGGCGCTGCGCGAGATCGGTTATCGGGGCGTGCTTTCGCTCGAGATCTTCAATGACCGGTTCCTCGCCGGGTCGGCTGCGGATATTGCGGTAGACGGGATGCGGTCACTGACTTACTTGCTGGAGCAGCTCTCCCAGACAGCAGACCGTCGGGTTCGCTGCCAGCGAGTCGAGTTCATTGAGTTCTCCGCGAACGAGGATGAAGCGGTGCAGCTGGGGCACATGCTGCAGACCCTGGGATTTGCACCAACGGCCCGGCATCGTCGCAAGGCCGTGACCCGCTGGCGGCAGGGCGACATCAATCTCATTGTCAACTGCGAGCCGGAAGGCTTTGCGCATTCCTACGACACCGTCCACGGCGCGTCCGTGTGCGCGATCGGGGTACGCGTGGCGGATCCACTGACGGCGTTGGAGCGCGCCCGACGGTTGCAGATCAGCAGCTTTTCCCAGCCCGTCGGACCCGGCGAGTTCGAAATTCCAGCCGTGCGTGGCGTCGGCGGCAGCCTCATCTATTTCGTCGCCGACGCGGACGTGGATGCGATCTGGCGAACCGAGTTCGAACCTCTGCCACACGGCGCGACGGCCGATGCGGGCTTGAAGCGCGTCGACTACCTGGCGCAGTCCATGCAATACGAAGAGATGCTGTCGTGGCTCCTGTATTACGTGGCGCTGTTCCAGGTCGAGAAGAGTCCGCCGGCCGAGATCGCCGACCCGGTTGGGCTGGTGATGAGCCAGGCGGTGCGCTCGCCAGACGGCGGTTTTCGCGTCGTCTTGAACGGCTCGGCCGCCACGCAGACGCTGGTCGCACGCTTTCTGAACGCTTACGCCGGGGCCGGGGTGCAAAGTATCGCGTTCGCGACCGACGACATCTTCGACACTGCCGCAAGACTGCAACGGCTCGGCATGGAATTCCTGTCGATCCCCCCGAACTACTATGACGATCTGGGTGCGCGCTATGGCTTGGAGGATGCGGTGCTCGCGCGCATGGCCGAGTTCAACATCCTGTACGACGAGGACGTCGCCGGCGCGTATCACCATCTGTATACCCGCGCTTTCGTCAAGCGCTTCTTCTTCGAAATCGTCCAGCGACGTGTTTACGACGGCTACGGCGCGCGCAATACGGCCATCCGGCTCGCTGCGCAATCCCGTTTCAAGAACCTGCCGCCCGCTGTCCCTTGACCGACGATTCTCGGGCGGCCCCGGAATGGTGTACTGTCCCGAACCGAGCGGCGCGAGCAGCGCCGTCCGTGAAGAGGATGGGTGGATGGCTAGCCGAAAGAAGAAAGCCGCGGCCAAGACTGCGGGTGAAGAGTTTGCCAACGACGCCGAGCGCTCCAAGGCCGACATCCTGGCCGTGGCTACCGAGGAATTCGCGACCTACGGCCTGAGCGGGGCGCGAGTCGATGCGATCGCCGAGCGCACGCGCACCTCGAAGCGGATGATCTATTACTACTTCAAGGGCAAGGAGGGCCTGTACCGCGCCGTCCTGGAGAAGGCCTACTCCGAGATCCGCTCGCTCGATAGCCACGAGGGGATCGAGGACGCCGACCCGGCCGAGGCGATCCGCCGCATCATCGAGATCACGTTCGACTACGACGAGATGCACCCGTTCTTCGTCAGTCTGGTCAGCGTCGAGAACGTGCACCAGGGCAAGAACATCGCGCGCTTGCCCTCGATCAAGAAGCGCAATGCCAGCGTGATCCGCGTGCTGACTTCGATCCTGGAACGCGGTGCGAAGCAGGGCGTATTCCGCAACGACGTGAATGCGCTCGATCTGCATTTGCTGATCAGCGCGTTCTGCATCTTCCGTGTCTCGAACCGCTTCACGTTCGGCTCGATCTTCGATATCGACCTGTCCGACCCGGCGATCCGCAATCGCCACAAGAAGATGCACGTCGAGGCGGTCTTGCGCTACCTGGAGCCGCGCCGCAAGAGCTAGCTCGCGCGCCGGTAGGCGCTCGCGGCGAGATAGCTGCGCGCGGTCTCGATGCACAATCGCGCATACTGTTCGGCGCCGAGCGCTGTCAGCTTCGTCGTGTTCGGAATCTCGATCGATAGCGGGACTGCGGGCAGGCGGCGCAGGATGGCCGCGACATCGATGCCGCCTTCACCGAGGTAAAGGCGCGCGTCGCGACCGATGCGGATGAGCTCTTCACGCTCGGTGGAGTACTTTGCCGGCGCATCGCAGATCTGCACGAAGCGAAACCATTCGCGCGGCAGTGAGCCGAGCGATGCCAGATCGGCGTGACATCGATCGAAGTGCAGCGTGTCGATGACGATGCCGGCGTTGCCGCACTGTGACGCGCGGACGAGATCGGCTGCTTCATTCAGCGTGCGGATGCCGGACCAGGTGACGAATTCCAGGTCGACGGTCAGTCCGAACTGCTGCGCTAGGCCGCACAGCTCAGCGAAGAAATCCCGGATGTACGGTAGATCGTCGCACCATGCACTGCTCAGGACGTGCTTGCCGCCGAGCTGTGCTGCGGCGTCGATCGCAGGTAGATAGTCCTGCGGTTTTGCTTCCTTGATGATGCGGGCGACTTCTATGTCGAGCAGCCGTACGCCGGTCGCGGCAAGAGCAGCCTTAGTGCGGGAGAAGAGAGCGCGGTCGGCGGCAAATGGATGCAGCGGTTCGTTGCGCGCCCCTACCGGAATCGGTCTCAGACCGACGAACTCATAGCCGGCGCGCGATGCGATCTCGATCAGCTGCGGTGGCGAGCAGTGCAGCGCCGTCAGGTGAGCAAGCGAGAACTGCCAGGCCATCATCGCGCTCCGGCCGCGCGCCCGCGATAGCCGAGAGGCAGCCCGGCTGCGGGGACGTAGCCGTAGAGCTCCTCCGTGGGTACGGCTTCAGCGAGAATCTTGCGCGCCTCGAGCAGCTTCACGATGTCGACGCCGGTGTGCAGAGCCATCGACTCCAGCATGAACACGAGGTCCTCGGTGACGATGTTGCCGGTCGCGCCCGGTGCGAACGGACAACCGCCGATGCCGGCCATCGAGCTGTCGAAAGTGTCCACGCCCACTTCCAACCCAGCGACGACGTTGGCGAGCCCGAGGCCACGCGTGTTGTGCAGGTGAAGTCCGGCGAAGGCCTGGTAACCAACGACATCGCGCACACGCACGACGAGATCGCGGATCTGCGCCGGGTTCGCGTAGCCGACCGAATCGGAGAGACCGACCTCGTCGCAGCCTGCTTCGCGCAATTCCGCCGCGAGGCGTACCACTTTGTCAGCGGGCACGGCGCCCTCATAAGTGCAGCCAAATGCTGTCGACATACCCCCTTCGAGCTTCGGCCGCCGCGCGGCGGGAAGCACACGGAGGAGGGCGACGATGCTGCGCACCTCATCGAGCATCTGCGCGTGAGTGCGGCGCACGTTCTTCAAGCTGTGCGTCTCGGAGGCGGAGAACGGAATGGTGAGCTTGTGCACGCCTGCGTTGATCGCCGCCTCAGCGCCGTGTCGGTTCGGCACCAGCACCGCGACAGTGAGATGCGGAATGGTCAACGCATGCGCGACAATTTCCGCGGTATCAGCGAGTTGAGGCAGAAGATGCCGCGGCACGAAGCTGCCGACTTCGATTTCGCGCAGGCCGCTCGCAGCGAGGGCCGTGATCCATGCCTTCTTCGCCGCAGTCGGCATGATCGTCTTGATGCTTTGCAGGCCGTCGCGCGGCCCCACTTCGCTGATCAGGATCTCGCGGGTCATTGCAATTGCTGGGAGCTCAGTCGGTCGCTACGTGCTCGAGTTGCTTGTCGGGCGCGTAGATGTCGAGAATGTTCCAGTGCCCGGTCGTGGGCGTCGGGTTGTTCTTCATCGGCACGTCGAGCACGTAGGGTTTGCCAGCGCTCAACGCACGTCGCAGCGCCGGCGTCAGGTCGGAAGCCGACTGCAAGCGCTCGCCTTCGCAACCGTAGGCGCGCGCGATATCGGCGTAGTTCGGTTTCTGCTCGCTCCAGCTGCCTTCGGCGACTGGAAACAGCGTGCCGTGAGTGAGGCCGTACGCAGCCTTCTGCAGGCCGGCGATCGTGCCGTACGCGTTGTTGTTCATCACGAGCCAGACGATCGCGAGCTTCTGCTCGACTGCGGTCGCCAGCGCCGCCGGGTTCTGGCCGAATCCGCCGTCACCGACCAGCGAAATGACGGTGCGGTCGGGGCGCGCGATCTTCGCGCCGATCGCCGCCGGCGGACCGAAGCCCATCGTCGCGTAGCCGCCGGGCGTCAGCACGCTCCCGGGTGTGTAGATCGGAAACTGCTGGCCGACGCCGTTCTTGTTCCAGCCGACGTCGGTCGTGATGATCGCGTCGCGCGGCAATTGCGCGCGCACTTCGGCGAGGATGCGCTCCGGCATCATCGGGAATGCGTCGGACGTGGCCATCGCCTTGTTGCTGGCAGCGAACTCGCGGCGGCTCGCGGCGATCTGCTCGACGATGGGGCCCGGTTTGCGACCGGCGGGATACAGCTCGCGGGCGACTTGCAACAGCACCCCGAGCGCTTCCTTCAAGTCGGCGACAGCGCCCAGTTCGGTGGGGAAGTTGCGGCCGATTTCGCTCGGCTCGATGTCGATGTGGATCAGCTTCGTCGGCGGAATGTTGAACGTGTAGTTGCGATACCAGGAGCTGCAGTCCGCCTCCTTGAAGCGCGTGCCGAGGCCGAGCACCCAGTCTGCGCCGAGGCACGTATCGTTGACGAGCTTCGTGCCCCAGAAGCCGCTCATGCCGAGCAACAGCGGATGATCGTCGGGCAGCGCGCCTTTGCCCATCAGACTGTGCGCGACCGGAATGCCGAGGTGATCGACGAACGCCCGGAGCTCTTCCCACGCTTGCGCCAGCACGATACCGCCGCCTGCATAGATCAGCGGCTGGCGAGCTTCGGCCATGCGGCGCACGATCTCGCGCGCTGTTTTGGCATCGAGCGACGGCTTGCGTAGTACGCGCGTGTTGTTGTCGAGTCGCGTGAAGAAGTGCGAGTCGATCTCTGCCGAGAACACATCCATCGGCACATCGACGAGTACCGGCCCGGGCTGACCGCTCTCCGCGAGCAGGAACGCCTTGTCGATGATTTCGGCGAACAGTGTCGGATTGTCGACGCGCCACGCGCGCTTCACGAATGGCCGATAGATCTCGTGCTGCGCGCCGTCGGCGTGCAGATTCACCTCCTGGTGCGGGTGCTTGCCGAAGTAGTGCGAAGGCACGTCGCCGGCAATGACGACCATCGGGATGCAATCGAGCGCGGCGTTGGCGACGCCGGTTGCGGCATTCGTGAGGCCTGGGCCCAAGTGTGTGAGTAGCACCGCTGGTTTGCCCGTCGCACGCGCATAGCCGTCCGCAGCGTGCGCGGCAACTTGCTCGTGGCGGACGTTGACGAACTCGACGCGGCTCTCCGCCATCGACGAGAGCACGGCGATGTTGGTATGACCGCACAAACCGAAAACGTGACGGACGCCCCGGCGCTCAAGGTAGCGCACGAGATGATTGGCAACGGTGTCTTTCATGCAGCGTGCGGGCTACAGCGTCTCGCTGTTGTAGAACTCGCCGAACAACTCCTGGTCCGAAGGCCGGTCCTCGGGAATCGGGCGGCTGACCCAGGTGGTCTGCATGAAGTGCTTGAGGTGGATGTTCTCGTTGGTGATGTTGCCGCCCCAGATGCCGCAGCCGAGGCTCGAGGTCATCGGCATGCCGTTGGTGAACGAGCCGGCATTTGCCTTCGATTGCGGTTGACGGACCATGATGCGGCTCACTGGCGCGACACGCGCGAGCCGGTCGATGTGAGCATCGTCATGCGAGTAGATGCCGCACGAGTGACCTTTGCCGCCGACGTCGTAGACCTGGCGCACCAGGTCGAGCGCCTGATCGAAGCCGTGATAGCGATACACGGCGAGCAGAGTGGTCAGCTTCTCACGCGAGTAATTGTGCTGCGGACCGATCTTGTCGTTCTCGACGATGATGAACTTGCGGTCGGAGGGGATCTCGAGGCCTGCTGCCTTGGCGATCGCCTGCGGCGGACACGCGACCGTTTGCGGCAGGCGGTGACCGTGGTCATCCCACATCACTTTCTCGATCGCATCCGCCTGCGCCTTGCTCGCGAGATAGCCGCCTTCCTCAACCAGCGCTGCGACCAGCGCTTCGTAGATGCGCGCATCGATCAGCAGGTTGCCATCGGCCGAGCAGCCGGAACCGAAGTCAGAAGTTTTCGACATGCGCGTGTTGCGTGCGGCGATGTCGATGTCTGCGGTCTCGTCGATGACCATTGTGGAGTTGCCCGCGCCGACGCCGTACGCGGGTCTGCCCGAGCTATATGCTGCGCGCACCATCGGCTGACCGCCGGTCGCGAGTGTCAGGTCGCAACTCGCCATCAAGTACTGCGTCAGCGGGATACTCGGATTCTGGATGCACTGGAACAGATCGGCTGGTGCACCCTGGCGACGGAGCGCCTCGCGCATCACGCGCACCATCTCGAATGTCGTGCCTTTCGAGCGTGGGTGCGGGGAGAAGATCACGGCATCCAGGCATTTCAGGGCGTATATGCCGGTGTAAGGCGGTGTCAGTTCTGGATTCGTCGTCGGCACGAGCGAAGCGATCACGCCCGCCGGCTTTGCATACTTGACGATGCCCTTCGCCGGATTCTCCTCGATGACGCCGGTGCTCTTCTGGCGGAGCGCATCGCGCAGCACGCCAAGGATCTTCATGCGCTTGGCGTTGCGGCCTTCTGGATCACCGAGACCGCTCTCCTCGACGCTCATCGCAACGATGCGCGCGAAAGTCTTCTCGTTGGCGGTGGCCCAGCCGAGCGCCTGACAGAGGCGGTCGATGCGTTGCTGGTCGTAGTTGGCAACTTCGCGCATCGCGGCGCGTGCCCGCGCGATCATTGCATCGATTTCGGCACGTTCGGGATCGGGTTTGAGCGGTTGGGCGCTGGCCACTGCGGAGGTCCTGCACGGGAGTGCGGGCAGTATTCACCCACCAGTTCGTACAGTCAATGCCGCGAGTGAACCAGATGGTACATATTCAGGCTTTCGCGGCGTGCTTGACCGTTGCGACTGCCGCGCGCAGCGCGAGCAGATAGCTGTCCACGCCGAAACCGCAGATCTGGCCGCGGGCGATCGCCGCGATCACGGAATGGGTACGGAAAGGCTCGCGCGCGTGGATGTTCGTCATGTGCAGCTCGATGATCGGCACGGTGAGCATCGCAAGCGCGTCGCGCAAGCCATAGCTGTAGTGAGTCCAGGCGCCCGCATTGATCAGCACTGCATCGATGTCCTCGCCGAACGCCCGATGAATTCGCTCGCACATCGCGCCTTCGTGGTTCGTCTGAAAGCTCTCGACCTCCGCGCCGAGCTCCTTGCCCAGCCCAAGGAGCTTCGCGTCGATCTGCGCCAGCGTGGTCGTGCCGTACTTCGCCGGCTCGCGCTTGCCGAACATGTTGAGGTTGATGCCATGGAGCACGAGGATCTTCATTGGACGTCCCTCCAGGCGCCTGAGCGCGCCGATGCGAAGACCGCCTCGATGGTTCGCAGCGTGGCGAGCGCGTCCTCGATCGGCCAGGCGGGCACGTTCGCGCCGATTGCGCGGCGCGAGAAGCGCTCGATCTGCAGTGCGTACTGATTGGCGGGTGGGAACTCGTGAACGGTTGTCGGCACGGCGCCCACGCTCTGCTCGTCGCCCAACTCGATGCGGCATGCGACCGGACGAGCTTGCGCAAATGGAAAATTCAGACGCAACCAGCCGCGAGTACCCAGCACAGTCAGCTGTTGATGTGTCGCCCATGCGGCCGGACCCGCCTGCGATGCGACGGTCAACGTGGCGTGAGCAGCGCCGTAGTCGAGGAGGGCGCTGGTCAGCCGATCGATGCCGAATCGTGGGTCGTGCTCAGCCAGGGCGGACGCGCGCAGCGGTGGACGGCCGCAGACTAGATTCAGCGCATTGATTGCGTAGGAACCGAGATCGTAGAGCGCGCCGCCGCCGGCAGCCTGATTGTTGCGCACGTCCGCCGGATCCAGAAATTGCTTCGCCAAAACCGCGTGCGCTGCGCGGACAGGGCCGATTGCGTCACCAGCGATGAGCTCCAAGAGCTTGGCCCACTGTGCGTGATTGCGATAGCCGAAGCCTTCCTCGATGTGCTTGCCAGCGCGGTCGCGAGCGATACACAAGCGTTCGACCTCGCGCGACGTGAGACACAGCGGCTTCTCGCACAACACGTGCTTGCCGGCTGCGAGCGCGCGTATCGACCATTCGAAGTGCAGCTGATTCGGCAGCGGAACGTAGACCGCGTCGATTTCGGGGTCGGCCAGCAGTGAGTCGTAGTCGCCATAGGCGCGCGGTGCTTCGAACTTCGCGGCCACTGCGCGAGCTTTGCCTTCGTCGCGCGACGCGAGTGCGTGCAGCGTGGCGCTGGGAGCTTCGCGCATTGCCGGCATCATGCGCTGAATCGCAATCGATGCGGCGCCGAGCACGCCCCATTTGATTTGCTGCGCCATCGTGGCAGCCGACGAGATCAGGCGGCCGCAGTCGCGAGCTTCGAGTGGAAGCGCCGCTGCATGCGCGCGACGTCCGGGTTGACGTCGAAGAAGAGCTTGAATGCCATTGCACCCTGGAAGACGGCCATGCCGTCGCCGTCGAGTGTGCGGCAGCCGTGCTGACGCGCAGTGCGCAGAAGCTCGGTGAGTAGCGGGACGTAGACGATTTCGGCGACCCACAACGGTGGGTGCAGACACTCAGTGGGCACCGGCATTCCAGGATACTTCTGCATGCCCGTGGGTGTCGCATGAACTAGACCGTCTGCAGCGGCCAACGCAGCAGGGACGTCGTCGCACACGCTGACCTGGCGATCCTGAAACAAGCCCGACATACGTTCCGCGAGCGCGATCGCGCGTGAACGATCTGTGTCGTGCACGCTCAGCTCTTGCGTGCCCGACTTCAACATCGCGTAGCCGACAGCCGCGCCCGCGCCGCCGGCGCCGACGAGCACGACGCGTCGAGGATTCACATCGGACATCTCGCGGCGGAAGCTTTCGGCGAAGCCCCACCAATCGGTGTTGTGACCAATGCGGCGGCCGCCGCGGAACAGCACGGTGTTCACTGAATGCAGCGCGCGTGCTTCCGGTGACAGCTCGTGCAGCAACGGAATGACAGCCTGCTTCGACGGGTAGGTGACGTTGAGGCCCGTGAAGCCGCGATGCTCGGCCTCATCCAGCACCGCCGCAAGGCGCGTCGGGCCTTCCGGCATCAGGTCGAAGTCGAGCAGCTCGTAGTCGATCTGCAGGCCGAGCGACTGCCCCTCGTCCATATGCATCGATGGGCTCGAGGAATGCTGGATGCCGGCACCGACCAGGCCGACCAGGTACGTGCGATTGGCGCTTTCAGCTCGCATGCAGGGTGAATCGTTGTACTAACTGGTACATCACGTCAAGCGCCGGTTGCGTTACTCGTCCACGAACTCGACGCGGCGCACGTCGCCGACCACGAATACGTAGGAAATCACGCCCCCCAACGCCAATGCGCCAATGAAGGCGAGCGCCCAGACGAACGAGCCGGTCGCGCCGACCACGAAGCCGACGACCAGCGGGGTGACGATACCGGCGAGGTTCGCACAGAGGTTGAAGACGCCGCCGCTCAGGCCCATCAGCTGTTTCGGCGCGACGTCGGTCAGCAGCGTCCAGCCGAGGTTGCACATGCCCTGGCCGAAGAACGCGATGGACATGATCGCGATCACCACCGTGTCGCGCGTCACGAAGTTTGCGATGACGATCGTCGAGGCCAGCAGCAAGCCTGTGATGATCGGCGCCTTGCGCGCGATGTTGGCGGAACCGGTACGACGCAGCAGCAGATCGGAGCACAGCCCGCCGCTGACGACGCCGACACAGGCTGCGATGAACGGCAGCACCGTGAAGAAGCCGACTTTGATCCAAGCCATCTGCCGCTCGGTGGCGAGGTAGGTGGGGAACCACGTGAGGAAAAAGACGAGCGTGGAATTGCTGGCGAATTGCCCGATCGAAGCGCCGAGGATCTGGCGCTGCTTGAGCAGAAAGGCGATGTGCCGCCACTTGAAATGCACGCGCGTGCTCTGGCCGAGACCGCCGCCGGC
>DATJIP010000170.1:0-2260 GCA_035493235.1 Steroidobacteraceae bacterium
CTGCTGCCAGCTCTCGACCTTCAAGCGTCGCAGCAGCGTCCGATCGAGAACGATCAGCTTGCCCTCGTCCTCATATATATGTCTCAGTGCGTTGTGGACGTCGGCGCAGGCGTTGAGCAGGATCCGCCGTTCGCCGGACGACACGCGGCCATCCGCCGTGACGACCGAAACGGTATTGCACAAAGCGCCGTGCGCGTCCCGCAGATTCGCCTCAGCGTGCTCGGCATAGTGCAGGATTGAAGCAAGGCCCTTGAGATACGCATCCCAACCCAGCGCGAGTTGGCCTGCCGCCGCGAGATGCACGGCGCGACACCGCCGGTCGTGAGCCAAAACGGTTTCACGCGCCTTATCCAGTTCGCCCTGCACTTCGTCGAGCGCATCCTGCAGATCGCCGCGCTTCAGATCCTTGCCGCGATAACGAATGACGCCGCTGCTCGCCGTCAGGAATCCTTCCTTCAAGCCTTGCAGCGTCGCCTTCTCCTCTTCGAGGCCTCTGAGCTTGGTGAGATCGTTCGTCAGGGACTGCGGATAGATAGCGGCGAGTTCGGTGGCAATGTGTTCGGCGAGCAGCGCCGGCGCGTACAGATCTGCAGCTTGCTTCGCATGGCGCGCCAGCGGGCGGCCGAGATAGGCGCCGCGATACGAGCGGTCGTAGTAGGCGCGATTGAACTGCTCGTCGAGCTTGCCGAGCGATTGCTCGAGCGGCACGTCCGCGGCTTCCTGCACGGAGCGGAAGACGTGCGCAGTCATGTTCTTCTTGAGATCGGGAACGTCGTCGAACAACTCCCAGGCGCTGCGGTCGTCGATCTTCGCCGCAATGTAGCGACGCTTGGCGTTCAGCTCGCGCTCGGAGTTGGCGGGATGCGTGCTCCACATGCGCGGCGGCTGCGCGAGCGCAGTCTTGAACACGCGATGCTCTTGCGGCTTGTCCGTCGGCAGCGGCGCCACCTGGCCGTAGCTCGGATCGTCGAGCACGTGACGCAGCTTCTCGGTGATGTGCTTCTGCACGGCGAACAGATCGACGATGCTGCGCTTTTCGCGCGCTTCCGAATCTGCAAACGCCAGCGAGCGCTCCCACGCCTCGTCGGCGACATTCAATTTATACAACGCATGGATCAGCGCGTCGCTGCCGGTGAGCGACACTGCAACCAGATCGGCTTGGTACTCCATCTCGCGCGACAGCGCGCGCTGCGCCAGAACGACGAGCCGGAACACGGTTTCCATCAACGAGCGGATCGACCAGACGATCAGCGACAGCAACCAGCCGACCCACGCGATGCGCAGGTCCACGCGCGACAGACCGCGCAGGAACGAATCGAGCGCATCGCGCTTTGCAATGATGTGACCGGCGATCTGCTGCGCGATGTACACCCAGCGGCCGACGGCCATCGAGCGCTGACCGAAGTGACCGAACTCGTGCGCGAGCACCGCCTTCAACTCGCCGAGCGATACGGCGTTGACCAGACCGAGGCCGATCTCGAGGTTCTTGCGCGACGGGAACAGCAGATTCAGCACGCTCAAGTCGTAGAACACGGCCGCGTTCACGCGCGGCGACAGGAACACGCGATGGGCGCGCGGAGCACCCGCTTCATCCGCCAGTCGATTGATGAACGCGAACAGCCGCGGCTGGTCCTCCGCCGTCACTTCGATGTCGTCGATCGCATGCCGGTGCTTCACGAACACCAGCGCCTTCCACATGAAGACCGCGAGGAACGCCGAGCACGTGCCGGCGACGAAACTCCAGAAATCGCCGCCGTGCGCGAGACTCCTGAACAGTCGATACGCCGTCCAGGAGAACCAGGTCGCGAGCGCGAAGTACAGCAGCACGAACAGCATGAGGCCGCCCATGGCGAGCCACGAGTGCGTGCGATAGGCCCCGGTGGGCCGCGTGAGATCCGCCGGCACCGAGCCTGGGCCGGCCGGGTACACCTGTTCCGTCGTCATCTGCTTGTCCCCACTGAGAATCGCGAACGATCCTACGCCTGTAGGCGGCGCGCGAGCACGCCGGGCCGGCGCCCGGCCGCCCTTTCTGTGCGGCCCGTCTCATTACAAGAGCCACTCGATCGGCAATAGCGCCATCACCGCCACGGCGAAGCGCTTCCACCAGCTCACGCCCGGCTCGCTCTTGTGCACGATGACGCCGTTCTCGTGCGGTTCGAGCCACTCCATCGCGCCGGATGCGTTCAAGCGCACGCGATAGCTGCGGCCGGGAATCTCTTCGGCAAACGCTGCTGCGATTCTCTGCGCGAGCGCGGGGCTT
>DATJIP010000171.1:0-60076 GCA_035493235.1 Steroidobacteraceae bacterium
TGAATCGTCGCGAGATCGCTCGCGGAAATCGCCGGCCACGCCTGGCCGAAGATCACAGGCAGCTCTTCGGGGTATGTGCCGCGCAGCGCCGGTTCGAGAAACTGCCGATTCATGTACGCGTCCGCGCGTCGTGTCGCTGCATGATCGGCGTCGTCATCCGACGCGGGATACTTCGGCTCGATGTTCACGACGAGGCCGATCTGATTGCTACCGCTCGCGCGATACGCCTGGACGGCTTTGCCATGCGCCATCAGCAAGTGATGCGCGACGCGCGTTGCTTCGTACGCGCTGCGATGCCCCGGCGCATGGATGCCGAGCAGATAGCCGTCGTTCATCGAGACCCACGGCTCGTTGAGGGTCGCCCAGTAGTGGATGCGATCGTCGAGCTTGCGATACACGACGTCGGCGTACTCGGCGAACCAGTTCGCGATGTCGGGATTGAGCCAGCCACCGCGATCGTCGAGCGCCGCGGGCAGGTCCCAGTGATACAGCGTCGCCATCGGTTGAATGCCGCGCGCGAGCAGGCTGTCGACGAGTCGCTCGTAGAAGCCGAGCCCGGCCGCGTTGACGCGACCCGTGCCCTGCGGCAGCACGCGGCTCCACGAAATGCTGAAGCGATACGCTCGCAGGCCGAGGGAGTGCATCAGATCGACATCGCTCTGGAAGCGCCGATAATGGTCGCAGGCGACGTCGCCGGTATCGCCATCCGTAATGCGTCCCGGCGTATGCACGAAGCGATGCCAGATGCTGGGTCCGGCGCCGTCCGCGAGCGGCGAGCCTTCGATCTGGTACGCCGACGTGGCACAGCCCCACAAGAAGCGCTCGGGAAAGCGAGTAGCGGCAGAATTCGTACTCATGACCAGAGTCTATATGAGTGACGCACCGTGGCTGAAGTAACACTGCGCTCGGTACGTAAGGTGTACCCGAACGGGCATGTCGCGATCGACGACGCCTCGTTCGGTATCCGCGACGGTGAATTGCTGGTGCTGGTCGGCCCGTCGGGCTGCGGCAAGAGCACGCTGCTGCGGCTGATCGCGGGGCTGGAGGAGGCGAGCGCGGGATCGATCCTGATCGGCGAGCGCGACGTCACGAAGCTCGAGCCGCGCGATCGCGACATCGCGATGGTGTTCCAGAGCTACGCGCTGTATCCGCACATGACGGTGGCGCGCAATCTGGGCTTCGGGCTGGAGCTGCGCGGGCACGAGCCTGCCGAGATCGAGCAGCGGGTGAAGCAGGCGGCGGAGACCTTGGAGCTGACTCAGTTCCTCGATCGACTGCCGCGACAGCTCTCCGGCGGTCAGCGTCAGCGCGTCGCGCTCGGCCGCGCGCTCGTGCGCCATCCGCAGGTGTTCCTGCTCGACGAACCGTTGTCCAACCTCGATGCGAAGCTGCGTGCGTCGACTCGCGCAGAGATCGCTCGCCTGCATCGCACGCTCGGCACGACGATGATCTATGTCACGCACGACCAGGTCGAGGCGATGACGCTCGGGCAGCGCATCGTCGTGCTGGACAAAGGCGTGATTCAGCAGATCGATGCACCGATGCAGATCTACGAGCGGCCTGTAAACCTGTTCGTGGCAGGCTTCCTCGGCAACCCGGCGATGAACTTCTTCCGTGGCCGGCTGCGCGATGGCGTGCTCGAAGGCAATGGCGTGCAAGTGCGGCTGCCGACAGTGAAAGCACAGGCAGGGCAGGAGATCGTTGCCGGCGTTCGGCCAGAAGACCTGCACGTAGTTGCGGGCGACGGCAGCCTCACGGGAACAGTCGAACTGCTCGAATCCGTCGGCAGCGAAGCCTTCATCCATGCGACCAGCGGTGGCTGGAAGCTGATTGCCCGCTCCTCGCCGTATAATCTGCCCGCCGTCGGGGCGCGCATTACACTACAGCCCGCGCCGGACCGGATGCACTTCTTCGACGCACAGACTGGCAAGCGACTGGATCAATGAGCAAAGCGGTTTTCTTTCAGACCCTGGAGCGCGGCGTGACCGCACACCAGGCAGGGCGGCTGGACGACGCTCTGCAAGCCTATCGCGCCGCTTTGGAAATCCGGCCGAACGATCCCGAGGCTTCGAGCCTGTGTGGCCTGGCGCTGCTCCACAGCGGCAAGGGCGAAGAGGCGCTGCCGTTGCTGCAGCAAGCAGTGGAGCGCGAGCCCGGGCAGAACGGCTTCCGGCTCAACCTGGCAGAAGGCCTCGCGCAGACCGGTAACCCCGAGCGCGCGATGGTGGAGCTCGGTTTGATCGTTGCCACCGAGCCGACCAATCTCGTGGCGCTGGGTCGCTTCTATGCATTGGAGTGCGACGCGCTGGTCGCCCGGCGCGAGTGGACGAAGCTCTACACCAACGGTGTCGCCTGGACGGCGGCGGATCCCAATGCGCCCAGTGCCTGGCGCGCACGGGCTCGCGGCGCCTTCGAGGAAGGTCAACTCATCGAAGCGGTGAATTCGTTCTCGCGTTACCTCACGCTCACCAAGGCGACGGTTGCCGATTACACCGCCTACGCCAGCCTTTGCCTGCAAGTCCCCTACGTCAACGACGCCCTCAGGGCGCTCGACCTCGCCGCAAGGCTGGACGCGAACTATCCGCAGATGCTCGCGCAGCGCGCGTTGGTGCTGATGTACCTCGGTCGGTTCGCCGAAGCCGAAACGTATGCGCGCCGCTGTGTGGCGCAGAAGCGTGATTTCGTCCCGGCCTATACGACTTTGAGCCGGTTGCGTCGCGGAGCGCTCGACGATGCGGATCTCAAGCAGTTGCATGAGCTCGCGCGCAGCAGCGACGTCTATGTCGATTACCGGATCGCGTCGATCTTCGCGATCGCGAACGCTCATGACGCACGCGGCGAGGTCGATGCAGCGTTCGCTGCCTACGATTCAGCACATCTGCTGGCACGCGAGCGCGATACATTCGAACGGCGCGCGTACGATGCCGCGCAGGATGCTGCACGCATTCAACACATCGTGGACTTGTGGGAGCGGATGCCGGAAATTCCGTCGGTCGCAAATGCGCCGCGGCCAATTTTCATCGTCGGCATGCCGCGCTCCGGCACGACTCTGCTGGAGTCCGTGCTCGGTGCGCATTCGCGTGTGTTCGCTTGCGGCGAACGCCAGCCGATGCGCCAGATCCTGCGCTGGCCGCAGAGTCTGGAACAGACGACGCCGCCCGATGCATACGAGAGCACGCTGCAGGATTGGGCGAACTTCTACTTCCGCGACTTGCCGGACGTGGCGGACCGGCGCGGCGCGGACCACATCACCGACAAGCATCCGCGGAATTTCGAGGGAGCGGGCTTCATCACGCGCTTGCTGCCTAATGCAGTCATCGTGAACGTGCGGCGCAATCCGGTGGAGACGTGCCTGTCGATCTATCGGCAGGACTTCAACAAGCACTGGACGTTCGCGCACCGGCTCACCGATATCGCGGAGTACTACGTGCGCTATGCGCGGTTGATCGCGCAGTGGGAGCGTGTACTGCCGCGTGAGAAGTTTTTCACCGTGCAATACGAGGACTTCGTCGCAGACTTCGCCAACGCGGCGCCGCAACTGGTGCAGGCGTGCGGACTGGAGTGGGAGCCGCAGTGCCTGGAGTTTCAGAAGACGGAGCACCCGATCGCAACGTTCAGCGCCGTGCAGGCGCGCTCGCCGGTCGCGCTCGGCAATGGGCGGGCGCAGCGCTATGAGAAGTTCCTCGGGCCGCTGATCGCGGCACTCGATGCGGGTGGGATCGATCTGCAGACGGGGGCGATGAAACTGCGCGAGTAGCGAGCTTTTCCGTGATCGCGGCGCGCCCGGCGGGTGCAGAATGCGCGCCGTCGATGGATAACAAAGGGAGTTGTCATGGAAGAGCTAAACCGTTTGGGCGCGAGCGTCAGTCTGCTGCTCGCGCTGTGGGCAGCGGCGCCGATTCAGGCCGCACCGTTCGATGAGAAGCAGCGAGCACCTCGCGTAGCCACTTCGCAGGCACTGCGTACCAAGCTCGAAGCGCATTTCGCCACGTTCCAACGCAAGCAGCAGGACCCGGATCCGGCTGCGTTCATTCGCGACGCGAAAGCGTACCGGCAATGGTCGGATCTGTACTTCTCGGTGCAGCTGGCCATGGACGAGAAGACGCCGCTCAAGGGTCTCGAGTCGTTCGGGCTCGTTGCCAAACCGGACGGCTCGTACACGGTGGACCTGCACGCGTTTCCGCAGTGGGAGCCGCTCGACTCAAGGCTCCACAAGTTGACGAACCCGGAGGTGCTGGAGTCCTTCGTGCCGGCGCTCAAGATGCGCGGCTTCAGGGATGAGGACGTGAGCGCGTTGCGAACCTATGTTGCAACTCATGATCCGCGCCTGGCCCTGAATACTGAGGGGCGACAGCTCGTCGATACTTTTGCGCAGCGCCTGCAAGCACAGCGCAAGAGTGGCAAGCAGCGTGCGGATCTGCAGGAGGTTCTGGCGTATCGATATCAGAAGTCGAGTTTGCGGACCGACGTCGAGCGACGCTGGGCGATCGGGCTGATGGATGCGCTCGATCCGCAGCGGCAGCGCATCCTGGTGTCGTATCTCGACGAGTTTCAAGCCGAGATGGCTTTCGGTGTCGCGCACGACGATCTCGCCGAGACGCTCGAACGGGAAGTGCAGCCGATCGTCTCGGGTGACTACGTGCAGATTCTCACGACCGAGGAGGCCAAGCTGCGTCAAGACGCGCAGCGTCGAACCGAGCAACTCAATGGAGGAGAGCAACGATGAACACCCGCCTGCGCATCTTCGCGACACTGGCCGGCGCGCTGCTTGCAGGGCACGCCGCGGCCGTCCCTACACTGAAGAACGTCACGCCAATCTTCTATCAGTCCGGCAATGGCAGCCTCACTGCCGGATTGATCGTCGAGGCCTCGACCAGCCTGCCGGTGCTGGTCATCGGCGGCGGCTTCACCATCACCTGTACGACCAGTACGTTGCCGCAGACAGCGGAGCGGTTCGCGACGTTCACCGGGTTTCTCGGGGTCAACGAATCGCTGCGGATACCGAACGTCGTGCCGAGCACGTATTCCATTCCAGGATGGTCGAGCATCCCGACAGGAAGCTGCGGCGGACAATGCGTGATGCAGTACAAAGGCGAGACGCGGGACGAAACCAGTCTCTCGGTCCGCGTCGGCAGCCAGAATGTCGGTGCGAACTTCACGCTCATTCCGGCGGGCCAGCAGTCCGTCGGCAATGCCATGCTCGTTACCATCTGTCGGTCGGGGCAGCCGCAGTGCTGCACCCGGGGTTGTCAACTGCCATGAAGGAAAGGAAGCCTTATGAAAACTCTGATCAGCCTGGTTCTCTCTCTGATCTGCGGCAGCGCCTGGAGCCAATGCAGTCCGATCGTCATCGACACTCGCCGAGACGGGATCGAACTCGGTCCCGCCGGTCGGGGCGTGTCGTTCGACGTCAACGCCGACGGATTCCCTGACCACGTGCAGTGGGTGCGTCCGCGCGGCGACGAGGCCTTTCTCACGCTCGATCGCAACCGCAATGGAATCGTCGACGATGGCTCGGAGCTGTTCGGTGTCGGCACGCCGCTGCTCGCGGGCGGCACCGCACCGAACGGATTCGTCGCGCTCGCGCAATACGATCAGCCGTTGCTCGGCGGCAATGACGACGGCGTGATCTCGCGCGCGGACGCAATCTGGCAGGAGCTCACCCTGTGGGTGGACTCCAATGCGGACGGCGTCGCAACGCGCGACGAGATGCGACGGCCGGAGTCGTTCGGGCTCACGTCGTTCGAGACGATACCCAAAGTTCGCCGCTACATGGACCCTGCGGGCAACTCGCTGCCGTACTGGGCCTGGGCGAACGCCGGTCGTCGTGCGCGAGCGCTGATGGTCGATGTCTTCTTCCTGCTCCTGGGTCCGGCCGATCAGATCCTCACGCCGGCCGGCCGGTGTCCCGGAAGCGGGCCCGTGCTCACAGGCCCGGTACAGGGAAGCGCTGGCACAGCGACCGAACAGCTGCGCTCAACTGTTCGAGCTTCGTCGCCGACGCATGCGATTGCATCGCTTCGACCATCCACTGCGCGACCTGCGCCATCTCCGACTCCCTCATGCCGCGGGTCGTCAGAGCTGGCGTGCCGAGGCGAATGCCGCTCGGTCGCAGCGGCGGGTGCGGATCGTCGGGGATCACTTGTTTGTTGACCGTCAGGCCGGCGTCGTCGAGAGCTTTCTCGGCGACGCGGCCGTCGATGCCGAACGACTTGATCGTGTCGATGACTATCAGGTGATTCTCGGTGCCGCCGGTGATGAGCGTGCAGCCGCGCTGCTGCAACTCCTGCGCGAGAGCGCTCGCATTCGCGAGCACCTGTTTCGCGTAAATGCGAAACGCCGGCTGGGCTGCGAGCTTCAGCGTCACCGCGATGCCCGCGACAGCGTTCATGTGCGGGCCGCCCTGCATGCCCGGGAACACCGCTTGATCGATCTTCTGCGCGAGCTTCGACTTGCAGAGGATCATGCCGCCGCGCGGTCCGCGCAGCGACTTGTGAGTCGTCGTGGTCACGACATCGAATCCGGCGTCGAGCGGATTGGCGAGCGCGCCGCCAGCGATCAATCCGCCGATGTGCGAGACGTCGGCCATGGTCAGCGCGCCGACCTCATCGGCGATCGAGCGGAAGCGCGCGTAGTCGAGCTCACGCGGATACGACGAGTGCCCGCACAGGACCATCTTCGGCTTCACTTGCTTGGCGGTCGTACGCAGACCGTCGTAGTCGATATCGCCGCGCGGCGGCAGCGTGCGATAGCGCACGAAGTTGAAGATCTTACCCATGCACGACACGGGCGCGCCGTGCGTCAGGTGACCGCCGTGCGAGAGATCCATCGCGAGGATCGTGTCACCCGGTTCGAGGCACGCCATGTACACGGCCTGATTCATCGGGGAGCCGCTGAGCGGTTGTACGTTCGCGTGCTCGGCACGAAACAGCGCCTTGGCGCGCTCGACCGCCAGCGTCTCGATGCGGTCGGTGAACTGCTGGCCGCCGTAGTAGCGGCGACCCGGATAGCCTTCCGAGTACTTGTTGGCGAATACGCTGCCGTTGGTCGCATAGACCTCCGGGAACGCGTAATTCTCGGATGGGATGAGCTCGAGCCCAAAGCGTTGCCGCTGCTCTTCGCCCTGCAGGGCGGCATACACGTCGGGATCGGAAGCCTGGACGAGATCGAAAGAGATGTTCATGACGGCGCTCCAGAAGAGGTGGGACGAGTGCCCAGGCGAGCGGCCGCAGCAGGAGGACCCTGCACGCATGCTTCCCAATGGTTGATCCCATTTACGCCAGTCACATGCGCCGGCGGATGCTAACACCGGTATCGCGGCAGCGCTGCTTCTTCTTTACTATCCGCTATCCGTCATTCGCCGCAGCGCTGCCATGCCGCTCAACTACGACAAGCTGATGAGCACGACTTTCGAGCCCGTGCGACAGACCTACGCACGGCGGGACACGATGCTATACGCGCTCGGCGTCGGTGTCGGTGCCCTGGATCCGTGCGATCCGCAGGAGCTCAAGTACGTCTACGAGAAAAATCTGGTCGCGTTGCCGACGCTCGCGGTGACGCTCGCCGCGGGAGCGATGCGGCTCAGCGACCCGGCGTATGGCATCAACTACCGCATGCTGTTGCACGCCGAGCAGACACTGGCCATGCACAAGCCGCTGCCGGTGGAAGGCACGGTCGTCAGCGAAGCGAAGATCGACGAGATCTACGACAAAGGCGCGAGCAAGGGCGCGATCATGTACATGACGCGCAAGTTGTACGAGGCCTCGAGCGGCGATCTGCTCGTCACGATGGGCAACGTCGCATTCCTGCGCGCGGACGGCGGATTCGGTGGCAAGGGCGAGGGAGCGCCGAAGCCGCGGCCCGTGCCGGGCGATCGCGCGCCGGACTTGCAGACGAAGCTGCCGGTGACGCTGAACCAGGCGCTCATCTATCGCCTGTCCGGCGACTACAACCCATTGCACATCGATCCCGACGTTGCGCGCAGCGCCGGCTTCGATCGGCCCATCCTGCACGGTCTCGGTGGGTATGGCACCGTCGGTCGCGCACTGATCAAGGTTCTGTGCGGCGACGATCCGGGCCGGCTGCGTCGACTCGACGTGCGTTTCACCAGTCCCGTCTACCCCGGTGAGCCGCTGCACGCGGACGTCTGGAGCATCGGCAGAGGCGACGCGGCGTTTCGCCTGATCGCGACCGAGCGCAACGTCGTCGTCCAGGACTTCGGCCGCGTCGAGTACGAAGCGTAGCGCTGATCATGTTCACGGCTTGCGGCGTCATCACGATCACGACGGACTTCGGTCATCAGGGCCCGTTCGTCGCCACCATGAAGGGCCGCATGCTCGCGCACCTGCCGAGCGCGCGAATCATCGACGTGACGCATGAGGTGCCGGTGTACTGGCCCGCTGAAGCGGGCTTCTGGTTGGCGCGCGCGTACCCGTACTTCCCTAGCGGTTCAGTGCACGTCGCTGTCGTCGATCCAGGCGTTGGCACCGCGCGCGACATCATCATCGTGGCCGCCTCCGGTCACGCGTTCGTCGCCCCTGACAACGGCTTGTTGGCACCGGTCGTCGCGCGGAGCAACGCGCCGTCGGTCTTCCGCCTCGACGCTGCGAAGGCGATCGCGCGCTTCAAGTTGCCGGTGCCGAGCGCGACGTTCCACGGTCGCGACATCTTCGCGCCGATCGGCGCCGAACTCGCGGCCGGTCGGGTCTCACCCGCGGACCTGGGACCGAAGACCACCGATATCGTGCCGTCGTGGGTCGAGGAGCCAGCGGTGACGCCGGACCAGGTGACGGGCGTGATCATCACAATCGATCACTTCGGCAACCTGATCACCAACATCGATGCCGATTTGATCCGTAGCTTCGCAGCACCGGTCGTCCGGACTGGCGGCCACAGCCTGCCGCTGCGGCGAACCTACGGCGATGTCCGGCCAGGGGAATTTCTCGCCCTGGTGAATTCCTTCGGGGTCATAGAGATCGCCCGGGCTGAGCAGAGCGCGGCCGAGGCGCTGGGCCTGGGGCGAGGCGCTCCGGTCACCATTTCGAGTCGCTGACTGCCCGTCGGCCACCCTCTGTCAGGCCCCAAGCGGCTTCCCTTGTAGAACTCTCTTTGCGGACCCAGTCTAAGCTCCGGCAAGGGTTGGACCTTTGCGGCGGGCCCGGCCATTGAAAACGCCGGCGCATCGTATATAGTCCGCAGGCTTCCGGCCCCGCCGGGGTTCCGATCTAGTTGATTTAGCAGGAATTTTTTTAGGAATCGCCATGGTGGAGAGAGACGACGACCATTTCGATCTCGATGAGGAGTTTGTAGCCGAGAGCGACGAAGCATCCGGTTACGAAAAGTTCATTGACCCGGTTGGTCGCCGAGCGCGCCCCAGCGCTGCGGCTGCGGCCAAGAAGGGTAAGGCGGCGTGGAGCAAGCTCGAGGACGTGCTGGCAGAGCGACGTCTGCAGAAAGAACTCAAAGATTTCGAAGGCGAATAAGCTTTAGCCGGGCGCCGGCCACCCTGGTCGGCGCAACTGGCCAAAGCATCGATTTGAGCGCGCGCTGAATCCCGCGCGACCCTGGGGTAAACAATGACGATGGCTGATCCGACGCCCGGCGTCTCGCCGTGGGTCGTGCTCAAGTTCGGCGGCACGAGCGTTTCCTCGGTCGCGAACTGGAAAAACATCGCCGCAGTGCTCCGCGATCGTCTCGCGGAAGGCCTGCGACCCGTCGTCGTTCATTCGGCCCTGTCGGGCATCACCGATCGACTCGAACAGCTCCTCAGCCTGGCGCTCGGCAACGAGTGGCAGCCGGTCATGGAGCAGATCGAGCAGCGTCACCGCGACCTGGCCCGCGATCTCGGCGTCATTCCCAGTCCCGAACTCGAAGAGCAGTTCAAACGTCTGCGGCAGATCGCCGCGGGCATCGCGCTCGTCGGCGAAGTGAGCGAGCGGCTGCGCGCCCGCGTGCTGGCCCAGGGCGAACTGATGGCGACGCGGCTCGGCGCGGCATTCCTGACGTCGCAAGGTCTCGATGTGCAGTGGGTCGATGCGCGCGCCGTGATCAAATCGGAGCAGCGACGCAACGCCAGCATGCGTGCGACGTATCTGTCTGCGACTTGCGCTTACGATCCCGATCCGGATCTGCAGCAGCGCTGGTCCACGCCCGGCACGGTGTGGATCTCGCAGGGCTTCATCGGCAGCGATGACAACGGCGACACCGTGCTGCTCGGCCGCGGCGGCTCCGACACTTCCGGCAGTTACTTTGCGGCGAAGCTGCAAGCGCGTCGACTGGAGATCTGGACCGACGTGCCCGGCATGTTCAGCGCCAATCCACGCTCGGTGCCGACGGCGCGCCTGCTGCGTGCTCTCGAATACGACGAGGCGCAGGAAATCGCCAGCAGCGGCGCGAAGGTTCTGCACCCTCGTTGCATCATGCCGGTCAAGCAGTACGGCATTCCGCTGTACGTGTACGCGACGCAGACGCCGCGACTCGAAGGCACGGTCATCACCACGCACGGCGGCAACGTCGCGGCGCAGGTGAAGGCAGTCACGATCAAGAAGAACATCACGCTGATCTCGATGGAGACCGTCGGGATGTGGCATTCGGTCGGCTTCCTTGCCGATGCATTCGCGGTGTTCAAGCAGCACGGGCTGTCGGTCGACCTGGTGTCGACATCGGAGACCAGCGTCACCGTGTCGCTCGACCCCGCGGCGAATGCGCTCGACAAGGCGACGCTCGATGAGCTGGTCGCGGACCTCGGCCGACTGTGCCGCGTCGAAGTGATCGGCCCGTGCGCCGCGGTCAGCCTCGTCGGTCGCAACATCCGCGCGATCCTGCATCGCCTCGGCGAAGCGCTGGAGCTGTTCGAAGAGCAGAAGATCTACCTGGTCACGCAAGCCGCGAACGACCTGAACATCACGTTCGTGATCGACGAAGCGCACGGCGATCGGCTGGTCGCGCGTCTGCACGAGATTGCGATTCGCAAGATGACCGCCGACCGCGTGCTCGGCCCGACGTGGGAAGAGCTGTACGGCGGCGCGGACAAAGTCGTGGTCGCTGCGCGGCAGTGGTGGCAGGACCGGCGCAACGATCTGCTCGCACTCGGTCGTGAGCACGGCGCGGCATTCGTCTACGACCGCGAGACGTTGCAGAAGCGAGCGCAGTCGCTCAAGGCGCTGCCGGGCATCGACGGCGTCTTCTATGCGATGAAAGCCAACTGGCATCCGCAGATCCTGCAGACGTTTTACGAGCAGGGTCTCGGCTTCGAATGCGTATCGCGCGGTGAGGTCGAGCACGTCATCGCTACGCTCAAGGGCATCGACCGCAAGCGCATTCTCTATACGCCAAACTTCGCGCCGCGCGCGGAGTACGAATGGGCGGTGGAGCAGGGCATCTGGGTGACGCTCGACAACCTGCATCCGCTCAAGAAGTGGCCGGAGCTGTTCAAAGGTCGCGAGCTGTTCGTGCGCATCGATACCGGACACGGCCGCGGCCATCACGACAAGGTGCGCACCGCCGGCGCGCATTCGAAGTTCGGCGTGCCGCTGTTCGAGCTCGACGAGCTGGAGCGGCTGGCGCAGGCGGCGAGCGTGAAGATCGTCGGCCTGCACGCGCATACGGGAAGCGGCGTGTTCACTGTCGACAACTGGCAGACGGTCGGCGACACGCTGACCGCGTTGACGCAGCGATTCCGCGACGTGCGCACGGTCGATGTCGGCGGCGGTCTCGGCGTACCGGAGCGGCTCGGTCAGCAGGGCGTGATGCTGTCGGAGTTCGGCGCGACGCTCGCCCAGCTTAAAGCGGCGCATCCGAAGCTGGCGTTGTGGATCGAGCCCGGTCGTTACCTCGTTGCTGAGGCCGGCGTGCTGCTGGCGCAAGTGACGCAGCTGAAGGGCAAGGGCGAGGTGCATTACGTCGGCGTCGCGACCGGCATGAACTCGTTGATCCGGCCGGCGCTGTACGGCGCGCATCACGAGATCCTGAACCTGAGCCGGATCGACGATCCGGCGACGGAAGTCGCCAACGTCGTCGGCCCGATCTGCGAATCCGGCGATCAGCTCGGCGTCGATCGCCTGTTACCGCCGACCGAGGAAGGAGACATCCTGCTGATCGCGACTGCGGGTGCGTACGGTCGCGCGATGAGCTCGCGCTACAACCTGCGCGATCCGGCCCCCGAGTTCGTGATCTGAGCCATGGACTTCGAAGTCATCGCCGAGGGTTTGCAGTTTCCGGAAGGGCCGATCGTGATGCCCGACGGCTCGATCGTGCTGGTCGAGATCGCGCGCGGCACTTTGAGTCGCGTGTGGAACGGCCGCACCGAAGTCATCGCCAATCTCGGCGGCGGCCCGAACGGCGCGGCGATCGGGCCGGACGGTGCGGTCTACGTCTGCAACAACGGCGGCTTCGAGTGGCGCGAGATCAGCGGCTTTCTCGTGCCGGTGCGCGCCGCAGCCGACTACACCACCGGTCGCATCGAGCGCGTCGATCTCGCGACGGGCCGCTTCGAGCGCATCTACGAGAAGTTCGACGGTGAGCGGCTCGGCGGTCCGAACGACATCGTGTTCGATCGCACCGGCGGCTTCTGGTTCACGGACATCGGCAAGACCTTCGCGCGTCACCGCGATCACAGCGGTTTGTTCTACGCACACACGGATGGATCACATCTGCACCGCGCGTCGTACCCCGCCGTTTCCTACAACGGCGTCGGCCTGTCGCCGGACGAAAAAGTCGTCTACTGCAACGACACCGAGACGCAGAAGCTGTGGGCGTTCGACATCACGGAGCCGGGCAAGCTGGCACCGGGCACGTTCGGTCAACGCGGCCGCGTCGTATGTACGCTCCCGGGACATCAGCTGCTCGATAGTCTTGCGGTGGAAGAGAACGGCAACGTGTGCGCGGCGACGCTGCTCAACGGCGGGATCACGGTGTTCAAGCCGGATGGCTCGTTCGAGCACGTCGCGTTGCCGGATCCGATGACGACGAACATCTGTTTCGGCGGCGCGGATATGCGCGATGCGTATATCACGCTGTCGGGGACGGGGAAGCTGGTGAAGACGCGCTGGCCGCGGCCGGGATTGAAGCTGAATTTTTAGGCCTTGTGCCTGTGCTCCAACTCGCGCACCACCGTCGTCAACGACAGGTTGCGACTCTTCAGCAGCAGCGCCAGGTGATACAGCAAATCCGCTGACTCGCCGATCAATCGCTCGTCTTCCTGCGTCACCGCCGCGAGCGCGACTTCCACGCCTTCCTCGCCGACCTTCTGCGCGATGCGCGTCGGGCCTTCGGACCACAGTCGTGCGGTGTAGCTGCCCTCGGGTCGATCGCTGATCCGCTGCGCGATCACTGACTCCAGCCGCATCAGGAACGACAGGCCCTCCGCGTCGCTTGCGACTTCGTCGCCGAAGCAGCTGCGCGTTCCGGTGTGGCACGTCGGACCTTCCGGATTCGCCAGTACCAGCAGCGTGTCCTGGTCGCAGTCAGTCTCGACGTCGACGACGTGCAGCCAATGACCTGACGTTTCGCCCTTGGTCCACAGTTGCTGACGGCTGCGGCTATAGAACGTCGCGCGCTTCTCGGCGAGCGTGATGCGCAGTGCTTCGCGATTCATGTACGCCAGCATCAGCACCTGACCGCTGCGCGCATCCTGTACCACCGCCGGCAGCAGGCCCTCATTCTTTTCCCAGTCGAGCGCGGTGACCTCGGCGAGTTTCATGGGCGCACCTCGATCGCCTGCGTGCGCAGGAATCGCTTCAAGTCGGGAATCTCCAGGGTGCCGGTGTGGAACACGCTCGCGGCGAGGGCGCCGTCGACGCGCGCTTCATTGAAGACTTCGACGAAGTGCTCGGGCGTGCCGGCACCGCCGGACGCGATCAGCGGGACTTTGCAGATGCGCCTTACTGCTGCGAGCTGCGCGACGTCGTAACCTCGCCGCACGCCATCGCTCGCCATGCAATTCAAGACGATCTCGCCGGCGCCGCGCTCCTGAACTTCGCGCACCCAGTCCAGAGTGCGGCGGGCGGTATTGCGCGTGCGCTGTGGGTCGCCGGTGAACTGATACACGTAGTAATCGTCGTCGATCGATTGACTGTCGATGCCGACGACCACGCATTGCACGCCAAAGCGCGCGCTCAGTCTGCTGATGAGATCAGGATCGGCCAGTGCCGGCGAATTGATCGACACCTTCTCTGCGCCTTCACGCAGCACTTCTTCCGCATCGGCCACGCTGCGAATGCCGCCAGCAACGCAGAAGGGGATATCGAGCATCGCCGCGACGCGCCGCACCCAGCTGCGGTCGACCGAGCGTCCGTCGGGGCTCGCCGTGATGTCGTAGAACACGAGCTCATCGGCGCCTTGCTCGCGATAGCGTTGCGCGAGCTCGAGGATGTCGCCCACGACGACGTGGTCGCGGAAGCGCACACCTTTGACGACCTGGCCGTCCCTCACATCGAGGCACGGGATGATGCGTTTGGCAAGAATGGCCGCAGCTCCTCAGGAGAGATCTTGTTTTCCAGCAGCGCGCGGCCGCTGATCGCAGCAGCGACGCCGCACTCGGACAGCGAGCGCAAGTCGCGTGCGGCTGCGATGCCGCCCGAGGCTTGCCAGTGCAGCTCGGGATAGCGGCGCACGGCTTCCGAATACAAAGTCAGGTTGGGTCCGACCAGCGTGCCGTCGCGGCCGATATCGGTGCACAGCACGTGCGTGAGGCCGACGTTCATGAAGCGCTCGATGTGGGTCCACAACGTCGCCGTGCTCGTCTGTTGCCAGCCGTGCGTTGCGAGGCGCGGAATGCCGCTCTCGTCCAAGCGCACGTCGAGCGCGAGCACGAAGCGTCGCGGATCCAGCTCGAACATCCAGCTCATCACGCGATCGGCTTCGGTGACCGCAATGCTGCCGATCACTGCGCGGTCGACGCCCGCGTCGAACAACTCGCGAATGCGCTCGATCGTGCGCAGCCCGCCGCCGACCTGCAGCTTGACTCCGCTTGTCTTCGCCAGCAGCAGCACGGTCGGCCGGTTCGGCTGGGTGCCGTCGCGAGCGCCATCGAGATCGACGATGTGTACGCGACGCGCGCCGAGCGCCTGATAGCGTTCGAGCACGCTCTGTGGATCGTCGGAATACACGGTCTGCGCTGCAAAGTCGCCCTTCAGCAGACGTACGCAGCGCCCGTCCCGCAGATCGATTGCCGGAATCAGTTCCATGGTGCCGAGTCCCTTCATGAGACGAGCAGGAAGTTACGCAGAACGAGCGAGCCGGCTCGCGCGGAACGCTCGGGGTGAAACTGTGCGCCGAACACGTTGTCGCGACGGACGATGGCGGCGAAGCGTTCGCCGTACGTCGTCGTTGCGACCGTGCTCTCGTTAACCGGCGCGCAGTAGCTGTGCACGAAATACACGTGATCGCCGCTGGCGACGTCGTCGAGCAGCGGTGAGGGCCGCGGGAACTCGATCTGGTTCCATCCCATGTGCGGCACCGGCAAGCCGTCGCGATCGGCGAAACGCTGGACCCGCCCGGGCAGCAGGCCGAGGCACGCGACATTGCCTTCTTCGGAGGACTCGTACAGCAGCTGCATGCCGACGCAGACGCCGAGCAGCGGCTGGCGCAGACTGCGGATCGTCTCGACCAGATTGGCGCTGCGCAAGCGCTCCATGCAATCGGCTGCCGCGCCGACTCCAGGCAGCATGACGTGCGTCGCGGCGCGCAGTGTTGTCGCGTCGGTGGTGACTTGCGAGTCGATGCCCAACCGGTCGATCGCGAACCGCAAGGACGCGATGTTGGCACCGCCGCTGTCGATGATCGCCAGCCGTATCACAACGTCCCCTTGGTACTCGGCAATTGCGTGTCCGTGACGCGGATCGCCTGACGCAGCGCGCGTCCGACGCCCTTGAAGCAGGCCTCGATCATGTGGTGCGTGTTCTCGCCGCTGACCTGGATGTTGATCGCCGCGCCGAGCGTCTCGGCAAGCGAGCGGAAGAAGTGCGGCACGAGCTCCGTCGGCAGCTGGCCGACCTGATCGCGACCGAACGCGCCTTCGAAGACGAAGTAGGGACGACCAGACAGGTCGATGGCGACGCGTGCCAGCGCTTCGTCCATCGGCAGCAGGAAGCCGTAACGCTGGATGCCCCGCTTGTCGCCGAGCGCGACCTTCAGCGCCTGGCCGAGGGCGAGGGCGCAGTCTTCCACGGTGTGATGCTCGTCGATGTGCAGATCGCCCGAGCACGACAACTGCAGTGAGAAGCCGCCGTGCTTCGCGACTTGCTCCAGCATGTGATCGAAGAAGCCGATGCCGGTGGCGACGCGGATCGGGAGTTCCTCGTCCAGCCGCACTTCGACCTTGATGTCGGTTTCCTTGGTCTTGCGGGCTACGGTTGCCATGCGCAAGGCCGAGGTGAGGCGGCGTGCGATCTGCGGCCAGGGTTCCTGCGAAACGCGTGCGCTGTCGATCCGATTGTCGCCCTCGGAAGCGACAGCCACTGCTTGGAATGCTGCACCCTGCGACGAGAACAACTCGAGCAGGAATTCGGTCGTGCTGTCTCGCTTCGCGACCATCACGAACTCATAGCCGGCGTCCCGCAGCTGCTTGAGCGCGGGCACGACGCCCGGTAGCAGGCGAACGTCTTGCAACGCGACGCGTTCACCCATCGCTTGGATGAGAGCGCCATCGCGCTCGATGAAGATGATGCCCCGGCTCATGCGGCGGCTCCCGCGGACTCCGCGATGCCTTGCACGAGGCGATCGTTTTGTTCTGCCGTGCCCACTGAGATCCGCAGGCTGCTGCCCAGTCCGGGCTGCGAGCGCGGATCGCGCACGATCAGGCCCACGGAGGCGGCCGCACGCAGCACGCGATCCGGATCGATGCAGTCGACCAGGATGAAGTTCGCTTCGCTCGGCCACACACGGCGGATCGCGGGAAGCTGCGCGAGTTGTTCGCTGAGGCACGCACGCTCGCTGCGAATCACCTCGAGGCGCTGCTGCGACTCGGCGCGGTGCTTCGCATCTGTGAGCTTGAGCACTGCCTCGATAGTGTGGGTGGGCAGCGAGTAGGGCGTGATCACGCGAGCGAGCAGGCTCACGATGTCGGCGTGCGCGAGCACGGCGCCGCAGCGCGCGCCGGCGAGTGCGTAAGCCTTGGAGAGCGTGCGCAGGATGACCAGGTTGGCATATCGATCCAGACGATCGATCAGACTCGAGGCGTGCGCGAATTCCATGTAGGCCTCGTCAACGATGACGAGCGCGCGGTCGGTCAGCCGCTCGCACAACAGCTCTATGGAGGAGCGGTCGAGGAGATTGCCGGTCGGATTGTTCGGAGTGCACAGGAACAACAGCTTCACGCCGCTGCGCCACGTATCGAGCACGCCCTGAGCATCCAGAGCGAAGCCGCGTTCCTTGAGCAACGGAACTTCGACAACGCCGGCGCCTTGGATGCGCGCCGAGACCTTGTACATGCCGAACGTCGGCGGGCAGATCAGAACGCTGTCTTGTCCAGCGCGGCAGAACGCGCGTACGAGCAGATCGATGCCTTCGTCGCTGCCGCGACCGGCGAGCACTTTGTCGGGCGCGACTCCATACAGCTCTGCGAGATGTGCGATCAGCTCGGCCGGCTGCGGCTCCGGATATCGATTGAGGCCAGCGATCGAGGTATCGCCGCTCGCACGCCACGGCATCTCGTTCGCATGCATGCGTTCGAGCGAAGGCTCCCAGACTGCGTGTTGATAGGGCTGCAACGACAGGATGTCCGGGCGCGCCAGTTCGAGGATCGGGTTCATGCGCGCTCCCGTTCCAGGTGCGCGAGGCGGATGCGCACGGCGTTGGCGTGTGCATCGAGTCCTTCGAGCGTTGCGAGCGTAATGGCGGTGGGGCCGAGATCGCGCAGGCCATCCGATGTCAGCTCTTGCACCGTCATGCGCTTCACGAAGTCGTGCAGTGACAGTCCGCTGTATGCACGGGCGAATCCGTAGGTCGGCAATACGTGATTCGTACCGCTGCAGTAGTCGCCCATGGTTTCCGGTGTCCAGGCGCCCAGGAAGACGGATCCCGCATTGCGAACCTTGGGCAGCCAATCGCGGGCATTTGCCACTTGCAGGATGAGATGCTCCGGCGCGTACGCGTTGCTGACCTCGATCGCAGTAACGATCGTGTCGACGACGAACAGGCGCGCGTGCTCGATCGATTTGCGCAACGTGTCGGCGCGACCAAGGCGCTGCATCTGTGTCTCGAGCTGCGTCGCCGTCGCTTCCGCTAGAGCGCTCGACGTGGTGACGAACACAACCTGCGCGTCAGCGCTGTGCTCGGCTTGCGCCAGCAGATCCGCCGCGACGAAGTCCGCTCGCGCCGTCGCGTCGGCGATTACCAGGACTTCGGAAGGGCCGGCCGGCAGATCGAGGGCGGCGCCCTCGGGATCGTTGGCGACCTGCAGCTTCGCAGCGGTAACCCACGAGTTGCCGGGCCCGAAGACTTTGTCGACCTTCGGTACGGTCTGCGTCCCGTAGGCCATGGCAGCAATGGCTTGCGCGCCGCCAAGTTTGAAGACTCGCCGCACTCCACACAGATTCGCGATCGTGAGCACGGCGGGATCGGCCGTGCCGTCGCGACGTGGCGGCGTGCAGATGATTCGCGTCGGACATCCGGCAATTCGCGCTGGCACTGCGAGCATGATTGCAGCGGAGGGCAGGGGGGCTACCCCGGCCGGGACATACAACCCGACAGCATCGATCGGACGGAACTGCCGTTCGCAAACGACGCCCGGCGTAGTCTCCACGCGCAGCGGCGCGCCAAGTTGCGCCTCGTGAAAGCGTCGTACGTTGGCGATCGCGCGATCGATCGCTTGTCGCTGCTCTGTATCGAGTGCTGTTTCGGCTGCGGCGAACTCCGCGGTGCTGACTTCGAACGACGAGAGTGCAACGCCATCGAACCGACGTGTGAATTCGAGTAGCGCCGAGTCGCCGCGTGCGCGCACGTCGCTGACGATCTCGCGCACTCGCTCGTGGATTGCAGCCTCGTCCTGTTGCACCGGGCGGCGCAGCGCCTGGCGGCGTTCATCCACGGACAGTGACGACCAACTGAGGATGCGTATTGCCATGGCGGGTCAGGCCAGCATCTTCTCGACGGGCAGCACCAGGATCGCGCTTGCACCCGCGCTCTTCAGGCTCTCGAGCGTTTCCCAGAACACGTTCTCGCGACACACGGCGTGGACCGCGACCTTGTCGCTGGTCCCCTCGAGCGGCACGATCGTCGGCGATTCGCTGCCCGGCAGCAGTTTTTTGATCTCAGACAGCTTCGCGCGCGGTGCGTGCAGCATGATGTACTTGCTTTCCTTCACCTGCTGGACGCCGTCGATGCGCATCGACAGGCGACGAATCCAGTCCTGCTTGTCCTCGGTAACGGGCACTGGTGTGGTGATAATCGCAGCCTGACTCTCCAGGATCGTGTCTGCCTCCCACAGATGATTGGCAACCAGCGTCGAGCCGGTCGAGACCAGATCGCAGATGAAGTCAGCGCGGCCTAGCCGCGGCGCGATCTCCACAGCGCCCGAGAGCGTGACGATCTCCGCCTGCACATCGTTCTGGCGCAGGTAGCGGGCCAGAATGTTGGGATAGGTCGTGGCGATGCGCTTGCCGCGCAAGGAGGCGAGGCCGTCGTACTCGACGCCGTCGGGCACGGCGATCGACAGGCGGCACTTGCCGAAATCCAGCACCATCAACTGCTCGAACAGCGGCTGGATGCCGCGCGCTTTGAACGCGAGGCGCTTTTCTTCGATGACGTTCAGGCCGACGATGCCCAGGTCGCAGACATCCTGCTGCACCAGGTCGGGAATGTCGTCGTCGCGCACGAACAGCACGTCGAGCGGCATGTTCTCGCCGTAGCACATCAGCTGATCCTTGCCGCGGCTGTACTTCAGGCCGCAGCGGACCAGCAGGTCCAGGGAGTTGTCGGTCAGGCGGCCGGACTTCTGCAGCGCGACCTTGATACGGGAGGATTTGTCCATGAGGGTTCCAGGTCGCTCTACGACGGCCGCTGCTCCTTGAGACGCGCGGCGGCGAGTGAGTAGCCGCCATTGCCGTTGGTGAGGTAGCGCGCGACGCGTCCGACAGTCGTGACGCTCACGCCGGTTTGCTTGTAGATCTCGCGATAGGGCACGCCCTGCTGCAGCAGAGCGACGACGGCCCATCGATCCGCCAGGGCCTGCAGCTCCGCGGGCGTGCACAGGTCGCGAAAGAATGCCCGGCACTCATCGACGCTGCGCAGGGTGAGGATCGCGCTGAACAGCGCGCGCTCCGCCAGGACCTCCTGGCGGGGAGTCAGTGCCCGATGCTCTTTCATAATGCAGTCACGGTGCCGCAGCTCGTAATAATGTACTAGCACGCTAATACAATGGCGCAGTGAAGGCAAGGCAAAATGTGCCCGCTACGTTGCTCGACGGTTGACGGTCGCGCAGTCGCGCCTCTAGACTGTGGTCCGCTCATCGAGACCGGCTGAGGGTCAGGCCCTTTGAAGCCGGGGCAACCGTCGAATCTAACCAGTTCGAAATGGTGCCAACTCCTGCGGATGTGACCGTAAGCCGGTCACCCCGACAGATGAGTTGCTGTGAAGCTGGCTGCCGCAAGCAGCCGGTCGGTCACGGCGACCTGCCACTACGGGTACTCCGTGGGGTTTCAGCGATGCGCGAAACCTGTCCGGCCATCGGGGCCGGCGCGGAAATGGAGTGCTCGATCAATGAGTTCGCTATTGGAAGCTGGCTTCGGGCGCAGCCCGGATGTGCCTGTCGCACGCTTGGCCACCCCCGTGGTGCCGCTGACGCCGCTGCGCGAGGGCGTCCTGGAGCTGGATCATCTGTCCCTGCACTGGGGCGGCCGCCTCGATGGCGTCCGAGTCGCCTGGCGGGTGACGGGGAATCCCAACGGTCCCTTGGTCGCAGCGCTCGGCGGGATTTCTGCCGGCCGGGTCGTGGCAGACATCGGCACCCGTGAGAAGGGCTGGTGGTCCGAAGTGATCGGCGAGGGCAAGGCGCTCGATACGGAGCGTTACCAGGTGCTCGGCATCGATTTCCTCGGCGGCAGTGGAGCAACCACCGGACCGCGGCCCGGACAAACCAACTTTCCGTCGATCAGCACCTACGACCAGGCAGAAGTCCTCAAGCGGGTCGTCGAGCACCTGCGCGCGACGTCGCTGGCCGCGATCATCGGCGCCTCCTACGGCGGCATGGTCGCGCTCGCGTTCGCCGAGCGTTATCCGCAGCTCGTGAAGCATGCAATCGCGATCAGCGCCGCAGATCGTCCTCATCCGATGGCGACTGCGTGGCGCAGCGTGCAACGCGCCATCGTGCGCTACGCCGCGAAGAATGGCGATTCGCCCGAGGGTTTGCGGCTCGCCCGCGCGTTGGCGATGGCGACCTATCGCAGCCCGGAGGAGTTCGCAGCTCGGTTTAGCGGCGCACCGGCGCGAATCGACGGACGCTTCCAGTTTCCGGTCGAGGCCTACCTGCTGGCCCGCGGCGATGCCTATGCCGCGACCTACGTGCCGGAGGCCTTCGTGTGCTTGTCGGAGTCGATCGATCTGCACACTGTCGATGCATCGCGGATTCGGGTGCCAGTGACACTCATTGGAATTCTCGAAGACCAGCTGATCCCGATCTCCGATCTGCGCTCGCTGCGAGCGCGCCTGGGCGGCGGGGCAGCGCTGGTCGAGCTCTCGTCGCTTTACGGGCACGATGCGTTCCTCAAGGAAGGAGCGGCTCTGGAGCCGGTGTTTGCACGCGCCCTCGAAGGGCAGGCGGGTCAGTCATGAGTCACCCACTCTCAGGAACCACTCGTGCAGTCCGTGCGGCGCTGGAGTCGGATACTCAGCACGGCGCCGTCATTCCGCCGATTCACCTCACATCGACGTTCGCCTTCGAGTCGTTCGGCGAGAAGCGCACGTACGACTACACGCGCTCCGGTAATCCGACGCGCGACGCGCTCGCCGAAGCGATCGCTGAGCTGGAAGGCGGGAGCGGCGCGGTCGTCACTTCGTCCGGTATGTCGGCAGTTCATCTGGTCACGCAACTGCTTACCGCGGATGACCTGCTGATTGCGCCCCACGACTGTTATGGCGGCACGTATCGCTTGTTCAGCAATCTCGCCAAGCGTGGCGTCGTGCGCGTGCAGTTCATCGATCAGACAGACGACCGCGCATTCGCAGCGGCGCTGGCACTCGGTCCCAAGCTGATCTGGATCGAGACACCGAGCAATCCTCTGCTGCGCATCGTCGACATTCGCGCGCTGGCGCAGAAGGCGCATGCGGCAGGTGCCCTGGTCCTCGTCGACAATACGTTCCTGTCGCCGGCGTGGCAGCGGCCGATCGCGCTCGGCGCTGATCTCGTGCTGCACTCGACGACGAAGTATCTCAACGGTCACAGTGACGTTGTCGGCGGCGCGGTCGTCGCAGCCACTCCGGAGTTGCACGAGCGTCTGGTGTGGTGGGCGAACTGTACGGGTGTTACCGGCGCGCCATTCGACAGTTACTTGACCCTGCGCGGCCTGCGCACACTCCACGCACGCCTGCGCGTGCATGGCGAGAACGCGGCGCTTGTCGCCCACTTGCTGGCGGGTCACCCGGCCGTTCGCCATGTTTACTACCCGGGCCTGCGCTCACATCCGCAGCACGAGTTGGCGCGCAGTCAGCAATCCGGCTTCGGCGGCATGCTGAGCTTCGAGCTTCATGGTGGCATCGGCAACGTGCGCGCGTTTCTGGATGGCCTGCAATGCTTCTCGCTCGCAGAGTCGCTCGGCGGCGTCGAGAGCCTCGTCGCGCATCCGGCGACGATGACGCACGCCGCGATGGATGCGGAGGCACGGCGCGTCGCTGGTATCTCGGACACGCTGTTGCGGCTCTCGATCGGCATCGAGACAGCGGACGATCTCATTCGCGATCTGCATGGCGGGCTGGAACGAGCGGCGGCCGTGCAACAGCGGCGCGTGCAAGGCGATGCGCAGGTGCGACGTCTCGAGCTCTGCTGAGCCGAAACCGGCGTGCTTTTCCCGGTGACCTCCGTGTACTCTGTGGCGACTTCCGCCGCAGGTGCACTCATACGATGAGAACGAAGATCACCGAGCTGCTCGGCATCGAATATCCGATCATTCAAGGTGGCATGCAGTGGGTCGGCTATGCCGAACTGGCATCTGCTGTGTCCAACGCCGGTGGCCTCGGCATTCTGACTGCGCTGACGCAGCCGACACCGGACGATCTGCGACGCGAGATCGAGCGTTGCCGCGGCATGACCGACCAGCCCTTCGGCGTGAACCTGACGATCCTGCCTGCAATCACACCGCCACCGTACGCCGAGTACTTGAACGCGATCATCGAGAGCGGCGTCAAGATCGTCGAGACCGCTGGCAACAACCCGAAGGATTTCGTCGCGCGCCTCAAGGAACACGGCATCAAGATCGTTCACAAGTGCACGTCGGTGCGCCACGCCTTGTCGGCGGAGCGTCATGGCGTGGACATCGTCAGCATCGACGGCTTCGAATGCGCCGGCCATCCCGGCGAGGACGACATTCCGAATCTGATCCTCATTCCGGCAGCCGTACGGGCGCTGAAGATTCCAATCGTCGCGTCGGGAGGTATCGGTGACGGACGCGGCATGGCCGCAGCGCTGGCGCTCGGCGCACAAGGCATCAACATGGGCACGCGCTTCATGTGCACCAAAGAAGCGCCGATCCACGACAACATCAAGCAAGCACTGGTCACGGCCGGCGAGCGCGATACGAATCTGATGTTCCGGACGATGCACAACACGGCACGCGTGTTCAAGAATGCGATTTCCAGCGAAGTGGTCGCGATGGAGAAGCGCGGTGCCAAGTTCGAGGAGGTTCGTCCTCTCGTTGCGGGTGCGCGCGGCAAAGTGGCTCTGCGCAATGGCGACGTCGACGGCGGCGTGATCAGCGCCGGAATGGTCATCGGCCTGATCGACGACGTGCCAACCTGTGCCGAGCTGATCCAGCGCATCGTGCGCGATTGCCGCGAGCATCTGCGAAACGCCACCGCGATGGCCGCGGCTTAGTGGAAAGCACCATGGACTTCAAAACGATTCGCTACGAGCTGGCCGACGGCATCCTGACGATCACGCTCAATCGGCCCGATCAGCTGAATGCATTCACGCCGCAGATGGCGGCGGAGCTGATCGACGCATTTCGTGCTGCGAGCGCCGACGATGCCGTGAAAGCAGTGATCGTGACTGGCGCAGGTCGCGCCTTCTGCGCGGGGATGGACTTGTCTGCAGTCGGCAATGTCTTCGGGCTCGATGAGCAGCTGCGTCCGACACTCGAAGACATGCACAATCGGCTGGACGATCCGACCATCGTTCATCGCGTGCGCGATACCGGCGGCCGCGTGACACTCGCGATTTACGACTGTGCGAAACCGGTCATCGCGGCGATCAATGGAGCGGCGGTCGGCATCGGCGCGACGATGACACTGGCGATGGACATACGCCTCGCATCCGACAAGGCACGAGTCGGTTTCGTGTTCGGCAAGATCGGCATCGTGCCTGAAGCGTGTTCGTCCTGGTTCCTGCCGCGCATCGTCGGCATGCAGCAGGCGCTCGAATGGGTGTACACGGCGGATATTTTCGATGCGCAGGAGGCGAAGCGCGGCGGTCTGGTCAAAGCGGTTCACCCAGCCGATCGCTTGTTGGACGAAGCCAAGCAGCTCGCGCGGCGCATCGTCGACAATCGCTCGCCCGTCGCAACCGCGCTGACCCGGCAGATGATGTATCGCAATGCTGCCCAGCCTCATCCGCTCGAGGCGCATCGCATCGACTCGCTCGGCGTGTTCTACACCAGCGTGAAAGACGGCAAAGAGGGCGTGCGTGCGTTTCTGGAGAAGCGCCCACCTAACTTCAAGTCGCGCGTCTCGACCGACCTGCCACCGTTTTATGCAGAGTGGCTCGACGTGTACTCGAAACCGGGCGGCTGAAATAAAAACAGGCCGGCGAAACGCCGGCCTGGATGTGGCAACGTAGAACTTTTGTCGTGGCGACGTCGGCTCGAGGAGCCGACACCGACCTTGGGGACTAACCCGACACGAGTCCCGTTTCCACCAAAAATACCCCGACCGTGAAGGTCGAGACATGGAGAATGGGCCCGAAGGCTTTGGGCGCGGGGAGATCGGAAACCCGAGCCGGCCGAAATCATAACCGGTATCGAACGGATTTTGGGCAAGAATCTTCGGTGTATACCGAAGCTATCGTACGGCCACGCTAATTCAATAGCTTAGCTCATTATCCTAGAAGACGGTTCACTACGGCTTCCCCTGCGTCCGAGGTGCTGGACACGGTGCCGCCGCTCGCAATATCGGCAGTCCGAACGCCAGCGGAAATGCTCGCGGCGACGGCTTTTTCGATGGCTTCGGCTTCCGCGTTCAAAGCGAGCGAGTGTCGCAACAACATCGCAGCGCTGAGCATCGTCGCGTAGGGATTTGCGATCCCACGACCCGCGATGTCCGGCGCAGAACCGTGAATCGGTTCGTACACGCCAAGCTTGCCGGCGCCCAGCGACGCGGAGGGCAACAGACCCAGCGAGCCGGCGAGCATCGACGCCTCGTCGGTCAGGATGTCGCCGAACATGTTCTCGGTGAGGATCACGTCGAAGCTCGACGGCTTGCGAATGAGATGCATCGCTGCCGAGTCGACCAGCATGTGCTCGAGCTCGACGTCGGCAAACTCGGCGCGCAGCACCGACTCGACTGTCGAGCGCCACAAGCGCGAAGTCTCCAGCACGTTTGCCTTGTCGACCGACACGATTCGCTTGCGTCGGCCTCGTGCGAGACGTCCAGCAACACGCGTGACCCGCTGGACTTCCTCGACAGTGTACGTGCAGAGGTCGCTCGCAAAATCTTCGGTGCGACGCTTCTCGCCGAAGTAGATGCCGCCGGTCAGCTCGCGGACGACCATGATGTCGGTGTCGCGCAGGATCTCGGGCTTGAGCGGCGAAACGTCGAGCAGCGCCGGGTGGATCGTCACGGGACGCAGATTCGCGAACAGGTTGAGACCTTTGCGCAGCGCCAGCAGTCCCTGCTCAGGACGGACCTTCGCCTTCGGATCGGACCACTTCGGCCCACCGACCGCGCCAAGCAACACTGCGTCGGCCGTGCCGCACGCCGACAAGGTCTGCGGCGGCAGCGCCGTTTGCATTTGATCGATCGCCGCACCTCCAATCAGGTGCTCGGCAAACGTGAAATCATGGCCGTAGCGGGTTGCGATTGCCCGCAGCACGCGCACGCCTTCGCGCGTTACTTCAGGACCGATACCGTCGCCGCCGAGAACGACGATCGTTGCTTTGCTGCCCACGTGTGAGGAATCCCGCTCTAGCTGTGAGTCTTCTCGTAACGCGCGGTGGCGTCAGCTTGTTGCAGTAGAAATCCCAGCTCATCCACTCCATTCAGCAGACAGTAGCGCGCGAAGGCTTCGATCGGGAACTGCACTGCCGTGCCGTCTGGAAGCGTGAGCGTGCTCGCCTGCAAGTCGATTTTCAGCGACACGCCCGGGTGCGCCAACAGCCAGCCGTGCGTCTGCTCGTCGACGACGATCGGCAGCAGGCCGTTCTTGAGCGAGTTGTTGCGGAAGATGTCGGCGATCTCCGTGCTCACGACAGCGCGGAAGCCGTAATCCAGCAACGCCCACGGCGCGTGCTCGCGCGAAGAGCCGCAGCCGAAGTTGCGACCGGCCACCAGAATCGTGCAGCCCGCGGCTTGCGGCCGATTGAGAATGAAGTCGGGTTTCGGCGCACCGTTCGCGTCGTAGCGCCAGTCGTTGAATGCCTGACGCCCCAGGCCTTCCTTGGTCGTGGTCGTGAGAAAGCGCGCGGGGATGATCTGGTCAGTGTCGATGTTCGTGAACGGCAGAACCACCGTGCGCGAAGTAAAGCTGCTGATCGGCTGCATGATTACGACCCTAAATATTCGCGCGGATCGGCGATGCGGCCGGCGACTGCCGCGGCAGCGGCTGTCAGCGGGCTCGCGAGCAAAGTTCGCGCACCGCTGCCCTGACGCCCCTCGAAGTTGCGATTGCTGGTGCTCACCGCGTACTGACCCTTGGCGACGACGTCGCCGTTCATGCCGATGCACATCGAGCAACCCGATTCGCGCCACTCGGCGCCGGCATCCGTGAACACCTGAGCCAGCCCGCGCGCTTCGGCTTCGCGCTTGACCTGCTGCGAACCTGGCACGACGAGCATGCGAACGCCGCTTGCGACCTTGCGTCCGCGCAGTACGCGCGCAGCCTGCTCCAGATCGGACAATCTCGCGTTCGTGCAACTGCCGACGAACACGACCTGCACCGGCTTGCCGAGCAGCGCATCGCCACCTTGCAGTCCCATGTACGCGAGCGACTTCGCGTGAATCGTATCGCCGGGATGATCGGGCACCTTCGCGGTGATCGGCACGACCATGCCCGGGTTCGTGCCGTAAGTGATCATCGGCTCGAGCTTGCTCGCGTCGATCTCGACGACGCGGTCATATTGCGCGCCGCTGTCGCTCTGCAACTTACGCCAGCGTGCGACCGCTGAATCCCACGCATCGCCCTGCGGAGCAAATCGACGCCCCTCGAGATACGCGAATGTCGTCTCGTCCGGCGCGATCATTCCGGCGCGCGCGCCGGCTTCGATCGACATGTTGCAGATGGTCATGCGCTCATCCATCGACATCGCTTCGATCGCAGAACCGCGGTATTCGATGACCTGTCCCGTGCCGCCCGAGACGCCGATCTTGCCGATGATCGCGAGAATGACGTCCTTGGCAGTGACAGCGTCGCGCAGCCGGCCGCTGACTTCGATCGCGAGCGTCTTCGGTCGACGCTGCAACAAGCATTGAGTCGCGAGCACGTGACTGACTTCGGTCGTGCCGATGCCGAAGGCGAGGGCACCGAACGCGCCGTGCGTCGCGGTGTGACTGTCGCCGCACACGATGGTCTTGCCCGGCTGTGTCGCGCCGAGCTCCGGACCGATGACGTGAACGATGCCGCGCTGATCGCTGCCGAGCCCCAGCAGGTCGATGCCGAACTCGCGGCAGTTCTTCTCCATCTGCTTGACCTGGCGCGCCGCCGATTCGACTTTGATCGGCACGCGGCCGAACACTTCAGCGGGATCGGTCGGCGTGGAGTGATCGAGAGTGGCGAGCGTGCGGTCCGGACGCCGCACCGGCAGACCGCGCGAACGCAGCTCAGCGAAGGCCTGCGGCGTGGTCACCTCGTGGATCAGATGGAGGTCGATGTACAGCACGGCGGGCGTATCCGCCGTTTCGGGCGCGACCTCGTGCTGCTCCCAGACCTTCTCGAACAGAGTCTTCGGTTTCATCGCCAGAGCATGCCAAGCAGGGCACGCCTTGGGGTGATGATTGCTCAGCGAGCCATCGCGGCTCGCGATCCCGCCTGTTCGGCCGGCTCCAGCCAGCCCCACTTGTCCGGCGTCTTGCCATTGAACAAGCCGAAGAACGCTGCCTGCAGCGTTTCGGTGATCGGACCGCGCTTGCCGGCGCCGATCGGGATGTGATCCACGGAGCGGACCGGCGTGATTTCCGCCGCCGTGCCGGTCAGGAAGATCTCGTCGGCGAGATAGAGCATTTCGCGCGGAATCGCCTGCTCGCGAACCTCGAAGCCGTGTGCGCGAGCGAGCGTCATCGCCGTGTCGCGCGTGATTCCCTGCAAGATCGCGTTCACGATCGTCGGCGTGTAGAGCACGCCATCGCGGATCAGGAACAGGTTCTCGCCAGCGCCTTCGCTCACCGTGCCGTCGACGCCGAGCCCGATGCCTTCCGCGAAGCCGAGGCGCTTCGCTTCCATGCTGATCAGCTGGCTCGAAAGGTAATTGCCAGCAGCCTTGCCGAGCGTCGGAATCGTGTTAGGCGCCAGGCGCTGCCACGACGACACGCAGACATCGATGCCGTTCTCGAGACCTTCCGCGCCCAGATAGGCGCCCCATTCGAAGGCCGCGATCACCGTTTCCAGCGGCGGCGGCGTTTTCGGCGCGACGCCGATCTCGCCGTAGCCGCGAAACACGAAGGGCCGCAGGTAAGCGCCGCGGTTCAGGGCGTTGGAGACGATGATCTCCTTGCACGCAGCGTTGATCTCGTCCTGCGTGTAAGGAATCTCCATGCGATAGATCTTGGCGGAATCGAACAGACGCCGCGTGTGATCGCGCAGACGAAACATCTGCACGCCCTGCGGCGTCGCATAGGCCCGCTCACCCTCGAAGACGCACGAGCCGTAGTGCAGGGCGTGCGACAGCACGTGCACTGTCGCCTTTTCCCACGGCACCAGCTTGCCGTTGTGCCAGATGTACTTCGCTTGGGTGATCGGCATGAGCTGCTCCTAAAGACGTCCGGTCAGGCACGACCCTGTTCCAGCCACGGCATGCGGTCGCGCAGCTTCAGGCCGACTTTCTCGATCTGGTGCTTCAGATCCTTGTTCATCAGCCGTGTGTAGTTCTTGCGGCCGCTGCGGGTCTCTTTGATCCACTGGCGCGCGAACTTGCCTTCCTGGATCTCGCTCAGCACCTTCTTCATCTCGCGCTTGGTGGCCTTGTTCACGATGCGCGGACCGCGCGTGAGATCGCCGTACTTCGCGGTCTCGCTGATGAAGCGATGCATCTTCGACAGGCCGCCTTCGTGCAGCAGGTCGACGATGAGCTTGAGCTCGTGCAGACACTCGTAGTACGCAACTTCTGGCTGATAGCCGGCCTCGACCAGCGTCTCGAAGCCCTTCACGACCAGCTCGGTCGCGCCACCGCACAGCACGACCTGTTCGCCGAACAGATCCGTCTCGGTCTCCTCGGCGAAGGTCGTGGTGAGCACGCCGCCGCGAGTGCCGCCGATGCCGTGCGCATAGGCCAGTGCATTGTCCTTCGCACGCTTGGTCGCGTTCTGGCCGATCGCCATGAGGCACGGCACGCCGCGACCTTGGCTGTACTGGCGGCGCACGAGGTCACCCGGACCCTTCGGCGCGACCAGGACGACATCGAGATCCTTGCGCGGCTTGATCTGCTTGAAATGGACGTTGAAGCCGTGTGCGAACAGGATCGTCGCGCCTTTGCCGATGGCGCCGATCACTTCCTTGTACAGATCTTTCTGGGTCATATCCGGCGTCAGGAACGCGATCAGCGCCGCGCCTTTGACTGCTTCGACGGGCTCGGCCACTTTCAGGCCGTCCTTCTTCGCCTTTGCCCAGCTCGCGCCCGACCTGCGGACGCCGACCACGACATCGAAGCCGCTATCCTTCAAGTTGAGTGCATGGGCGCGGCCCTGGCTGCCGTAGCCGAGCACGGCGATGCGGGCACCCTTGAGGGCTTTCTTGTCGACATCCTTCTGCGAATAGATCTGCATGTGCGCGCTCCCGACGCTGGGTCATTTGTAATGAGTGGTCCGATGTGCGCGTTCGCAACGCATCAACGGCCGATGAGGAGGCGGCGAGGCGGGGAAGGCGAGACCGGAAAATCGCGAAGGATCGCACCATATGGCTGCGGAGCTTGTCAAGCTGCGCTACCCTGCTAACTGCAGCGATCCCACGCAGTTACCCGCATCCGCACGCCGATGACCGTCAACGAAGAACGCCACGGTTCGATTCCTATATATCTCCTGTACGAGGATGACCTCGAGCAGTGGCGCGCGAAGCAGGACGAGTCGACTCGGAACTGGAGCGCGGCCAACTGCTTCAAGGCGGAGCGCGGCAAACAGCTCGTGATCCCGGGTGCGAGCGGTCGGCCTGGCGCTGTCATCGTCGGTCTCGGCCGGCGGAACCCGCGCGAAGAACTGAGCTGCTGGGCCGCGGCCGCCATTCCGGATCGCCTGCCCGATGGTGACTATCACCTGGCAGAGCCGCTGCCGACCCGCTTGGCGACACAGTTCGCGTTCGGTTGGGCATACGGGCAATACAAGTTCGAGCGCTACCGGCGTGCGAATCCGCAGCGAGCGGTCCAGTTGCGGCTGCCTGCCGAAGCAGACGCTGCCGAAGTCGCGCGCCTGCGCGCCGCGACGACTCTCGCACGCGACCTCATCAACACACCGGCCAACGACATGTCGCCGGACGCACTCGCCCAGGCTGCGGTCGAGGTCGCGCGCCGCTACGGTGCAAGACATCGCGTCATCATCGGTGACGATCTGCTCAAGGAGCGGTTCTCGGCGATTCACGCCGTCGGCCGTGCCGCCGCAGTGGAGCCAAGGCTCGTCGACATCGAATGGGGCGATCCGTCGCACCCGAAGGTGAGCCTTGTCGGCAAAGGCGTGTGCTTCGATTCCGGCGGGCTCGACATCAAGCCGGGCGCGTCGATGCTGCTGATGAAGAAGGACATGGGCGGCGCCGCGGTCGCCCTCGCGCTTGCGCAGCTCGTGATGGACGCGAAGTTGCCAGTGCGGCTGCGTTTGTTGCTGCCCGCGGTCGAGAACGCGATCTCCGCCAACGCGTACCGGCCCGGCGACGTGCTCGGCACTCGCAAAGGACTGACGGTGGAAATCGGCAACACCGATGCCGAAGGCCGCGTCATTCTCTGCGAGGCGCTGGCCCTCGCCGATGAAGAGAAGCCCGATCTGCTCATCGACATGGCGACGCTGACCGGCGCAGCGCGTGTCGCGCTCGGCCCGGAGCTGCCCGCGCTGTTCACGGCCGACGACGCAGCGGCGCGCGAGCTGGTCGATATCGCCGCCCAACAGGGAGATCCGGTGTGGCGCATGCCGCTGTGGACGGGGTACGACGACGAGCTGTCGAGCAAGATCGCAGACCTCAACAACGTTTCGAGCTCGTCGTTCTCGGGGGCGATCTTCGGCGCCTTGTTCCTGCAACGCTTCGTCACCGAAGCCCGCAGCTGGATCCACCTCGATCTGTATGCGTGGAATGGCAAGGAACGGCCGGGACGACCGGTCGGTGCGGAACCGCAGACGGTCCGCGCGCTCTACGCGTTCCTGAAGCATCGTTACACTCGCTGATCGCCCCAGCATGTCCGTGACTTCAACGCAGGCGGGCGAATCGGCGTCGATAGCCCCGCGCGACCTCGTCCTGCTGGTCTTCATGAACCTCATCTGGGGGCTCAACCTCATTTCGTCGAAGATCGGCGTCGGGGAGTTCCCGCCGATCTTCTTCACAGCGATGCGCTTCGGATCGCTCGCGCTGTTCCTGGTGCCAATGCTCAAGGTTCATCGCGGGCAGATGGTCAATCTGTTCGCCGCCGCCATGCTCACTGGACCGGCAGCATTCGCGTTGCTGTTTGCGGGTATCTACCTCACGGAGGACGCGGCGACCGTCGCAGTTGCTACGCAGATGAGCGTGCCCTTCGCGACGCTGATGTCAGTGATGTTCCTGGGCGAGACGATCCGCTGGCGCCGCATCCTCGGTATCGTGCTGGCTTTCGCGGGCATCGTGATCATCAGCTTCGACCCGCGCGTGTTCGCGTATTGGGAAGGCTTGGCGCTGGTCGTGTGCTCATCGTTCGTGAGCTCACTGGGCCTGATCTTTCTCAAACGCCTGCATGGTATCCGGCCACTCGAGCTGCAATCGTGGATCGCGCTCGTTGGCGGCTCGATCCTGTTGCTATTGAGTCTTCTGCTCGAGGGAGGACAGATGAGTGCGGTCCGCAACGCGACGTGGCACGGTTGGGCGGCGCTGTTTTTCACCACGGTGATGTCGAGTCTCATCGCCCACACCGCGTGGTACTACCTCGTCGGACGCTATCCGGTGACGAGCATCTCGCCGATCACGCTGCTCTCGCCGCTGTTCGGCATCTTCTTCGGCGTGACTCTGCTGCACGATCAGCTGACTGCGCGCATGCTCGCCGGCGGAGCGGTCACGCTCATCGGCGTGCTGATCGTCGTGTTGCGCGAGCAGCGGATCGCGGATACGGGGACGTGACTTCGCGAGCAGCGCCGGGCGCAAGCCCTTCGAGCGTCCACTCGCCGATCGACCAACGGATCAAGCGCAGCGTCGGATAACCCACTGCGGCGGTCATGCGCCGCACTTGTCGATTGCGGCCCTCGCGGATCGTCAGCTCGATCCAGCTCGTCGGAATCGCTTTACGAAAACGGATGGGCGGATCGCGCGGCCACAACCACGTCGGCTCATCGACGCGACGCGCGGCGGCGGGCAGTGTCCTGCCGTCGTTCAACACGACGCCGCGCCGCAGCCTCGTCAAGGCCTGCTTGTCCGGCTCACCCTCGATCTGCACGAAGTAGGTTTTCTCGGTTTTCCAGCGCGGATCCGCGAGACGCGCCTGAAGTACGCCATCGCCGGTCAGCAGCACGAGGCCTTCGCTGTCGTAGTCCAGGCGACCCGCGGGCCGCATGCCGGGTGCCTGGATGAAGTCGCGCAATGTTGCCTTGCCGTCGGTGCTCGTGAACTGCGTCAGGACTTGGAAGGGCTTGTTGAACAACAGCACGACGGACCTCAACGCAGCTCGCTATCGGTGTCGATGTGCTCGGCCGTGCTCTGTACGAGATCAATGAAGCGCTGCACCGACGCCGAATTCTCGCCGCGGCGACAGGCGAGGATCAGAGGCGCAGTGAGCTGCGCGTTGTCGGCGAGCCGGCGATAGACGACGCCGTCCATCTGCAATCGACGCAGTGATTCGGGCACGAGCGAAACGCCGAGGCCGGCAGCGACGAGGTTGAGAGTCGAGATGATGCGCGGCGCTTCCTGACCGACGTGCGGGCTGAATCCAGAGCCGCGGCACGCGGTGATGATCGTGTCGTACAAGCCAGGGCCGCCAGGTCGCTTGTAGAGAATAAAGGTCTCGTTGGCGAGCTCCGCTAGCGGCAGCGGCGCCGAACGACTCTGCGCTGATTTTTTCTTGCGGCCCGAGCTCGCAAGCGGATGTCCCTTCGGCAGCGCTACGACCATCTTCTCCTGCAACAGCGGGCGCACGGTCAAGCCGACCACGTCGGCCACCGGCGAGCGAATGAAGGCAGCGTCGATCTCTTCGTTGTTCAGACCCTGCACCAGTTCGCTGCTGCCGCTCTCTTCGAGCACCAGAGAAACGAGCGGGGACATCTCACGGAACGAACGGATCACGCGCGGTACGAAGGGATGGAAGGGGGCGGAGCTGGTGAAGCCGACCGCGACGCGGCCTTGCTCGCCGCGCGCCGTGCGGCGCGTGGTTGCCAGCGCCCGGTCCACTTGATCGAGGATGACGCGAGCCCGCTCGAGAAACGCGACCCCGGCATCCGTCAATTCCATGCCGCGCGGCTGGCGCCGGAACAGTTGCACGTCGAGCTCCTGCTCGAGCGCACGGATCTGCATGCTGAGCGGCGGCTGCTGGATTCCCAGGCGTTCTGCAGCCCGGGTCATGTGCTTTTCTTCGGCGACCGCAATGAAATAACGCAGGTGGCGCAGTTCCATGTGCCATATGTATCAGATATCGATTTCTAACTCATCATATATTTTACCCGCACCATCGAAAAAGCTATTGTGCTCGCCGCCGGATCCAGAGCCGGCCATTCGGCGTTGAGCGGGCACGCGCAGAAGAGCGGCCACCACGGGGGTACAGCAGCAATGGCGAACGATCGGACTATGCCCGCGGGATTGGAAATCCGTGGCCCGATGCAACCGGGTTACGAAACTGTTCTCACGCCAGCTGCTCTCGAGTTCATCGCTGACCTGACGCGTCGTTTCGGCGCTCGCGTCGCCGAGCTGCTGGCCGCGCGCGCGACGCTGCAGAAGCGCCTCGATGACGGCCAGCTTCCCGATTTCCTCCCCGAGACCGCCGATGTGCGCAAGGCGCAGTGGCGTGTCACGAACATCCCGAGCGACCTGCAGGATCGTCGCGTCGAGATCACGGGTCCGACCGATCGCAAGATGGTCATCAACGCGCTGAACTCGGGCGCGAAAGTCTTCATGGCGGATTGCGAAGACTCGCTTACGCCGACGTGGGACAACGTCGTGCAGGGCCAGATCAACCTGCGTGATGCCGTGACTCGCGAGATCTCGTTTGCGAATCCCGACGGCAAGCAGTACCGCCTCAACCCGCAGATCGCGACGCTGCTCGTGCGCCCGCGCGGCTGGCATCTCTACGAGAAGCACATGCTGCTCGACGGCAAGCCGATTCCCGGCGCGTTCGTCGACTTCGGCCTCTATCTGTTTCACAACCACGCAGCGTTGCAGGCGCGCGGCACCGGGCCGTACTTTTATCTGCCGAAGCTCGAGAACCATCGCGAAGCGCGCCTGTGGGCGGACGTGCTCAAGCATTCCGAGGCCACGCTCGGCATCGCGCCGCAGACCATCAAGGTCACGGTGCTGATCGAGACCATTCTTGCGGCCTTCGAGATGGACGAGATCCTGCACGAGCTCAAGGACCACATCGTCGGTCTGAACTGCGGTCGTTGGGACTACATCTTCAGCTTCATCAAGAAGTTCAGCCGCCGGCCGGATTTCGTGCTGCCGGATCGCCAGCAGGTGACGATGACGACGCACTTCCTGCGCTCGTACTCGAAGCTCCTCATCAAGACCTGTCACCGTCGCGGCGCGTTCGCGATGGGCGGCATGGCGCCGCAGATTCCGATCAAGAACGATCCGAAGGCGAATGACGAAGCGCTCGCCAAGGTGCGTGCCGACAAGGAGCGCGAGGCGGGCGACGGTCACGACGGCACTTGGGTCGCGCACCCGGGCCTCGTGCCGATCGCGATGGAAGTGTTCAACCGCCTGATGCCGACGCCGAACCAGTTGCAGAAGTCCCCGGACGTCGAGCTCGGCGCCCGCGACTTGCTGCAGATCCCGCAGGGCACGATCACCGAAACGGGCCTGCGCGCCAACGTCAGCGTTTCGATTCAATACATCGCCGCATGGCTCGGCGGTCTCGGCTGCGTGCCGATCAACAATCTGATGGAAGACGCGGCCACCGCCGAGATCTCGCGTGCGCAGATCTGGCAGTGGATCAAGCATCCCGCGGGCAAGCTCGATGACGGCCGCAAAGTGACGGTCGAGCTGTTCCGCAAAATCGTGCGCGAGGAACTCGACAAGCTGGCTGCTGCCGTTGGCGCGAAAGCGTACGCGGCCGGCAATTACGAGCGGGCCGCGACACTCATCGACAGCATCACGACGGCGCCCGACTTCGGGACGTTCATCACCTTGCCGGCGTACCAGGAAATCAACTGAAGCGAGACCTCTCCATGACGACCCAAACTGCCGAGCAGCTCCGCAAAGAATGGCAAACGAATCCGCGCTGGAAAGGTGTGGAGCGGCCGTACAAGGCCGAGGACGTGGTGCGTCTGCGCGGCACCGTGCACATCGAGCATTCGCTGGCGCGACTGGGCGCCGAGAAGCTCTGGCGCTTCATCCACGAGAAGCCGTTCGTCAACGCACTCGGCGCGCTCACCGGCAACCAGGCGATGCAGCAGGTCAAGGCCGGCCTCGATGCGATCTATCTGTCGGGCTGGCAAGTGGCGGGCGATGCCAATCTCTCCGGCGAAATGTATCCGGACCAGTCGCTGTATCCCGCGAACTCGGTGCCGTCCGTCGTCAAGCGCATCAACAACACGCTGCTGCGCGCGGATCAGATTCATCACGCTGAGGGCAACGATTCGATCGACTGGCTCAAGCCGATCGTGGCCGACGCGGAAGCGGGCTTCGGTGGCGTGCTGAACGCGTTCGAGCTGATGAAAGGCATGATCGAGGCAGGCGCCGCCGGCGTGCACTTCGAAGATCAGCTGTCGTCGGCGAAGAAGTGCGGTCACATGGGCGGCAAGGTGTTGGTGCCGACTTCCGAAGCGATCGCCAAGCTGGTCGCAGCGCGTCTGGCGGCCGACACTTGCGGCGTTCCCACTGTGCTCGTCGCGCGCACTGATGCTGAGTCGGCGAACCTGCTGACGGCAGATGTCGATGAGCGCGATCGTCCGTTCATCAAGTCGAAGGAGCGTACGAGCGAAGGGTTCTTCTACGTGAACGCCAGCCTCGAGCAGGCGGTCGCGCGTGGCCTCGCGTACGCGCCGTATGCCGATCTGATCTGGTGCGAGACCGGCACGCCGGACTTGCACGAGGCGAAGGCTTTCGCCGAGGCGATCCACAAGCAGTTCCCGGACAAGCTGCTGGCGTACAACTGCTCGCCGTCATTCAACTGGAAGAAGAAGCTCGACGACGCGACGATCGCGAAGTTCCAGCGCGAGCTCGGTGCGATGGGCTACAAGTTCCAGTTCATCACGCTCGCCGGCTTCCACGCACTCAACTACTCGATGTTCCAGCTGGCACGCGGCTACAAGGCGTCGCAGATGTCGGCGTACGTGCAGCTGCAGGAGCAGGAATTCGCCGCCGAGAAGGACGGCTATTCGGCCACCAAGCACCAGCGCGAAGTCGGTGCCGGCTACTTCGACGACGTGACGCAGACGGTCACGGCGGGCAAGTCGTCGGTGACGGCGATGAAGGGCTCGACCGAAGAAGGGCAGTTCCACAAGGCGCGGGCCTAAGTTCGCAGACGACGCCTGTTAAGATGAGCTGGTGACTCACCAGCTCTGGCCTTCTGACGGCGTCGTCTTCGATCGTTCCTGCACGGACTGCCCGCGGCTCGCGCGGTTTCTCGCCGACGGCCGCAAGGAACATCCCGACTACTACTGCGCACCCGTCGCGCCTTTCGGCGATCCGAAGGCGCGACTGATCATCGTCGGTCTCGCACCCGGCTTTCACGGCGCTAATGCGAGCGGCCGGCCCTTCACGGGCGATCACGCCGGACTGCTTCTGTATCGCACGCTGCACCGGTTCGGCTTCGCGAGCCGGCCGGAGTCGAAGTCGCGCGACGACGGGCTGAAGCTGATCGATTGCCGCATCTCGAACTCCGTGAAGTGCGTGCCGCCGGAGAACAAGCCGACGCCCGCGGAGATCCGCACTTGCAATCGCTACCTGACAGCGGAGCTGGCGCGCAAGCCCGCGGCGCCGCTGCTCCTCGCGCTCGGCTCGATTGCTCACAACGCAGCGCTGCGCGCGCGCGCCCTCAAGCCGTCCGAGTACAAATTCGGGCACGCAGCCGAGCACGAGTTGCCGAACGGCCAGATGCTGCTGAACTCTTATCACTGCAGCCGCTACAACACGCAGACCGGCCGTCTGACCGAAAAGATGTTCGCCGACGTGTTCGCCCGGGCCCGGAAGCTGCTGGACGAGCGCTAAAATGGCCGCGCAATGAGCGCGTTCGATCCCAAACCTTTCCTCGCCAACCTCAGCCAGCGGCCCGGCGTGTATCGCATGATCGCCGCGAACGGCGAAGTGCTGTACGTCGGTAAGGCGCGCAATCTCAAGAATCGTGTCAGCACTTATTTCACGGGCAGCAAGGCACATGCCGCGAAGACCATGGCGATGGTCTCGCAGATCGCCAACATCGAAGTGACCGCGACGGCGTCGGAAACCGAGGCGCTGCTGCTCGAATACAACCTGATCAAGCGTCATCGCCCGCGCTACAACGTCACGCTGCGCGACGACAAGAGCTTCCCGTATCTGTACATCACGACGGAGCAGGATTACCCGCGCATCAGCTTCTACCGCGGCAGCCGCAAACTTCCCGGACGATTCTTCGGCCCGTACCCGAACGCTCGCGCCACCCGCGAAACCGTGTTGTTGCTGCAGAAACTGTTCCTGCTGCGACCGTGCAGCGATACGTTCTTCGCCAACCGCTCGCGTCCGTGTCTGCAGTACCAGATCAAGCGTTGCTCCGGTCCGTGCGTCGGGCTGATCTCCGTCGAGAACTACAAACAGGACGTCGAAGATGCGATCAAGGTGCTCGAAGGCCGCGGCGCCGAGCTGATCGACGATCTCGCGGGGCGCATGGAGGAGGCCGCGCAGCTGCTCGAGTTCGAACGCGCGGCGCGCCTGCGCGATCAGATCAACGGCATCAAGGCGATCCACTCGACTCAATCTGTCACACGCAACGTAACCGAGGACATCGACGCCGTGGCGCTCGTTTCGCACGGCAGCGACCACTGCGTCGCGATCGTCTTCGTGCGGGGCGGCCGCAATCTCGGCAGCAGTAATTTCTTTCCGCGCGCCGGACTGGCGGAGGAGAGCGAGCTGCTCTCCGGATTCCTCTCGCAGTACTACCTGGGCCGCGACGCGCCCGGCGAGATCCTCATCAGTCAGCCGATCGAGGACGCCGATCTGCTGGAAGCGACGTTGTCCGAGCGCTTGGAACGCTCGGTGCAGATTCGCTCCGGCGTGCGTGGCGTCCGCGCACGTTGGCTGGAAATGGCGCGCACCAATGCCGAGCTCGGCCTCAACATGCGCCGCGCGACCGAAGCAACGACGACCGAGCAGCTGCAGTCCGTCGCCGAGGTGTTCGGGCTGAGCGCGCCGCCGAAGCGGATGGAGTGCTTCGACGTGAGTCACACGATGGGCGAGCGCACGGTTGCATCGTGCGTCGTGTTCGGTCCCGAAGGTCCGCTCAAGAGCGACTACCGCCGGTTCAACATCGAAGGGCTCGCGCCCGGCGACGACTACGGCGCGATGCGCCAGGCACTGTCGCGACGCTATGCGCGGATCAAGAAGGGCGAGGCGCCGCTGCCCGACCTGTTGTTGATCGACGGCGGTCCAGGTCAGCTCGCCGAGGCCATCAGCGTCCTCAAGGAACTGGAGATCGAAGGTGTCTGCGTCGCCGGTGTCGCCAAAGGGGCTGACCGACGGCCGGGTCAGGAGCGCCTGTTCCTCGCGGGCGAAGAGCACCCGCGCATCCTCCCGCCCGATTCGCCGGCGCTGCATTTGATCCAGCGCATCCGCGACGAGGCACACCGTTTCGCGATCACCGGCCATCGCCAGCGCCGTGCCAAGGCCCGCACGCATTCGGTATTGGAGACCGTCCCCGGGCTCGGACCGCGCAAACGCCGGGAGCTCCTGCGACAGTTCGGTGGTCTGCAAGGCGTCGTACGTGCCGGCGTCGACGATCTCGCGAAGGTCCATGGCATCGGCCGCAAGCTCGCGCAGTCGATCTACGACACTTTGCACGCGACGGGCTGAAATTCCTTACAATCGGTGCCAGTGAGTTTTCCGATTGCGAATTACCTGACGGTGGCGCGGATCGTCATGATCCCGCTGGTCGTCATCCTCTTCTACGCGCCGTATCCGTGGGCCGCGCCAGCGTGCGGGACCATGTTCATTCTGGCGGCTGTCACCGATTCGCTGGATGGCTATCTGGCACGCAAACTCGGTCAAACCTCCGCACTCGGCGCGTTCCTCGACCCGGTCGCCGACAAGCTGATGGTCGTCGTTGCGCTGGTCTTGATCGTAAGTCACGAGCCGAGCGAGCTGCACTACATCAAGTTCAATCCGCACGTGCTGATCACGCTGACGGCCGCGGTGATCGTCGGCCGCGAGATCACGATTTCCGCGCTGCGCGAGTGGATGGCTGAGATGGGCGCGCGCGGCAAGGTCGCGGTCTCGTCGGTGGGTAAGCTCAAGACGATTTTTCAGATGACTGGCCTGTCGATGATGCTGTTCCGGAGCGACGTCTGGTTCATTCCGGCATTCGAGCTGGGCGTGTACTGCCTGGTTGCTGCGGCGGCGCTGACGCTCTGGTCGATGGTCGTCTACCTGCGTGCCGCCTGGCCGGAGCTGATGCGCTCAGGCCATAGTTGATTTCCTGGCGGACTCTGAGCGTCCTTGCCTTGACAGAGGGTCGGTCGGCCCTAGAATATCGCCCGTTCGCCCGGACCGAGTCCGGCGATCCAAGCGGGAATAGCTCAGTTGGTAGAGCGTAACCTTGCCAAGGTTAAGGTCGCGAGTTCGAGCCTCGTTTCCCGCTCCAGCTCTTGAGCAGAACCCCGGGCCGCTCCCGGGGTTTTGCGCTTCTTGGGCACAGCAATTGCGCCCCGCATCCACCTGGCTAGGTGGCAGAGTGGTCATGCAGCGGCCTGCAAAGCCGTCTACGCCGGTTCGATTCCGACCCTAGCCTCCAACTGAATGCTACGACGCGTCCCCACCGATCTGCCGCTATTCGGAGCGCTGCTTTTCGGACTCTGCCTCGTGTCCTTCGGGTTCGCGGGCATGTACACGGAGGTTGCAATTGGACGTCCAAGCTCGACCTCAGGCTTGGGCTTTTTCTTCATACCAATCTGGGGCGGACTCGCGGCCGTGGCGGGCCTTGTTCTGGGCTTCGTCGTCCGAGCGGTCTGGCATGCCCTCAAACGTTCGGAAGCAGAAACCAACACGTCAGCACTGCGTGCGACCCTGGCCTGCGCGGTTGTTGCCGCTGCGGCCGCCGGCGCGCTGAGTGTCGTTCACTACGAACAAGCAGCAGAGCCTCGCGTTCGCCTTGATGGTGGCCTGCTGGTCCGAGAGTTCCGCGCGGATTTGGGGAAACCCGTGCGCACGTCGACCGTTCTTTATGACTCTGACAAGAAGACAGCGACGTTGTCCTGGGGCGGCAATACATCCGAACTGGTCATCGACGACGATCAGGTCTTGTTGCGTGACACGACCAGTGGCAAGAACGCTCGATTTGCCACCGCGGCGCTGGACTACATCACGCGTGTGGATGCGGTGCCTGTGTTGGCGGAGCAGGGACCTTCTCTGCTGGCAATTGTCATTTGCGGCAGAGCGACCGGTCGCCGTGCGATCGTCGCGACTGTCGATGAGAACTACCAGGTCATCTTTGAAGAGCAGGTCAAAAGGTTCTGGCAACTCAGTGACACGCCCGTTGAGGTACGTGCTGGCTCGGAGCACGACGAATATGTGGTCGTCGGTCCGTACTCTTATGAATCCCTGGTACTCAGGCGCAAGCCGCAGCACTGAATCGCCTCCCGATCCGTACTTCGGGCAGCCCCGCGTGGCTGCACTGCCGGTGCTGGCGCACTGAAGCCGCGTGCTAGCGTCGTCGCATGTTTCTGCGACTTTGGATTGCCTGCGCAGCAGCCGCATTCGCTGCGTCGCTCGCTCTCGCGCAGCCGGCACCAGCGGATGGCGATCCGCTCGCGCGAGCTGTTGCGGCTGAGCTCGACGCATGGACGACGGCGGCTGAGCCCACGATTCACGGCGAGCGCATCGCCTTCTCGGAGCGAGTGCAAGAGTTCTACACGCGCCGTGAATTCCGCGCGGCCTGGGACAACGCGCACAACGCCGAGCAGCTTCGCCGCGCGCTCGCTGAGAGCTACGCAGAGGGGCTGGATTCGAAGGACTATCACCAGCCGGTGATCAGTGAGCTCGCTACGCAAATCGCGGGCGGCGCCGCGTCCGACTCGCTGCGCGCCCAATATGACATTCTGCTCACTGAGGCGCTGCTGCGGCTCGCGTACCACCTGTCGTTCGGCAAAGTCGACCCGCAGACCTTCGATGCGCAATGGAACTACGGGCGAACGCTGGAGAGCACGGATGTGTCGCGCAAGGTCGAAGAGGCGCTCGCGGCTGAGGACATCTATCAGCGTGTCGGGGCACTGGGTCCTACGCACTCCTTATATACAGGCCTCAAGCGCGAGCTTGCGCGCTACCGGGCTGCTGCAGAAGCACCAAATCCAGCGATCGTGGCAACGCCCAAGCTGCAACCGGGCGCCAACGACGTGCGAGTTCCCTTGGTGCGCGCCAGGCTCATTGCCAGCGGTGACCTGGATCAGTCCGCAGCGAGCGAGTCGCTGGACTATGACGCCCAGCTCGAAGCAGCAGTGCGATCGTTCCAGGAACGCATGGGCCTCGCGAGCGACGGCGTGATCGGTGCAGGGACCATTGCCGAGCTCAACGTTCCCATCGCGGATCGCATCACTCAGTTGCGCGTGAATCTCGATCGCGGCCGCGTGCTGCTGCAGGATCTGCCCGACGAGTTCGTCATCGTGAACATCGCCGGCTTCACCGTGTACTACGTGCGCGGCCAGCAGGTCGTCTGGCAGTCGCGCGCGCAAGTTGGCAAGCCGTACCGCCGCACGCCGATCTTCCGTTCCGAGATCAGTTATCTCGTGCTCAATCCGACCTGGACCGTGCCGCCCGGCATCATCGAGAAGGACATCCTGCCCACGGCAAAGGGCGATCCGGCATCGATCACTCGCAAGGGACTGCGAGTTCTGGATGCGCAAGGCCGTGAGCACGATCCCGCTTCCATCGACTGGTCGCGCTATCGCAGCGGCCACATTCCCTACACGCTGCGGCAGGATCCGGGTCCGTCGAATGCACTCGGGCGCGTGAAGCTGATGTTTCCGAACCCATACCAGGTGTACCTGCACGACACGCCGTCGCAAGGCCTGTTCGACCGCAACGACCGCGCGTTCAGCTCCGGCTGTGTGCGCATCGAGCGAGCCCTGGAGTTGGCGGAACTGGTGCTCGATGACCCGGACCGCTGGAATGCTGCGTCGATTGCCAACGCGATCGGGCAGGGGACTCTCCGCAACATAACCTTGAAGAAGCGCGTCCCGGTGTTGCTGGCCTACTGGACCGCCTGGGTCGACCCGAAAGGCCGCCTGAACTTCCGTCGTGACCTCTACGGGCAGGACGCGCAATGGGCCCATGCGCTGGAAGAACGCTTCACCGTGCGGGCCCGTCCGCTGTTCCGACCGGCCCCGTAACAAGAACACCCGCCTGTCGCGAAATGCGAACTGACTGTCGTCATTTGTAAGGTCCGCCGAGGCCGCCTGCTTCTAGCTTGCTCGACATGCGCATCGAGCAACTGACGTGCTCCATTGGCGCCGAGCTGATCGGCGTCAGTCTCGCGGACGCCGCACGCGACGACGGCCTGTTCGCCGAAATCAGGCACGCGCTGCTACGCCATCGGGTCCTGTTCCTGCGCGATCAGGACATCTCGCGCGCCGACCACGTCGCGTTCGCGAAGCAGTTCGGCGCGCTCGAGGATCACCCGATCGTCGGCAGTCATCCCGAGCATCCCGGGCTCGTGCAGATCTACAAGACGCCCGAAGGCCCGATCGATCGTTACGAGAACGCCTGGCACACCGACGCGACCTGGCGCGACGCGCCGCCGATGGGCTGCGTCCTGCGCTGTGTCGAGTGCCCGCCGGTCGGCGGCGACACGATGTGGGCCAACATGGCGCTCGCCTATGACAAGTTGCCGGAAGAGATCAAGACACGAATCTCGACGCTGCGCGCTCGTCACAGCATCGAAGCATCGTTCGGGGCGGTGATGCCTGCGGAAAAGCGACTCGTGTTGAAGGCGAAGTATCCGGACGCCGAGCATCCGGTGGTCCGCACGCATCCCGAGACGAACGAGAAGGTGCTGTTCGTCAACGCCTTCACCACGCACTTCACCAACTATCACACGCCTGCGAACGTTCGTTACGGCCAGGATGCCAATCCCGGCGCGGCCGACCTGCTGCGCTACCTCATCAGCCAGGCGTTCGTCCCCGAGTACCAGGTGCGCTGGCGCTGGCGACCGAACAGCGTCGCGATCTGGGACAACCGCAGCACGCAGCATTACGCCGTCATGGACTACGCGCCCTGCCATCGCAAGATGGAGCGCGCGGGCATCGTCGGCGACCGACCCTTCTGACAACCTTTTCTGAGTGACGTAGGAACCCGCCATGAACTTCCTCGACGGCTCGCTGTTCCCTGAAAATCAGCAGAAGCTGGTGATCACCGCCGCGCCCTACGGGCCGGAGTGGATGCCCGCGGACTTTCCCGAAGACATTCCCGTGTCGATGGCGGCGCAGATTCAGAAGGCCGTCGACTGCTACAACGCCGGCGCCACTGTCCTGCATCTGCACGTGCGCGAGATGGACGGCACGGGCTCGAAGCGTCTCTCCAAGTTCAACGAGCTGCTGGCAGGCATCCGCGCCCGCGTGCCCGAGCTGATCCTGCAGGTCGGCGGCTCGATCTCGTTCGCGCCGGAAGCCGAAGGCGAAGCTGCCAAGTGGTTGTCTGACGACACGCGTCACATGCTCGCCGAGCTGCAACCGACACCGGATCAGGTGACGATCGCGATCAACACCAACCAGATGAACATCGTCGAGCAGATGTGCGACGCCGACCTCAAGGGCACGTCGATCGCCGAGCCGGCGCTGTATCGCGCGTATCGCGAGATGACGATTCCGGCCGGACCGGAGTGGGTCGAGGAGCACATCCGTCGTCTGTCGGCGGCCGGCATTCAGACCCACTTCCAGCTCGCCAACATCACGCAGCTCGAGACCGTCGAGCGCATGATGCGCTTCGGCAAAGCAAACGTGCCGCTGATCCTGACCTGGGTTGCGATCGGCGGCGGCTTCGACGCGCCCAACCTCTACAACCTCGCGAACTTCGTGCGCGGTTGCCCGGACGGCGCAGTGCTTACGCTCGAGTCCTCCATGCTGAACGTGCTGCCGATCAACATGATGGCGATCGCGATGGGACTGCACGTGCGTTGCGGAATCGAGGACAACATCTGGACGCAGCGGCGCGATCGCAAGATGAGCTCGGTCGAACAGGTCGAGCAGCTCGTGCGCATCTCCCGCGAATTCGGCCGCGGCATCGCCAACGCGGAAGAGGCGCGCTCGATCTACCGGATCGGCACGTTCTACGCCAGCGCCGAGGAGACGCTCGCCGCGAACGGCTTTGCGCCGAACCGCAAGGCCGGGCGCGTCGGCTTCACGCAGCACGCCGGGTCCACGGACGCGCCGGCCAAGCTGGCGGTCCGCAGGATCGCTCGTTGAGCACGGTCCTGATCGTCCCGGGCCTGCGGGACCACGTCGAAGATCATTGGCAGACGCTCCTCGGCGGCCAGCTCATGTGGTCGCGGCCGGTGCGCCTGGTGACGCCGGGCGGCCGCGAGAACCTGGATCTGCAGGGGCGGGTGAAGGCGATCCATGACGCGCTCGCAACGGTTCAGGGTCGCGTGACGATCGTCGCGCACAGTGCGGGCGCGTTGATGGTCGCTCATTGGGCGCAGCGGCATCGGCGCGCGGACATCGTCGGTGCGCTGCTGGCCACGCCGGCCGATCTGGAAACACCGATGCCCGAAGGCTATCCAACTCTCGCAGCGTTGCAGGAGCATGGCTGGCTGCCGGTGCCGCGCAATCGACTACCTTTCCCGACCATTGTCGCCGCTAGCAGCAACGATCCGCTGGCCACGCTGCCGCGCGTCGAAGAGCTGGCGGGGGACTGGGGCAGTCACATCGTGCGGCTCGGCCACGTCGGGCACCTGAATCCTGCTTCGGGATTCGGCGAGTGGCCGCAGGCTCAGGAGCTCATCGCGCGGCTCGATTCAATGCAGCCAGTGCGATAGAGCCAGGACCAGCACGGCGAGGAACACCGCCTCGCCGAGCATCAGTAACACCGGTTTGAGGCCGACGGCGACGAGCTGCCGAAGCTGCGTCTTCATGCCGATGGCGCTCATCGCGATGATCAGGCACCAGCGCGATGCGTCGTTCGTCATGCTCTGCATCGTCGTGCCGACCCAGCCGCTGCTGTTGATCCACGCGAGCAGCAGGAACGCAACCGCGAACCACGGCAGCAGCGGCGGGGAAACGCCGGATCGGTCATTGCCCTGAGTGCGACGCCCGATCACAGCGACGCAGACAACGACCGGCAGCAGCATGGCTACCCGCATCAGCTTCACGATCGTCGCGATATCTCCTGTCTCGCGGGACATGCTGTAACCCGCACCGACCACCTGCGCGACCTCGTGAATCGAGCCGCCGATGAACACACCGGCCGTCGCCGCCGACAAGTGCAGATGATCTGCGAGCATCGGATACAGGATCATCGCCAGCGTCGACAGGGCAGAGACGCCGACGATCGTGAAAGCAGTTGCGATGTCCTTGGAGGGATGATTCGGCAGCGATGCAGACAGCGCCATTGCTGCCGACGCGCCGCAAATCGCAGTCGCGCCGCCGGTCAGCAGCCCGAACAAAGTGTTGAAGCCCATCAGTCGCGCAACGATGGCCGAGAACAGGATCGTGGCGACCACGGACACGACGACCAGCAGGACTGGATGCCAGCCGAGCTCCGCGATCTGCCCGAAGGTGATGCGCGTGCCCAGCAGCGCGACACCGATGCGCAGCACGTCACGCGCCGCGAACTCGACGCCGTCCTTGCAGCCGCTGTGCGTAGTCACGAAGTTCATCGCGATGCCGAGCAGGAGTGCGAAGAGCATCGCCGGAGCGTGATATTGCTCGGCCAGGAACGCCGCAGCTGCGGCAACTACCAGAGTGACAGTCACGCCCGGGAGCAGGGCGCGGCTCCGCATTTGGAGTGCGGTAACGAGAAACACGTCCGACTCTACGCGACGCCCACGCGCCAGCCGAGCTGCTGCAGATCGCGCTGGTAGCTGCTCCGCGCCAGCGCGAAGATGCCTGCGGCCAGCAGACTGACGAGCGGCACGAGCTGCAGTGCTACGGAGAGACCGAACGCATCAGCGAGCATGCCGGTGACGATCGGCCCGGGGGCGAGTCCCAGCAGATTGTTGGCGAGCGACAGCGTGCCGAACGCGCTTCCGTGCAGCGGCGCCGGCGTGAGATTTGCGACCATCGCGCCGGCCGGCCCAACGGTACCTGCGCCGAAGAACATGCCGAACGCAATCAGCACGAGCTGCGGCAGTCCCGGCGGTAAGACGAATGCCACTGACAAAAACAGGCAACAGGCTGCGCAATAGGCAATCGCCAGCGAGAGTTTCGTCGCGGGCGAATTACGACTGATACGGTCCGTAAGCGAGCCGCAGATCGTCATGCCGGCCGCGCAGGTGAGCACGAAGATCGCAGCGACTGCCGCGGCAGTGGCGATCGTCATGCCATAGGAGCGATGCAGATAACTGGGCAGCCAGGCGAGTAACGCGCCGCTGATGAAGACCTGCACGCCGCTGCCGAGATACGCACAGATCACGGAACGGCTGGAGACCAGCGCACGCAACCTCGGCCGCGCAGCAGCAGTGCTCGTGCGTATCGCAGCCCCGCCCTCCGTGGCGAGACGCGACTCATTCACGATCAGGGGATAACCAATCGTAAGAAGGATTCCAAACAGAGCCATGCCGGCAAACGCCGCGCGCCAGCCGAACTGGGCAGCGAGGAAGCCGCCGAAAGAAATGCCGAGCACCGAACCGACCATGCTGCCGGCGAGGAACGTGCCGCTGATCGTCGCGCGCATCCGCACCGGAAACACACTGAGCACGAGTGCCAGGCCGACACTGCCGTACGCAGCTTCGCCGACACCGACGAAAAAGCGTGCAAGCAACATCTGATCGAAATTGCCCGCGAGCGCGCAGGCCAGCGTGGCGGCGCTCCACAGCGCTGCCATCAAAACCAGACTACGCAGTCGGCCCCATCGATCCGCCAACAGCGACAACGGCAATGCCAACGCACCGACCGCGAACGAGACGACACCGCTGAGCGCGCCGAGCCGCGTGTCGGAGAGAGCCCATTCCGCCTTGAGCAGCGGGAATATGGCGTTCAGCACCTGCCGCGACATGTAGTCGGAGAGCAGCAGGCCGAAGGTCAGCGCAAACACCAGCCACGCATAGTTGCTGGCGCCCGCACGCTGGGCCTCGCCGCTTTCGCTCGCGACACTGGGGCAGGAGAGCTGCATGATCGTCAGAGGACGAAGATCGACGAGCCGACTGTCTTGCGCGCCTGCAGATCGCGGTGCGCAGCAACAGCGTCCTCGAGCGCGTAGTGCTGATTGATGTCGATCTTGATGCGTCCGTGCGAGACGTGACCGAACAGCTCGTTCGCCAGCACCGCCTTCTCGATCGGGTCCGCGATGTAGTCCGCCAGCGCCGGGCGCGTCATGTACAACGAGCCCTTCATCGCGAGCAGCTGCGGATCGAACGGCGGGATCGTGCCGGAGGAGGTTCCGACGCACACCATGAGCCCGCGGCGCTTGAGCGAGTCGAGCGAGGAGATGAAGGTATCGCGGCCGACGCTGTCGAACACCACGTCGACGCCCCGCCCACGGGTGAGCTCGCGCACGCGCGCGACTACGGCCTCTTCGCTGTAATTTATTATGTGGTCGCAGCCGCGCGCGCGCGCGAAGTCGGCTTTAGCTTCGGTCGAAACGGTGCCGATGACAGTGAGCCCCAGCAGCTTGGCCCACTGCGCGACGATCAATCCCACACCGCCGGCTGCGGCGTGCAACAGGATCGTGTCGCCCGGCTTGAACGGGTGGATGCGACGCATGAGGTACGCAGCCGTGAGACCGCGCATCGTCATCGCGGCGGCAGTCTCGAACGCGATCGCGTCCGGCAGCTTGATCAGCGGCGCGGCCGGGACCAGCCGATCGGTGCTGTATGCGCCGAGCGTGTTGAGAAAGCCCGTGTAGCTGACGCGGTCGCCTAGTGCAACGTTCTCAACGTTGGGACCGACGGCAGTGACGTAGCCGGCAGCCTCCACGCCGAGCCCGCTGGGCATTGGCACTGGATAGGTACCGTTGCGGAAGTAGATGTCGGCGTAGTTGAGGCCGATCGCGACGTGGCGCAGACGCACCTGGCCGGGACCTGGATCGCCAACTTCGACATCTTCATAGCGCAGAACCTCCGGGCCGCCCGTGTGATGGAAGCGAACTGCCTTCGCCATCAATATCTCGCGAGCACGGTGATGCCGTACGAGCGCGGCGAACCCAGGTAGTTCTGATACGTGCCGTCCTGGAGCGACGCGAACAGGTTCGACTGCGCCGTCTGCGTGATGTAGGTCTCGTCAGTCAGGTTACGCACCCAGCCGAAGATCTCCCACGAGTCGCGGCTCCAGCCGAGACGGAAGTTCGCCACGCCGTACGCATCCTGCTTGCCGTGATTCGGATCGAGCTCCGAAGTCACGTTCTGCTCGCCGACCCAGCTGCCGTCGAGGCGCGAGAACAGCGTGCCGGCGTTGAACAAGTGTTCCCACTGCAGCCCGGCGGTCGCCGTCAGCTTCGGTGCGAAGGGCAGGGTCTGACCGCTGAGATCGCACGCGCCGGTGACCGGGTCATCGGGTGTGCGGCCGGTGTAGCACGAGCCCTGCGTGTAACGCTCGTAAGTCGCTTCGGCGTAGGTGCCGGAGAGATCCAGGGTGAAGCCTTCGCTCAGCCGCGCAGTGAGGTCTGCTTCCAGGCCCTGCACGCGCACCTTCTCGGCATTGTTGACGAGGAACTGCAGGCCGACGAACGACGCGGACTGGAAGTCCTGGTAGTCGCTCAGGAACGCCGTTGCATTCAGGCGCACGCGATGATTGGCGAGGTCGCTCTTGATGCCGAGCTCGTAGCTGTTGACGTCTTCGGAATCGAACGGCCGCTTCGCGAGCGGCGTGTTGCCGAAGCCGCCGTTGTAGCCGCCGCCCTTGAAGCCGGTCGCCGCGGTGGCGTACATCATCACGTCGGGCGTGAAGTGATAGGCGGTGCTGAACGTGCCCGTGACGGCATCCCAGCTGTCATCCAGTGCGAACGAAGAAGTCGCCGGCGTCAGCGTTCTGACCGGCAGCGACAGGTTGGCCAGCGGACCGGGCGCCGTGGTGAACGGCGTGTTGACCAGCGACACTGCCTTTTCCTCGAGCGTGTAGCGCACGCCGAGAGTCAGCGCGAGGCGCTCCGTCGCCTCCCAGGTGCTCTGCGCGAATGCGCCGTAGCTGCGCCCATCTGAGATCTCGTGGAAGTCGCCCGTATCCCCGGGGAGGCCGAAGACTGGAACGTCAGGCAGCGTCGGCGAAGCGAGGCCGGCTGCAACGCCGAGCTCATCGATCGCCTGGCCGAGCGTGAACTCGTGGTGATCCTTGTCGCCGCGCTCGAAGCTGCTGTCGTAGTAATAGAGACCGCCCAGCCAGCTGAAGCTGTCGCTCGCCTGCGAGCTGAGGCGCAGCTCCTGGCTCAGCGTGTCGCCGGTCTGGAAATCGCGGTAGTTGACGAGGTCGAGGCCGGTCTGGCCGGCATCGTTCCAGGTCTGCGTCGTCTTGTACGTGTCGTAGCTGGTGATCGAGGTCAGCGTGACGCCGCCGAAGTCGTATTGGATCGAGGCTATCGCGTCGTCACTGCGCTGGACGAAGCCGAGCGGCGCGAGCGCCTGGACGCTACGGTTGAGCGGATCGTTGTCCATGATCGACTGCGCGCCGCTGTTGATGACGCCGTCAGCGAGCCCCGGACCATCGGCCGCGCCGAGCGCCGCCGGGTTTGCGACGGTCGCATTGACGAGTGCCGTCACGCGCGGGCCGTAGAACATGTCGGCCAGCTGCGGCTTCATGTCACGGTTGGTGTGCGAACCGATCAGCCGAACGCTCAGCGCATCCGACGGCTCGAACAGCAACTGTCCGCGCACCGAGTACTGATTGAGGTCGTCACTGTCCTCACCCATGAGATTGTCGGCGATGGGGTCGCGACGCGTGCTGGTCACGCTCAGTCGTGCACTGACGCTGTCGGTGAGACCGCCGGTCACGAAGCCGCGGAATCCCATGAGCGCGTCGTTGCCCGCGGTGAGCTCGCCCTGCATGCCGAACGTCTGGCTGGGCTTCGCCGTCATGACGCTGATGGCGCCGGCCGTGACGTTGCGTCCATAGAGCGTCGACTGCGGGCCGCGCAACACTTCGATCTGCTCGATGTCGGCGAGATCGCCGAGTCCCAGGCCGGAACGCGAGCGATACGCGCCATCGATGAACAGGCCGGTATCCGGCTCGAAGTCCGGAATGTTGCCCTCGTTACCGATGCGGCGGATGCGATAGCTGGTAGTGAATGGATTCGAGTTGGACGTCACGACCAGCGACGGCACCAGCGTCGTCAGGTCGGCAACGTCGCGAATTCCCGCTGCGCGCAGCTGTTCCGCGGTCACCGCAGCGACCGACATCGGTACGTCCTGCAGCGGCTCGCTTTGCTTGCGGGCCATGACCTGGACCTCCTCGAGGACGATCTCCGTGGTCTGTGCATGAACCTGTTGCAGACTGGCCGCCGCGATCGCGAGCGTCACCACCGTGTGCGAAGTCTTCATGGTCAATGGGCCCCCTGAGGCTGACAAAATCCGCCAGCCCGGATGATTGCGGTAGGGGGTCGGATTTCGCTTGGCAGCGGGCGACACAAACTTTTCATTTCGTGACAGCAGGACTACAGTGAAGCCCGCCGTTCGAGACCCACGTCATGAAACGCATGGTCCGCGCTGCAGCGTTGACGAACTACTTCGAAGTCGCGCAGCAACTCGCACTCAATCCATCGCAGATGCTCGCGCAGGTCGGCCTGGACCGCGCCATGCTCGCTGACCCGGACAGTCGAATTCCGGTCGGCGCCGCTGTGTCGTTGCTGGAAGAGTCGGCGCGCGCCTCGCAATGTCTCACGTTCGGCTTGCGCATGGCGGAGACGCGTCAGCTCACCGACCTGGGCGCAGTGAGTCTACTGCTCACGCACAAGCGCACGCTGCGCGAGGTGCTGCTGGCGATGATCGACTATCGTCACCTGATGAACGAAGCGCTCGCGCTGCAGATGCAGGATGTCGGCGAAGACGTGGTCATCCGCACCGAGGTGATGACGGAGACTACGCACTCGCGCCAGGCAACCGAGCTTGCCCTCGGCGTGCTCGCGCGCGCGGGCGGCGCGCTGCTGGGTAATCGCTGGAAACCGCACCGGGTGATGTTCAGCCACGAGGCGCCGCCCGATCTCCAGCCGCACCGGCGCATCTTCAAGTGCAAGCTGGAGTTCGCCAGCGAGTACAACGCGTTCGTCTGTGCGGCGAAGGACCTGGATGCTCCGAATTTCGCCGCGAATCCGGCGCTCGCGCGCTATGCAGAGCAGCTGCTCGAGTCGTTGCCCAAGGCGCAGGATCGTTCGACCAGCATGGAGGTCCGCGAGGCGATCTATGTGCTGTTGCCGATGGGGAGAGCAACGGTCGAGCAGGTCGCCAAGAAACTCGGTCTGAACGTACGCACGCTGCAGCGGCAACTCGAGGAGGACGGCGTCACTTTCTCCGAGCTGATCAATTCCGTGCGCCGCGAATTGGCCGTTCGCTACGTGCGCAGCGGGCAGCACGCTCTCGGCCAGGTCGCCGAGCTGCTCGGCTATTCGACACAGACGTCGTTCACACGTTGGTTCAAATCTGAGTTCGGCGTTGCCCCGAGACAGTGGCAGCCCGATGAGGCATCACAGTTATGAATCGCAAACTCGGTCGCAACGGTCCGCAGCTTTTTCCGATCGGACTTGGCTGCATGGGCATGAGCGAGGGCTACGGTGAGCGCGCGGAGCGCGACGAGCAGGAGTCGATCGCGACGATCCATCGCGCACTCGACCTCGGCGTGAATCTGCTCGACACCGCGGATATCTACGGCCCCTATATCAATGAAGAGCTGGTCGGTCGCGCGCTGCAGGGGCGACGCTCGCAAGCGGTGCTGGCGACGAAGTTCGGCTTCGTCACGGATCGTGAAAAGGCGAAGACGCGTCGTATCGACGGCCGGCCGGAATACGCACGCGCCTCGTGCGACGCGAGCCTGCGCAGACTCGGCGTCGAGACGATCGACCTTTGGTATCTGCACCGGGCCGATCCGCAGGTGCCGATCGAAGACACCGTCGGCGCCATGGCCGAGTGCGTGCGCGCCGGCAAGGTTCGTTATCTCGGACTCTCCGAAGTGAGCGCAGCGACGCTGCGACGAGCGAATGCCGTGCATCCGATCTCGGCCTTGCAGAGTGAGTATTCGCTGTGGACGCGCGATCCCGAGCAGAACGGCACACTCGCGGCCTGCAAAGAGCTTGGCGTTACGTTCGTACCCTTCAGCCCTCTCGGCCGCGGTTTCCTGACGGGCACGGTGCGCTCCGCAGACACGCTGGCGAGCGACGACATGCGCCGTCGCTTGCCGAGATTCCAGGGCGAAAACTTCGCGCGCAACACGCAGCTGGTCGACGCACTGACGCAACTTGCCACCAAGCGTGGTTGCACGGCTGCGCAGCTTGCGCTCGCGTGGGTGCTGCGGCAGGGCGAGTACTTGGTGCCGATCCCTGGCACGAAGCGCCGGACGCGACTCGAAGAGAACGTTGCCGCGACACGGATCGCGTTGACCGATCAGGAGGTCGACAAACTCGACACGCTGTTGCCGCCCGACGCAATCGCGGGCGCGCGTTATCCAGACTCTTTGATGGAGCTGGTGAACCGCTAAGTGCCTTCCGCGACGAAGCGGAACAGTTCCTTGCAGTCCTCCTCGCAGCCGAACAGCGACACGTCCTGTGGCGTGGCGCCGCGGATGAAACCGAAGCGGCCGATATTGATCGAGAACTGATACTTCGTGCCGGAGATCGTGAGCCCTCCGGAGTACTGGCATGGCAGCACCGCATACGACGAGCGCATCTCGTCCGGACTGATGGCAGTCGCCTTCGTGAAGAAACTCAGCACCTGTGCGTCCGTGAGCGTCCAGTTCTTGCAGGCGCGGGCGAAGGCGCCGTCAGGAATCTCGGGCGGGCCAAGGTGCCGTTCCAGACTGTCGACCTTTACGCTGCCTTTCTGCAGCGCTGCCTTGAGTGCATCGTCATCGATGGCAGGCTCGCTGCCGGTGGCGGCGGCGAGCAGCAACACGATGGCGGCAAGCAGGACGGGCTTCATCGACGGCTTCTCCGGTACATTGTCAATCCTACCTTCCTGAACACGGGACACCCCAGTCATGGCCGCCGGATTGATCGATCGACTGTTCCTCGCCCATCCGCGCAACGCTGGACAGGGCTATTTCGAGCATATGCGATTTGCCTGGAGTTTCGCTGCAACGATGGCGGTCGGCACCGTGGCGGCGCTGTTGCACGGGTTGTTTCCGTTCGTCTGTCAGACGGCTGCGGGCGACAGAGTTCGCGCGCTTTATGCCCGACTCTCCGGACGCGGACCCGGGCACGCAAGCTAGGCGGCCAGCTTGCGCGCTTTGCGCACGGAGAAGAACAGCTGTCGATGTTCACCGGCCTTCTGAATCGCGGCCTGATTCAAGGCAACCATTACATACAGAATATTCAGTGCCTGCAGTCGGCCGGTGATGTGCTTGGTGCGGCGGCCCGCGTGCACGACGTCCTTTGCAGTGACGCCGCTATGACCGCCCATTCGGTCCCGCACGTAGTGCACGGCCGCCGCGTCGATCAGATTGAAATAGCCGGAGCCCTTGCGATCCTTGGCGCGGGCGAAGGATAGAACCAGGTACGAATCCTTGGCCTGGAAGACGTGATAGGTCTGGCGAACCGCTTCGACCCGGCCGCAATAGTCGAGCCCTTGCTGAAGCTGCTTGATGTTCACGTCACCCTCCAAAACCGTTTACGGGCCGTCAGGTCGTGTCTGCAGTGCGCGCATTCTACTCGGTAAGACGTGCGTGCACGAACATACGACAGCCTTCCGATGACAGCGTCGCGCTGAGGCCCGGAGTAGAGTCCGCCGGCCGCAGCCACAACAGCAATAAACGCGGCAGGAGAAGTGAATGACGCTGAACTGGAGGGAATCTCGATGACTCGTGGAATTCACCGTTGGCTCGGGGGCTTTGCGCTCGCGTCCGCGACCGTGACTGTGCTGGCAGCAACTTCGCCGCAGCAACAGACACAGGCACGCACGGCGTTCGCGAATTACGCAAGGTCGGTGAAGGCAGGCACATCTGCAAAGTTGAGTGGACATCTGCAGTCGCTGGCACGTGCTGCCGACTCGCAAGCGCAATTCAGTGCTCGCGCTCGCTCGTCCATGACCAGCAGATTGCCGGGGCTGACAGTGCGCGACAGCTACGTCGCAGTCAGCGCCTATGCAGATGGCGATGCCAATGAACTGCGCACGCAACTGGTCGCGAAGGGAATGGTTGGGGCAGCAGTGCACGGCAATGCAGTCACAGGACGCGTGCCGATCGGCGCGTTGTCGGACATGAGTACGACCCCCTCGTTGCGCTTCATGCGGCCTTCGATGGCGAAGACACAGATCGGCTTGACGACCAGTCAGGGCGATCATGCGCAGCGGAGCGACGTTGCCCGCCAGCGATTCCACGTCAATGGCAGGGGAGTGCGGGTCGGCGTGATGTCCGACAGCTACAACTGCTCGGAAGGCGCGTTGGTACCCGGCGAGCCGTTCACGACGGCGCCGCAAGACAAAGCGAGCAACGATCTGCCGCGCGACGTATTGGTGCTGAAGGATCTGTCACCGACGCCGTCATCGGACTGTTCCGATGAAGGGCGCGCGATGATGCAGCTGATCCACGACGTCGCACCGGCCTCGTCGCTGGCGTTCTACACCGCCTTCGAAAGCCCGGAAGACTTCGCCGCAGGCATCGGCGCGCTCGCCGATGCGGGCTCGAAGGTCATCGTCGACGACGTCATCTACTTCGCCGAGCCGATGTTCCTCGATGGCCCGATCGCGCAGGCGGCCGATCGCGTGAAGTCGCGGGGCGTCGCGTACTTCTCGTCGGCGGGCAATCAGGCACGTCAATCGTACGAGTCTGCCTTCCGCAGGTCCGACAGCGAAGGCGCCAGCGGCGGCGTGCTCCATGACTTCGCCAACGGCAAGGCAGTCGACGTTCTGCAAGGAATCACCGCAGGAGCGGGCAGCACTTCGTTGCTGTCATTCCAGTGGGATCAGCCGTGGTTTTCGGTGAACGGCAAAGGCTCCGCCAGCGATCTCGACATCTACTTCGTCGATGACGACGGCAACCCGATCAAGCTGTGCGACGACCCCAACACACTAGTGTGTCAGTTCCCCGGTATCGACATGAACGAAGGTGGCGATGCCGTGGAAGTACCCGCGCTGATCAACGACAGCGACGCGGACGTGCACGCGAACATCGTGATCGAGCTGTTCTCAGGGCCGGCACCGCATCGCATGAAGTACGTGTGGTTCGATCTCGGCGCCGGCCTGCTGACCGTCGAAGAGCACAACACCGAAAGCGGCACCTTGTACGGTCACGCGAATGCCGCGGGCGCTGAGGCCATCGGCGCGGCGCCTTGGTACAACACTTCGGCGTTCGGACCGCAGAACAAGCCCGAGTGCGCGCCGGCGTGCCTCGAACTGTTCTCGTCTGCGGGCGGCGTGCCGATTCTGTTCGACAAGAACGGCCGACGCTTCCCGTTCCCGTTGGTTCGCATCAAGCCCGGGTTCACCGGACCGGACGGCGGCAACACAACATTCTTCGTCGCCGACATCGCGGCACCGATTCCTGGATCGAACGAGCCGGACGGCTTCCCGAATTTCTTCGGCACGTCCGCTTCGGCGCCGCACGTCGCGGCAATCGGGGCATTGATGCTGGATCAGCGCGCGCGTGACGTCGCGGCAGGCAAGAACTTCATCGGTCCGAAGCAGTTGCGGCCGGAAGCGATGTATCTGGCGTTGCGCCTGTCGGCAATAAGGCAGGACATCAGGCAACGGGCCGGTCGCGTCACGGGACCGATTCCGATTCCGCATTCGAAGGGATTCGATTTCGATTCGGGCTTCGGCTTCGTGAATGCAGCGGCGGCGCTGCATTTGACGGCCGGACATTGACGGCAGCCCGCTGAAGAAGAGCAGGCACAGGGGTGCGGAATGAACCGCACCCCGGGCCACGAGCGCACGTCACTACCGGGAGGGGTGCCCGCGACATTGCGACTCGGGGCGCGGTCCGTCGCCAGAATGCCCACCGCCGCCCGCTGCAAGAAACTGGACCGGGGCCTTAGGTGGATCCCCTAGTTCGTCCGAACAAGGGATAATCACCTCATGCCCGACACCCAACTTCGCAAGACAGCCATCGTCACCGGCGCTTCTCGTGGCATCGGCGCGGCCATTGCACAACGCCTCGCTCACGATGGCATGGCCGTGATCGTCAACTACGCTGGCGACGTGAAGGCGGCTGAGACCGTCGTCGCGAGTATCAGGAGCACGGGCGGCAATGCTGAAGCAGTGAAAGCAGACGTCAGCGATCCTGCTGCTGCACGCAGCTTGTTCGATGCGGCCGAGAAAGCGTTCGGCGGCGCGGACGTCGTGGTCAACAACGCCGGCATCATGACGCTTGCGACCATCGCGACGAGCGACGATGCGATGTTCGATCGGCTCATCGCGGTGAATCTGAAGGGCTCGTTCAACATGATGCGCGAAGGCGCCACGCGCGTGCGTCGCGGCGGGCGAATCATCAATTTCTCATCGAGCGTCGTCGGCTTGTTGCAGCCGACATATGGGATCTATGCCGGCACGAAGGCCGCCATCGAAGCGATGACGAGCGTGCTCGCGAAGGAGCTGCGCGGTCGCGAGATCACAGTGAACACGATTGCGCCCGGGCCAACAGCGACCGATCTGTTTCTGAACGGCAAGTCGCCCGAGCTCGTCGAGCGGCTCGCCAAACTGTCGCCACTCGAGCGATTGGGCCAGCCGGAAGACATCGCTGCAGCGGTCGCGTTTCTCGCGGGACCGGACGGCGCGTGGATCAACGGCCAGACGCTGCGCGCGAATGGCGGAATAATCTGAGAACAAGCGACAGTGGAGGATTTCATGCGACGACTCGCTCTTGCCGGCATTGCACTCGCGTTACTCCTGCCCACGCTGGCGCCAGCCGCCAGTGAACCGGCAGCAGCGACCAATGCAGCGTATTCGCGCATCGACGCGGCCATCGATCAGGCGATCTCCGAGCAGCGCATCGTCGGCGCAGTGGTCCTGGTCAGCCGCGACGGCAAACTGGTTTATCAGCGCGCCGCCGGGTTTGCAGATCGCGAATCCAAGCGGCCGATGAAGCTGGACGCAGTGTTCCGGCTGTCGTCGGTGTCCAAGCCGGTCGTATCGGCTGCAGCGATGGTCCTGGTGGATCAGGGCAAGCTCTCGCTGGACGATCCGGTGACGAAGTGGCTTCCGGACTTTCGTCCGAAGCTCGCGAGCGGCGAGGCGCCGACGATCACGGTGCGGCAGCTCCTCACGCACACGTCCGGGCTCGGCTACAAGTTCGCCGAGAAACCCGGCAGCGCGTATTACCAGGCCGGCGTGTCGGATGGATTCGATGAGCTGCGTATCAGCTTGGACGAAGAAGCGCAACGCCTCGCGAGCGTGCCGCTGTTCAACAAGCCGGGCGAAGGTTTCCGCTACTCGTTGTCCATCGACGTGCTCGGCGCTGTTCTGGAGAAGGCGGCGGGTAAGGCCCTGCCGCAGGTCGTGGCCGAGACGGTCACGCAGCCGCTGGGCATGCGAGACACAGGATTCTGGGCGAAGGATCCAGCGCGCCTCGCTGTCCCATATCACGATGCAAAGCCCGCGCCGGCGAAGATGGACGATCCGTGGTCGATGCCGTTCGGCGAAGGCGGTCGCATGACGTATTCGCCTTCCCGCGCGCTCGATCCGAAAGCGTTCCCGTCGGGCGGCGCCGGCATGGTCGGCACTGCGCCGGACATCATGCGTCTGCTCGAAGCTGTCCGCGCCGGCGGCAAACCGATCCTGAAAGCAGAGACTGCAGCCAGCATGATGCGCAATCAGATCGGCGCGCTGCTGGCAGGACCGGGCACGGGATTCGGATTCGGCGGCGCTGTCGTCGTGGATCCGGCGGCGACACACACGCCGCAATCAGCCGGGACGTGGCAGTGGGGCGGAGTCTACGGCCATTCCTGGTTCGTAGACCCCGCGCGAAAGCTGACTGTCGTTGCGCTGACCAACACGGCTCTCGAAGGCATGTGGGGCAAGTTCACCACGGACGTGCGCGACGCCACGTACGAGAGCGTGAAGTAACGCCTACCCGCGGCGCGCGGCTTCGATCGTGGCGATGTCGATCTTTTTCATCTTCATCATCGCCTCGAAGGCGCGCTTCGCGGCCGCCGGATCCGGATCGGTCGTCGCTTCGACCAGGACGCGCGGGCTGATCTGCCACGACAGACCCCACTTGTCCTTGCACCAGCCGCAGGCGCTCTCGGCGCCGCCATTGCCGACGATGGCGTTCCAGTAGCGATCGGTCTCAGCCTGGTCTTCGGTCTGGATCTGAAACGAAAAGGACTCGTTGTGCTTGAAGATCGGACCGCCATTGAGGCCGACACAGGGCACGCCGACGACGGTGAACTCGACCGTGAGCACCTGTCCCTGCTTGCCGCCCGGAAAATCGCCCGGCGCCTTGTGGACCGCCTTCACGGCGCTGTTCGGGAAGGTCTTGGCGTAGAAGCGCGCGGCTTCTTCGGCGTCGTTGTCGTACCAGATGCAAATCACGTTTTTGGCCATCGTCTGTCTCCTTCGTTCGTCGATGCGGAAGAGCCGTCATCACTATGACGAACCGGCGATGCGAAAACCGACAGCCTTGCTAACCAGTTCCGAAAAAACTGGCTGAACCTGCTACCCAGCGGCCGGATTGAGAGTGAGGCCATGGTGCCCGGGGCCGGGCACCGCAGTGAAGCGTAAGTAGCCGAGCTGCCAAGATTTTCTAA
>DATJIP010000172.1:0-12691 GCA_035493235.1 Steroidobacteraceae bacterium
CGACGTCGATACCTTTTAGATTGTGTTGGCGCGCGCCGCGGACGTACAGCGAGGGACTCGCGCCCTCCCAGTTCCGGATGGGAACGTGTCCGTTTACTTGTTTCCTGCCCGTCAGGTAATCCGCAGTCAGCGAGCGCTGCGCGCCCGGCAACTGCGCGGGCCGATCGAAGAACACGATCTGCCCGCCCTTCTCTCCCGGCCCCGGCCCGACGTCGAGAATGCGATCCGCCGCCTGCATCACCTGCGGGTCGTGCTCGACCACGAGCAGCGAATTGCCCGACTCCTTCAAGCGCTTCATGACGTCGATCACGCGCCCCATGTCGCGCGGATGCAGGCCGATCGACGGCTCGTCGAGCACGAACAGGGTGTTGACCAGCGACGTGCCGAGCGCCGTCGTCAGATTGATCCGCTGCACTTCGCCGCCGGACAGCGTGCGCGACTGCCGATCGAGCGTGAGATAGCCGAGACCGACGTCGAGCAGGAACTTCAGGCGGCTGCGAATCTCGCGCAGCACGAGATCGCTCGCTTCATCGAGCGGCGCGGGCAGCACGAGCCGTTCGAAGAATGCGGCACAGCGTTCGATCGGCAACAGCATCAGCTCGCGAATGCCGACGCCAGCCAGCTTCGCCATCGTCTGCGCATTCCAGCGCGTGCCGCTGGGCGCGAAGCGCGCCGCGTCGGTGAGAACGATCGCTGCATCCTGTTGCGTTCCCAGTCGCCACAGCAGTGCGTCGGTTTTCAAACGCGCTCCGCCGCAGGCGGTACACGGGGTATACGCGCGATACTTCGACAGCAGCACGCGGATGTGCATCTTGTAAGCCTTGGTCTCAAGCCAGGCGAAGAAGCGCCGCACGCCGTACCAGAGCTTGTCTTCCCAGCTGCCCTCGCCTTCCAGCACCCACTTGCGATGCTCGGCACCGAGCTCGCGCCACGGCGTATCGAGCGGCACGCCGCGCTTGCGCGCGAAGCGCACCAGATCGTCCTGACACTCGCGGTACGACTCGGTTTGCCAGGGCCGCACGGCGCCGCCGCGCAGCGACTTCGCTTCGTCGGGGACGATGAGTCCGAAGTCGATACCGATGATGCGGCCGAAGCCGCGGCAACTCTCGCAGGCGCCGAGCGGCGAGTTGAAGGAGAACAGGCTGGGCGTCGGCTCGCGGTAATGAATGTCGCAATCGGCGCAGTGCAGGTCCGAAGAGAATCGCCAGACGCGCACCACCCGTTGCGCATCGTCGAGCACGTGGAGCGCAACGCGCCCACGGCCGATGCGCAATGCCGACTCCAACGCCTCGATCACACGATCGCGCTCGACCGTGGCGAAACGCACGCGGTCCTGAATCATCTCGAGCACGACCGCGCCGTTGCCGTTCGCTGGCACGCGCGCAGCGCCACGTTTTCCCTTGCGCGCAGGCGGCTCGGGAGTTGCCGGAGCTTTCGGTTCGCTGCGCGCGAACACGCGCGTGTAGCCCTGCTTCTCCAGCAGCCCGAGCACTTCGGTCTCGCTGAAGTTGTGCGGCACCGGCACCGGGAAAGTCACGACGATGCGGCTGTCGCGCAGTTCGCCGGCCGTCAGACGCGCATCGATCTCGCCGTAGATGCTCTGCGCCGAGTCGCGTCGCACCGGCGCGCCGCAATCGCGGCAGTACAGCTGAGCGGCACGCGAGAACAGCAGCTTCAGGTGATCGTTGAGCTCCGTCATCGTGCCGACCGTCGAGCGCGAAGTCCGCACCGGATTGGTCTGGTCGATGGCGATCGCCGGCGGAATGCCTTCGATGCGCTCGACCTGCGGGCGGTCCATGCGATCGAGAAACTGCCGCGCGTACGGCGAGAACGTCTCGACGTAACGGCGCTGCCCTTCCGCATAAATCGTGTCGAACACGAGCGAGGACTTGCCCGAGCCCGACACGCCGGTGACGACGATCAGCTCGTTCGTCGGCAGCTCGAGATCGAGGTTCTTGAGATTGTTCTGGCGTGCGCCGCGGATGACGATGGAATGGGACATTTCAAGGAGACGGGAACGGGGAAGACACGAGGTACGTCGATCAGACGTGGGGTCGCATTGAATACCAGAAAAGTGTCACTTCGTGTCTTGTTTTTGGATGGAAGGAGATTTGCCATGAGCCGGTTGCGTGCGTGCGTCTTCCTAGTCCTTCTTGCGTGCGGAGTTGCGTCCGCCTCTGACGATCAACAATCCGACGTCGCGCGGATGTCGCAGGACCTGCAATCCCTGCCTCCGGCCGAGCAGCGCAACCTCGCGAACGGCTTCGTGGAAATCCTGCGCGGTCGCAAGATCTTCCGTTTCGACACGTTCGGCGACCAGGCTTTCTGGGGCGACACGCTCGGCCTGCATCGTGCGATCGCCGGCCAGGCGAGCGGCGGTGTCGGTGCGGGGCTGAGCCCGAAGGCGGCGCTCGAGCTCGGCCTCAAGGTCGACGTCAATGCGCTGCCCCATTCGCTGCGCAACGAGCTGCGCCACGGACGCGTCGATCTGAACGATCCCGCCACGACTCTCGCCTTGCTGAAGCTCGATGCGGTCGTCGGCGTGCGCGGCTTCTTCGACGAGCGCAATCGACGGCTCGAATCCGTCGGCATAACCTGCGCGCTGTGCCACTCGACAGTCGACAACTCGTTCGCGCCCGGCATCGGCAACCGGCTCGACGGTTGGGCTGCGCGCGATCTGAACGTCGGCGCAATCATCGCGTTCTCGCCGAGCGTGCAACCGTTCGTGGATCTGCTGCGACTGGCGCAGCCGGGCATCGACGCAGCAGCCGTACGCTCAGTGCTGCGCAGCTGGGGTCCGGGTCGGTTCGACGCAGAGCTGTTGCTCGACGGCAAGGCGTTCCGCCCTGATGGCAAGTCGGCCTCGACGCTGATTCCTCCGGCGTTCGGCCTAGCCGGCGTCAACATGCACACCTGGACCGGCTGGGGCTCGGTCACGCACTGGAACGCGTTCGTGGCGAACCTGGAAATGCAGGGCAGCGGCACGTTCTACGATCCGCGGCTCAACGATGCAACCAAGTTTCCGATCGCCGCTGCTGCGGGCTTCGCCGATGTGCGCAAGGATCCCGACCTGATCACTGGCAAACTGGCGGCACTGCACGTCTTTCAATTGAGTTTGCCGGCGCCGCGAGCACCGTCGAGCAGCTTCAATGCAGCGGCTGCGCAGCGTGGCAAAGAGCTGTTCGCGGGCAAAGCTGATTGCGCCCGTTGCCACGTCCCGCCGCTCTACACGGAGCCGGGCTGGAACATGCACACGCCTGAGGAGATCGGCATCGACGCATTCCAGGCGCAGCGCGCACCCGACGAGCGCTATCGCACGGCGCCGCTCAAAGGCTTGTGGACGCACGCGAAGGGCGGCTTCTATCACGATGGACGCTTTGCGTCGCTGCGCGATGTGATCGATCACTACGATCGTCAGTTCGCGCTCGGGCTGAGTGCGGCGGAGAAGACGGATCTTGCCGAGTATCTGAAGTCGCTGTAAGCGTCAGCTCGCGACCAGCGGCGGCAACGGGCAATGCAGGCTCGCGCACACCGCGCGCAGCAGTTCCGCCTCGCCCATCGTCAGCTGCTGGTCGTGGGTCACCGTCGCGACCATCGCTTCGACCAGCTGCTCCTTGCCGATCGGCGCGAGCTGATCGAGCCGGCTGAGCGCAACATCGAGCGCCGGCGGCCAGTGTCCGGAGAGACCGTAGCCAGGCCTGGCGCGCGGAAACAAGTGATGCATGCCAGCTTCGTACGCGCGGCGCGCACTCGTCTCGTCGTCGTGACCGTGTTGCGCGAGAACGGAAAACAGAACCTGCGCGTCCTGCTGCACGGCTTGCAACGTCAGGCGCGAGGGACGCGCACGAGGATTCAGATCGTCGCGCAAGTGCATCTGCGCAAGCTTGCGCAGAACGTAACTGTGCAGCGAGACCTCCGCGTCCCGCGGCAACATGCCGTTGAGGCATGCAATCAACTGCACTCGCTCTTCGTGCGTGAGCTGTCGCAGCGTCGGGAAGCCGCGCAGCAAGGCTGGAATGCGCTGCTCCGGCTCGAGCGCATCGACCTGCGGTTCGAGTGCCGCAGTCATCGCAGCGACTTCCGCCGACAGCCGTACCCCAATCACCTGCTTCTGCCGTGCACGGATCTCGGGATTCGAATCGAGCGCGAGCGCGAGCAGCAGCGCGCGTGCCGACTGCGGATGTCGACCGGCCGCGACGACTGGCTCGGGCAGCGATTCGCGAATTTCTCGCGCGAGCTGCATGTGCGCCGTGCTCGGATTGCCCACGAGCTGCGCGATCATCGCGGGAGCTGCGGCCGGCAGATCGATGATCGACATCGCCTCCGAGTCCGCCGCTTTCGCCGTGGCCGCTTGCATTTCGGCTGCGGCGCCGGCCGCCGCCATGCGTGCGCGGGCGCTATCGATTTCCTTCGGGTCGAAGCGCGGATCGATTGCCTTGAGTCGCTCGAGCAACGGCGGATGCGTCGCGAAGAAGCGGCTGATGCCGGGCGCGAACAGCATGTGCGCGACTTCTTCGACTTCTGCATTCCCGACCCGCGAGCCGGCGCTGTTCGCGCCGATCTTGACGAGCGCGCCGCGCAGGCCGCTCGGATCGCGCGTGAACTGCACCGCCGACGCATCGGCGAGCGATTCACGCGAGCGCGACACCGCGGCCTGGATGAGCCGACCGAAGAACAGACCGACGTAACCGATGATCAGCACCGCGAGCGCGATCAGCACGACGATCATCACGCCGCCCTTGCGATCGCCGCGCACGCGCGTCGCGCCTCGCAACACCGTGCGACCGATCAAAGCGATCACTAGCAGCCCGAACAGCAAGCCCATGAGCCGCACGTTGAGGCGCATGTCGCCGTTGAGGACGTGACTGAACTCGTGTGCGACGACACCTTGCAGCTCGGCGCGGTTCAGCGCCGTCAACGTGCCGCGGGTCACGCCGATCGCAGCGTTCGATGCATTGTGACCCGCCGCGAACGCGTTGATGCCGCTCTCCTGCTCCAGCAGGTAGACCTCGGGCATCGGCACACCCGCGGCGATTGCCATCTCCTCCACGACGTTGAGAAGCCGGCGCTGCAACGGATCAGTCGTGTCCGCGGAGATGCGCACGCCGCCGAGCGAACGGGCGACGACTCCGCCGCCGCCGCCCAGGAGCATCGTCTTGTAGACGCTCGCGAGCACGATGATTGCCAGCACGACGAGAGTGGTGCCGATCACCATGCGCGGATGCATGGCCAGCCATTCGCCGAGCGGCGGCATGTAGCCGTGCGCGTGCGCTTCGCCCTGCCGCATCAAGAAAAAGACAACCAGATCGACCGACGCGACGACGACCACCACCGCAAGGCTGAATAGCACGACGAGGCGCCGCGAGGCACGGCGCGCCTCGTCCTGACGCTTGAAGAAATTCATTTAGGTGAATTTGACCTGCGGAACGGCGCGCTTCTCCGGCGACTCGATTTCCAGCAGCTGCGCCGGCGTGAACATGAACATGCCTGCGACGATGCTGTTGGGGAACATCTCGCGCTGGTTGTTGTAGTTCATGACCGCGTCGTTGAACGCCTGGCGCGCGAACGCGACCTTGTTCTCGGTGGACGTCAGCTCTTCGGAGAGCTGCATCATGTTCTGGTTCGCCTTGAGGTCCGGATAGGCCTCGGCGACCGCGAACAACCGGCTGAGCGCGCCGTTGAGCTGCGCCTCGGCGCCAGCGAGCTGCTGCACGGACGCGGGGTCGCCCGGGTTTGCAGCGGCGCGCTTCAAACCGCTCACGGCGCTGTTACGCGCGGCGATGACGGCTTCGAGAGTCTCGCGCTCGTGCTTGATGTAACCCTTGGCGGTTTCCACCAGGTTCGGGATCAAGTCGTGGCGACGCGTGAGCTGCACATCGATCTGTGCGAAGGCGTTCTTGTAGGCGTTGCGCCCGCCGACCAGCCGGTTGTAGATAGAAACGAAGAAGAACGCGATGGCGATCAAGACGCCGAACACTATCCAGCCCATCTGAGTTGACCTCCAGCTCGTACGACCAAATTCGCGCAAGCATACAGAAAGCGCAGGCGCTGCGATCAACGCCGCCGGCGAATTACACCCGTGCGCCGGTAAGCCAAACCGCTTACTTAATGCATGGCTGCGTCGAGCCAGGCGGCCGGCCATCCTGCAGCGAGCGCACTCTGCAGCCACGCGTTCACCGCAGCTGCGAGCGCAGGGTCTCGCTGTAACAGGATTGCCTTGCGGGCGACGGTGAACGTCTCTTGCGTAGCACGGCACAGTCGCGCATCGCGACGCACCTGCAGCTCGACTTCGACGTCATCGGTCACCATCACGTCGGCGCGACCGGCGGCAATCTCGGCGAAGATCGTGCGATTGTCGGGATGGACCAGGCGTTGGGTAGCGCCCAGATGCTCACGCGCGAACTGCTCGTTGGTACCGCCGGGATTGACGATGACGCGTACGTCGGGCCGATCGATCTCCGCCAGCGTGTCGAAGCTCGCCTGCCTGCCGCAACGAACGATCGGTGTCTTGCCGCCGCTGTGATACGGAATCGAGAACACGGCCTGAGCTTCGCGAGCGGGAGTCACCGTGATGCCGCCAACGGCGAGGTCGAAGCGGCCGGCTGCGTAGTCCTGCATCAAGCTGGGCCAGCTGGTCCGCACGAACTGCGGTTGAACTTGCAACTTCTCAGCCAGCGCCAGCGCGAGCTCGACATCCGCGCCGCGCAGCGAACCGCCCTCCTCCACGTCGAACGGAGCGTAGTCGCCTGTCATACCGACTCGCAGTACGTGGCTGGCGCGGATACGGTCTAGCGGCGGCAGCGCGGCCGGTCGCAGCAAGCCGAGCGCGTTCGTCAGTTCGCGTCGATCTGCGTCGGTGACGCCAGGTGCGTCCACGAGCTGCGCCTGAGCGCCATAGCGAGCGGCAAAGTCCTCGCGCTGAAACTCGGGCAAGGCCAGATAGATTGCGTGGAGCAAGTCAGCACCGATGCGGTCGAGCTGCGGACGCAGGTCGGCCGCGAGATCGCGCACCTGCGCCGGAGCGGGCGCGCCCGAACGCCAGTCGGCAATGAAGGATTCCTGCACGCGAACCGCGAGTCGGATCTGCAGCGAGAACAGTTGTCGCGCCGACGCCCCATCGATGCCGAGATCGCCCGCCTGCCGCACAGTCGTTTCAAGAACCTGCTGTTCGCGCTCCGCGTCGACAACGGGCGCATTGCGTGCGTGCTTCCACGCGGCAACTTCCTGCATGAGCCGCAAGCGATCCTGCATCAATTGAAAGACGGCGCGCACGTCTGCATTCACATCGGCAAATGCAGGAGCGGCGCCCGAAGGCGCCGCTAGCAGTAATAGTAAGAGGGTCGTGAGCGCGCGGAGCACGGCTCCGCAGCCTACACGTTCAGCGCAGCGGCATCACCAGATCGAGCAGGCGGCTGAGCAACGTGGGCTTGAAGCCCTCGACGCGCATCTCGGTGTCCGGAGGCGGGAGCTGGATGTCGCCGAGGTGCAAGCGGATCTCGTCGTCGTCGCCACTCGCGGCAGCGAACGCGAATTGCTGCGTGTTGCGAGCAGGGGCAGCAGCCTGAGTCGGGCGCGCAGGAGCGGCCGGCGCCGGGCGTCGGACCTGGGTAGTAGCGGAATGACCTGCGCTCATCGAGTTCTCCGTGTCGGGTGGAACAGTCGGCGAGGAACAGACTAGAGGAACGGTCGTGGCCGCCGCGTGAGCTGCTTCACGTTCGAACCACGCGGCACCTTGATCCGACGGCTGCAGCAGTGATCGAATGACGCGCTTCTCAGTGCAACTCGCAATCGCATCGTACGGCGTGAAGCTTATGTTCAGGACATGTCGCAGCCTGCAGACGGGCTTGATTCTGCTCGCACTCGGTGCTTGTTCGAAGGAACCGGCGCCGCCGCAGAGCACGCCGCTCGCACCTGTAATCGCGCCGCCGAAGACCGGGTTCGCGGGCGCGATGACGCTGAGCGGTCAGCTCAATGCCGCGGGCATCGCCACCAAGTACGACGCAACCTTCGCTGATGGCGAGCAACTGCGCATCCGCGAGCAACGTGCCGATTCGCGCACGGGCGATTACGAGTTTCGCGGAGCACGTCTGCTGCACTATTCCGGCAACGGCCTGTCGAGCGCGGATTCGCTCGAGCTGCGTTTCAATTTGCAGGGTGCAGTGGAACTAGCGAAGAGCAGTGCCGGCAGCACGGTCGCGCCCGAAGAAATCAGCGCGATTCGCGAGCGAGCGCAGTTACTGCGCAGTCATGCGCTCGCGCAGAAAAACAACCACAATCATTACTAGCGCGCGGGGAGTGCGATCTCGACGCGCAAGCCGTCGGGAGTATTGCGCGCCTGCACGTTACCGCCATACAGCGACACGATGCGCGCGGTGATCGCCAGGCCGAGACCCGTGCCGCCGGAGTCGCGGTCGCGCGATTCGGCAACTCGATAGAACGGCTCGAAGATGCGCTGCAGGTCGGGCTCCGGCACGCCCGGTCCACGATCGTCGATGGTGATCGACACTTTCGGGCCCGCGCGATCTGCGCGTACTTTCACGGCGGACGACGGCTTGGTGAAGCGCACAGCGTTGCGCAGTACGTTCTCGATCGCACTGCGCAGCAGTCCGTGATCGCCTTCGACGATCACCGCCTCCTTGGGCGATGACCAGTCGACGGACTTCTCTTCCGCGCCCGCCTCCAGGCGAGCATCTTCGATGATCTCGTTCATCAGACTCGTGAGATCCAGCGGCTCACGCGGCAACGTCGGGACAGCGCGCAGGTGCGAGAGCTGCAGGATCTGCCCGATCAGCGTATCGAGCCGTTCGGCCTCCAGCTCGATGCGATCGAGCTGCCGCGCCACGTCCGCGTTCGGCCGACGCGCCAGGTCCGTCGCGACCCGCAGCCGCGCCAGCGGCGAGCGCAGCTCGTGCGACATCGCACGCAGCAGGTTCTCCTTCGAGGCGATCAGGTTGCGCACGTGATCGGCCATCGTGTCGAAATCGCGAGCCAGCACGCCCAACTCGTCGCGGCGCTGCGAGAACTCCTGTCCGACGCGCGCCTCCATGTTGCCCGCTGCGAGCGAACGAGCGCTCGATTGCAGACGCTCGACGGGTTTGCTGAGGTAACGCGCCAATGGCCAGCACACCGCCACGCTGAACAACAGTGCGGTCGCGAGCAGCAGGATGTTCACATCGGGCGCGAACAGCAGATTTCTCCAGATCTGCCGGCTCACCAGCAGCGTGTACACGCGCCCATCTCGATCCGTGAACAGCGGCGTCAGCAGTAGAGGATCGTCGCGCCGGCTCGGTATCAGCTCCTTGCCGAGGAAGCCCGCATCGCGCAGTCGCTCGACGTAGCTGCGATAGGTCGGCGGTAACTCGAGCTTGCGGATGTCCTCGCCGCTCTGGTCGACGATGAAGATCCGTCGGTCGCGATAGCGATCCTCGGTCTCTTCGATCCAGTCGTGCAGTGCCGGCAGTCCGCCCACCAGCAGGCGCGCGGAGGCTTCGTTGCCGAGCGTCTTGACGTCGATGGTGATGCTCTGGACCTTGTTGAACCGGTACCACGCCACCGCACCGGTCGCGAGCAGCACGAGCAGCATGGCTGCCCAGAACGACAGGAAGATTCTTAGAAAGAGTGATCTCATGCGCGCACTCTCACGCTGACGATCGCGCCTCACTGCTGGCGATCAGGACGTAACCCGCGCCGCGGATGCTGCGAATCTCGGGCAGACCGTTCTCGCCGAGCCCGAGCTTGCGCCGCAGATTGCTGACGTGCGTGTCGATGCTGCGATCGTACGGCGTGAGGCGCCGGCCGAGCACTCGCTCGGTGAGCGACTCGCGGGACTGCACTTGCCCGACGGCACGCATCAAGACTTCGAGCAGGCGTAGCTCGGTGCCGGTCAGTCGCACCGACTCGCCCGACAGCGTGACCTCGAAGGTCGCGGGATCGAGCCGCAGCGGACCGACACTGACCGGATGCGCCGGCATGTCGGTGTCGCGCGGCGAAAACCGCCGCAGCACTGCGCGCACGCGCGCGACCAGCTCGCGCGGATTGAAAGGCTTCGACAGGTAATCGTCAGCGCCGAGCTCGAGTCCGACGATGCGGTCGACGTCGGCGCCATGCGCCGTCAACATGATCACCGGCACCGATAGGCTGTGGCGCAGTCGACGCAGCACCTCGAAGCCGCTCAGCGAGGGCAGCATCACGTCGAGAATCACCAGGTCGAACGGATGCGTCTGCTCGGTCAACTTTTCCAGCGCCTCGGCCCCGTCGCGCAACAGCGTCACCTGAAACCCTTCGCCGGTCAGGTATTCGGTGAGCATCTGACCGAGCTCGCGGTCGTCGTCGACGATCAGCAGGGAGGCAGGGAGAGTCATGGTCGCAGGTCCGCTTTTTCCGCTGGTTCGGCCGGTGAACATCGCACAGGGGTATTGCAGCAGTTGCCAAGTTTCGTCAAGCGGGCGGGACTCTGCAACGTGGCGCTGCAGGAGGCCGTTTTTACGGAACCCCCGGCAGCGGCGCCGCGTTTTTCCAGACCGCGGCGCTTCGCGCCGCGCGAAGGAGGAACACCATGACCAGATTCCTAGCTCTGATCGCAGCCACGCTGCTGGCGTTCGCAGCACAGGCCGGCGACAACAAGGACAAGTCGCATGACACCGGCATGAAATCGTCGGCGACGTTCGACGCGCTCGACAAGAATGCCGACTCGCAGATCAGCAAGACGGAAGCCACGGCCGACAGCAAACTGTCGGATAACTTCGCCGCGCTGGATACCAACGGCGACGGTTACCTGAACAAGGCCGAGTTCATGGCGCGCAGCAAGACCTAGCCCGCCGCTTCACCGTGGGGAGTCAAGGAGCTCCGCGGCAGCGATGCCGCGGAGCTTTTTTTGGTCGAAAGCGGCCGAGGCCCTTTCGACGACGCCGTCAAAAGGCGTGACTTTTGCCGGCTATTTTTTGGCACCATACCCGTCATGGCCGTTCCCTGGTTACAGATCGTCCAGCTCGTGCCGTCGATCCTCGACGTCTCGCGCGAGCTGATGAAGCGCACCAAGCAAGCACCGTCGGTAGCACAGCTGCCGGGAGCGCAGGGCTATGAAGAGCTGGCTGCGCGTGTGGCTAGCCTGGAGGAAAACGAGCGGCGACAAGCCGAGCTCGTGGCACAGATGGCCGAGCAGCTCGCCGGCGTCGCACGCGCCGTAACGGATCTGCACCGTCGCGTGCTCTGGCTTACTGCTGCTGCAGCGATCGCCGTCGTGCTCGGTGCAGCGGCGCTTTGGGTCGCGCTGGTCTAGCGCGCCGCCGCCTGATACAGCGGCATCACCTTCGGCACCAACGCCTGCAAATCGCGAATGCGCGACTCGCCCGACGGGTGCGTGCTGAGGAACTCCGGCGGCCCACCGCTCGCGAGCTTGCCCATCTTCTGCCACAGAGTGACCGCTGCGTTCGGGTCGTAACCGGCGCGGGCGCCGAGCTCCAGCCCGATGCGATCCGCTTCGGCCTCCTGCTCGCGACTGTGCGGCAGTGAGAATGTCACCGCGGATATCTGGCTCGCGAGCTGCATCGTCGCCTCGCCCGCTCCCGTCGCCACGGCAATCCCCGCCAGTGCGAGCTGCTCCGCGTAGGCCTGCGAAATGCGCTCGCGCGAGTGCTCGCGCAGCGCGTGTGCAATTTCATGACCGATCACCGCCGCGAGCTCGGCGTCGGTCGCGTGCAGCTTATCGATCAAACCGGTGTACACCATGATCTTGCCGCCGGGCATGCAGTACGCGTTCACGTCCTCGGTGGTCTGCACGTTCACTTCCCATTTCCACTGCGGCGCGTCCGGACGAAACGTCGCGGTCTGCGGAATGAGCCGGCGCACGATGTTCTGCACGCGCTGATAGGTGGCTTTGTCCGCGTTCAGTGCGCCCTTCTGCTTCGCCTTGTTCAACTCGTCGTTGTAGGCGACCTCGGAGCCCTTCTCGATCTCCTGCTCCGACACCATCATGTGCTGCTTGCGATTGACGCCGACAGCGCCCGGTTGCGTGGTCTGTACGGTCTGGCAGCCGGCCGCGATTAACGCCGCGCCGACGATGAGCAAGCTGCGAATGCGCATGAAGCAGGTCCTGTGGATCAGGCCGCGGCCCGACATTCCTGTAAGACTTCCGGGGACGAATCAGTTCCCTGGTTCTACTGCTTGGGTGCCTCGGCCTTCGGCGCCTCGGGATTTCCCTGGGTGATATAGCGCACCAGGCGCTTGAGCTGGCCGCCGATGACTTCGTCCACGATCGGCGCCCAGTCGGCGAGCGGCCGGTCGGCATACCCGCCGACGTTGTAGGTCAACGTGATTCGCGAGCCGCCGCCGGCGGGCTCGATGTTCCAGGTCATCACGCCGGTGACGCCGAATTCCTGCAACGGCCCGAGTGCGCCGGAGAGGCGCAGCGTCTTGGCCGGCTGCGCATAGATGACGGTCGCGTGCTCGATGCCCGCATACAGGCTGAGCTTCTCGCAGAAGCAGCCGCGCACGAATGGCTCGAGCGTAAGATTGCGGGAGTCGCCGGAATACGTGTGCTCCGGGTCCCACCACTTGCCGATGTCCGAGAGCATCGCCCAGACGACCGGTGCCGGATTCGGCACTTCCGCGACTTCCCGCAGGTTGAAGCCCGAGGGCCCTGCACTGACGATTTCCGCGCGCGTTTGGTTCCCGTAAAAGAGCGCCGCCGCGA
>DATJIP010000173.1:0-6213 GCA_035493235.1 Steroidobacteraceae bacterium
GTGATGTTGCGGACGAAGGTCACCTTGTAGCCGCGATACTGGAAATAGCGGCGCACGATGTCGAACGCGGTCTTGGACCGCGCATGGCCCATGTGGCAGAAGTCGTAGACGGTATCGCCGCACAGGTACATTCGCACCACGCCGGGCTGGAGCGGTTTGAATTCCTGTTTGCGACCCGTGTACGAGTTGAAGATCTGCATGCAGGCCATTTTAGCGGCGTTTGGTAAGATCGCGCGAACTTCCCGAGGATCGTCATGCCCAACGCACGCCTGCTGATCGCCACACTCCTGCTCGCCGTCGGCCTGACTGCACATGCGCAGAGCAACCCGAAGGTGCAGGTCGAGACGAACATGGGCAAGTTCGTCATCGAGCTGGATACCAGCCGCGCACCGCTGACCGTCGCGAACTTTCTGCAGTACGTGCGGGATGGCTTCTACAACGGCACGGTTTTTCACCGCGTGATCTCCGGCTTCGTCGCTCAGGGCGGCGGCTTCGACGAGAAGTACCAGGAGAAGCCCACCAAGCCCGGCATTCCGAACGAGTCCGGCAACGGCCTCTCGAATCGCCGCGGCACCGTCGGGCTCGCGCGGACGGCCGATGCGCACAGCGGCAACGCGCAGTTCTATCTCAACATCGCCGACAACTCGGGGCTCGATCCGCAGCCGAGCCGCTGGGGCTATGCGGTGTTCGGTCGCATCGTCCAGGGCATGGACGTGGTCGACGACATCGGCGCGGTCGCGACCGGCGAAGTCGGACCGTTCGAAAAAGATGCGCCGCTCAAGGCGGTGATCATCATCCGGATCGTGGAATTGAAGTGAGCGGGTTGCGCCTGCCACCCTCGTGACGACGCTCTTCATCTCGGATCTGCATCTCGACGGCGCGCGGCCCGACATCACCGCGCAGTTCCTCGACTTCCTGGAGCGCGAGGCGCGCCGCGCCGAAGCGCTCTACATCCTCGGCGACCTGTTCGAAGCGTGGATCGGCGATGACGATCCCGATCCGGACAAGCGGCGCGTGATCCAGGGTCTGCGCGCAGTAACGAACGCCGGTGTGAAGACGTACTTCATCCACGGCAATCGCGACTTCCTCATCGGCAAGGCCTTCTGCCGCGAAACCGGCATCGAGCTCCTGACCGACGGCACGGTCATCGATCTATACGGGCGACGCGTGCTGCTGATGCACGGCGACCTGCTGTGCATCGACGATCATGCTTACCAGCGTCTGCGCCGCATCGTGCGTAACCCGATCCTGCAGTTCGTGATGCGGTCGCTGACATTGCGCCAGCGCCAGAAGCTCGCGGAGCGCATGCGCGCGGGCAGCAAGGAACACATCAAGTCGATGGACATGGCGGCGCCGGAGATCATGGACGTCAATCAGGACGAGGTTCGGCGCACGCTGGAGCGCTTTGGCGTCGACTGCATCATTCACGGCCACACGCATCGCCCGGCGGTGCACGAGCTGCAGCTCAACGGCAAACCTGCCGTACGCATCGTGCTCGGGGATTGGTACGAGCAGGGCAGTGTGCTGCGTTGGGGCCCGAGCGGGTTTGAGTTGGCAAGATTGTCGGGCTAAAGCCCGACCTACACAGGCAGGCCGGAGTGGAACCTGAGTTGCGGATCAGGTGACGTCGCCAACTCCGCTTCGACTTCTGCCAGGTGCTTCAATCTCGCGCGCCAATCCTGCTGACCGGAACGGTGCTCGGCCAATCGCAGATACACGCCGTAGTGACGCGCTTCCGAAGCTGCCAGCCCATTGTAGAAGTCGCCTAGCGGAGCCTGCAGCCGCGGCGCCAGCCCTACGAAGCGTTCATGCGAACGCGCTTCGATCAACGCTCCGCAGAGAAGCAGATCGATCAGACGGCCGGGATCCGAACGTCGCGTCGTGGCCCGCAGGCCCTCGGCATAGCGCGCTGGACTCTGACGGACGAACGGCACGCTGAGCTCCTGCATCATCTTCTGTACTTGTTCGAAGTGCCGCAGCTCCTCGCGTGCGAGGCGCGAGAGACGATCGGTAAGCTGCAGATCGTCGGGGTAGGCGAAGATCAAGCTCAGCGCAGTCGACGCCGCCTTCTTCTCGCAGTTCGCGTGATCGACGAGCAGCTCACGCCAGCGCTCGGAAGCAACTTCGAACCAGCGTTGCGGCGTCGGCGCGAGCAGGACGTCGTTCAACGCAGCTCCTCGATCTTCGCCAGCAGCGCGCTTGCCGAAGGCAAGCGATGGATCGGATCCTTCGCCAGCAGCTTGTTCAACAGATGCTGATAGTTGCGCAGCGCTTCCGGCAGCAGCGGAATCGGCGCGTTGGCATGCATGTAGATGACACCCATCGGCGACTGGGCGACGTACGGTTTCTGGCGCATCAACATCTCATAGAAGATCACGCCGAGACTGTACAGGTCGCTGCGCTCGTCGAGCGGCTGAGCGTGCCCCTGCTCCGGGCTCATGTAGTACGGCGTGCCGAATATCTCGCCGGTAGCCGTGATCTCGGCATCGACCTGCACGTGCTTCGCGAGCCCGAAGTCGATCAGCGCGACCGAGCCGTCGGCGCGCAACATGATGTTTCCCGGCTTCAGATCCCGATGCAGCACGCCGACCGCGTGCACGACTTCCAGCGCTGCCGCCATCTGCGCCAGGTATGACAGCGCTTCGCTGCCATCCAGGCCGCTCGCAATCAGTGAGCGCAGATCGCCGCGCGGAAAGTATTCCATCGCGAGATAGGCGTGATCGTCGGCGATGCCGAGATCGTAAATGCGCACGACGTTCGGGTGGCGCACTTTCGAGATCAGGTCGTACTCTTGCATGAAGCGCGTGAACTGCGTGTGCTCGTCGCCGGCAGTCGGCGAGTCGCGCAGCACCTTGAGCACGACCATCTCGCCGGCGCGCTCGCTCTCGGCGAGATACACCGCCGACGTGCCGCCGATCGCCAGCTCGCGCGCGAAGCGATGACCGCGAATCGTCACCGAACCGAACTGCGACAACTGCTCCGCTTCCGGCCCGGTTCGCCACAACGCGAGCTTCTCGCGCCGTTGCACGATGGCCTTGCGCAGGACATCTGCCAGGCGTCGATGCTCGATGCGCTCACGCGTCAGACAGTCGATTGCACCCCGCTGCACGACGCGTTGCGCGAGGCCGGGATCGTCGCCGCGCGCGAGATAGATGATCGGCGGGAAGGCGTTGCGATGGAGCAGGTTGTCGAGCCACTTCTCGCCCTGCCCTCGCTCGATGCGGTCGTCGAGCAGCACGACGTCGTAGCCGACGGCATTGAAACCGGAGTGCAGGCGGCCTGATTGCGACGGCGCGTGGACGCGGCACTCCGCGTCGGGCCAGACGATCGAGACGTGCTGTTCGAGCGCACGGCCCAGCTCAGTGTGATCGGCGATGATCAGCAGGCGCGGCGCGCCGGAAGATTGAGTGATCGGCGAAGAGCCAGTGCTCGCCACCACTCTCTCACACGGCGCGGATCGCCTTCAGCGAGCCGCGGTGCAGCTGCTTGCGGCGAACTTTCGCCTCGTCGGAGCGCTCTTCCTGCAAGCGCGCGAGGTAGCTCGGCGTAACGTCGCCCGTGACGTAGCGGCCGGAGAAGCAGGAGTCGTCGAACTCCTGGATGTTCGAGTCGTGGTGCAGGCAAGCCCGCACCAGGTCGTCGAGATCCTGGTAGATCAGTCGATCGGCGCCGATGAGCTTCGCCACTTCTTCCTCGGTGCGGTCGGCAGCGACCAGCTCGGACGTTGCCGGCATGTCGATGCCGTAGACGTTCGGGAAGCGCACGGCGGGCGCTGCGGACGCGAAGTACACGCGGCGTGCGCCGCCCTCACGCGCCAGGTCGATGATCTGCGCCGAGGTCGTGCCGCGCACGATCGAGTCGTCGATCAGCAGTACGTTCTTGCCGCGGAACTCGAGGTCGATCACGTTGAGCTTGGAGCGCACCGACTTCGCGCGCTGCTCCTGCCCCGGCATGATGAAGGTGCGGCCGATGTAGCGGTTCTTGACGAAACCTTCGCGATACTTGATGCCGAGCAGCTGCGCGACCTGCACGGCGGCAGTGCGGCTGGTGTCAGGAATAGGAATCACGACGTCGATGTCGTGGTCGGGCCAGATGCGGCGGATCTTCTCGGCCAGCAGGTCGCCCATGCGCAGGCGCGCCTTGTGCACCGAGATGTTGTCGATGATCGAATCGGGCCGGGCGAAGTAGACGTACTCGAAAATGCACGGCGTGTGACGCGCAACCGGCACGCACTGATGCGAGTAGAAGCGGCCGTGCTCGTCGATGAACACCGCCTCGCCGGGACCGACGTCGCGCATCAGCTCGAAGCCGAGCTGATCGAGCGCAACGCTCTCGGACGCCAGCATGTATTCGTTGCCTTGCGGCGTTTCACGGCGGCCGATGACCAGCGGCCGAATGCCGTGCGGATCGCGGAAACCGAGCAGCCCGTGACCGACGATCATCGACACGACTGCGAAACCGCCACGCACGCGGCGATACACCGAAGTCACTGCAGCGAAGATGTCGGCGGCCGAAGCGCGCGGCGTACCGGCGCGCGACAACTCGCTCGCGAGAACGTTGAGCAGCACTTCCGAGTCGGAGCTGGTGTTGAGGTGTCGCAGATCTTCGCGGATCAACACCTCGGCGAGTTCGGCAGCATTCGTGAGATTGCCGTTGTGCCCGAGGCAGATGCCGTACGGCGAGTTGACCATGAACGGCTGCGCTTCGGAGGAGCTGTCACAGCCCGCGGTCGGATAACGGACGTGGCCGATGCCGATGTTGCCCTTCAGGCGCAACATGTGGCGCTGCTGGAAGACGTCGCGCACCAGGCCGTTCTGCTTGCGCATGAACAGCTCGCCCTCGTCGCAGGTCATGATGCCGGCGGCATCCTGCCCGCGATGCTGCAGCACCGTCAGCGCATCATAGATCTGCTGGTTGACCGGCGACTGCCCGACGATGCCGACGATACCGCACATGCTCTCAAGCTCCCGACCGCGTCGTTTGCACGTCGACGACGGCTTTCATGCCCGTTTCCGCGAAGTTCTGGATCCAGCTGGCGAGCTCGCTGGCGTAAGGCAGCAGGTGCGAGCGACGCCACCATTCGACCTTATTGAGCTCGACGAATTCCCCGAGCATCACGAAGACCGCGACTACGACTGCGCCGCGCACCGTGCCGAACACAAGGCCGAGAACCCGGTCGACAACGACGCTGAGCGCGGAGTGCCGCAGAAAGTAACCGAGAATGCCCGAGATCACCCAACCGACCACCAGCACGCTGAGCAGGATCAGCACGCGCGCGGTCCACAAACTCACCGGCGGCTTGCCGACCATGCCGCCGAGGTACGGCTCCAGCGCCGGCGCATAACGCCAGGCGAGCCACAAACCGCCGAGCCACGCGAGCAAGCCGACTGCTTCGCGCACGAAGCCGCGGAGCATACCCAGGAGCATCGATGCGAGCAGCACGCCGACGATCAGGTAGTCAGCAGCGTTCATAGAGCGGGCGATACCACCGTGAGGGGAGCCAAGAGCATCGATCGTGGACGATCGTCAGTCAATTTGAGCGCGCGGATTCTAACAGCGCCACTCACGCCCTTACCAATTCGGTCGTCACGGATGCGCGACGATCGTCGCGCCCGCCGACTTGACAGTGCGCAGTGCCGCTTCGGCGCTGGCGCGATCCTTCATCGGTCCAATGCGTACGCGATACAAAGTCGCGCTGCCCGACTTCACCGGCATCACGAATGCGCTCTGCCCCTGGTCGCGCAGCTGCTTCGCCACTCGCTCGGCCGTCTCTTCCTTCGAGAAGCTGCCTACCTGCACTGCCCACCCGCCCGACGTTGGGGCGCCGACATTGGAAGCAAGAGGACGCGCCGCAGTGCGTGCCGGCGCCGGCGTCGAAGTCGGCGGTTCGACGACGGGTTTTGCAGGCTCGCTGCGAGCAGGCTCCGGCGGCGGCGGCGTGGCGATCGACCGTTGCGGGACATCAGGCTTTGCCTGATCGCCAGCATCGGGTTGTGGCTCCGGCGACGGCTGACTGGGGGACTGCGCGGCGGGCGGTTCCTCGGGCGGCGGTGCGCGATTCTCAACGACGGCCGGCGTCGGCTGAGCGCTCGGTGAATGACTGAGGTCGATCGTGTACGTCTTGATAGGAGCGTCGTTGCGCGATTGCGCGGCCGGCTCCGCCTGCGAGCCGCGATCCGGCCCGCCCAGCATCTCCGGGATCAGGATGATCGC
>DATJIP010000174.1:0-3306 GCA_035493235.1 Steroidobacteraceae bacterium
GGATTTGCGCCGTCACGGCTCGGCAGTACCGGTGCGGGCGAGACATCGGATTCCTCAGCGCTCTGATCGACCACGTCGCTGGAACCTCGGGTGACTTCGCCATCGAACTCGGCTCGCACAACTCTTTCCGACGCGCGCGACTCCTTGGGGACACTGGCTTCGCTCGTAGAGCTCACGTCCGTCGCGCCCGCTGCCTCGAGCACTTCTTTAGCGCGCGAACGCTGATCGCCATTCTCCGCGTGCACCGAGATCAGGATATTGCCTGCGCGAACCTTCCCTTCGTACTGCTTGGCTTCCAGTTCGGGAATGCCGAGTCCGACCAGAGCGCCAATGAGGCCACCCGTTGCGCCGCCAACGGCTGCACCGCTGAGCGCACCCATGATCGGGCCGGCCGCTATGAAAGGTCCTACGCCGGGAATAGCCAGAGCGCCAATGCCCGCGAGCAGGCCCAGGGCACCACCGACGCCCATGCCTGCGAGTCCGCCGGTCGTCGCGCCCTCCGGGGCTTTCGTGTTCTTTTCATGGGCAAAGTCTCGTGTGCCTTCTTTGTCCGGAAAAAGGACCGAGATATCAGAGCTCGAGAAGCCAGAGGCCTGAAGCTTCGTGACAATTGATTCGGCCTGCTCAGTGGTGTTGGCAATGCCATAGACTGCGTTTTTCATGATGATTCCTAAGTGAATAAAAGATTCAGGCTCAGCTTTGGGTTCAGCGAGCAATCGAGAGTTCGTTGCGCACCTGCTTGCCGCTCGCTGCTTTCACAGCCAACGATTCGACGCGCTGCTTCTCTTCGGCGCTCTTCACGGCGCCGCGCAGTGTCACGACATTTCCATTCGTAACTATCTTGACGTTGTGCGCTGAAGTTGAAAGCGATGAGTCTTCCAGCACGGCTCTGCGAATGCCTGCAGTAACATCGATCGCGTCTTGATCGTTCGCTTGATCGAGCGGCGTCGTCGCGTCGGTATTCCGGTCTGCCGCATTCGCCTTGGTGTTGTCGGCTGCTTCGTGCTGGGTGGCCGGGTCGACCGTCTGTGCATTCACCGCCGAGCCTGTGAGGACGCCGGCAAGTAGAGTGATCGCAACTGAAAATGGTGTGGTCATAAAGCAGATCTCCCGGATGGCTGAGATCGAGATGACCGCATGATGACCCCCGTGTGCCAGACTAACGATCACTGCGCAACGAAGTTCCGGCTTGCCGCAGATCCTACGCAGTACGCATCGAACCGTACGCGCTCCTCGTGCAGAGGTGGAACTGTGGGCGGAACGACCTCACCTGACGCGAATCGGGAGCCGCGATCTAGAAGTCAGCCGCTGAAGCGCAGCGCTTCTAAACGACTACGCGACAAGCAGCAGCTGCTCACAGGGTCACAGGAAAAATCGCCGTCGCGCACGCAGACTTACTCCGCCGATCCGAGTGGACTTCGGACTCAGTGTTCTCGCTCTCGGTGGAGATTTACTCGTCGAGACTGATGAACTGAAGTTCTTCGCCGGCTTCTCGTCGAAGGGGTGCCGATGGTCAAGGTCATCCTTCCCAGACGTGCGTCCCCTTGCGCGCCGCCATCTGTGGGTACATACTGAACCTCATGGTTCAGTATACGAATACCCACCTCGATGCCTCGTTCGCTGCGCTCTCGGACGTCACCCGACGTGGCGTTCTGGAGCAACTCGGACGTGCGGAAGCTTCAATCACGGATCTCGCCGCGAAGTTCGACATGACCCTCACGGGCATGAAGAAGCATGTCGGTGTCCTGGAGCACGCCGGCCTCGTCACCACGGAGAAGATCGGGCGCGTGCGGACCTGCAAGATCGGTCCGCGGCGACTGGAGGAGGAGATGGCATGGATCGAGAAATACCGCCAACTTTGGGCCGCACGCTTCGACGAGCTGGACAAGGTTGTCGAGGAATTGAAACGGAAGGAGAAAGTCGATGGGCGCAAGAAGAGAAAGTGAGCACACATCCATGAAGAACATCACGACTGTCGAAAAGAAGTCCGAGCGTGAGCTCCTCGTCACGCGAACGTTCAACGCTCCAGCGCGCATCGTGTTCGAGGCGTGGACCAAGCCCGAGCTGATGAAGCGATGGTGGGTGCCGAAGTCGATGGGCATGTCCCTGCTCGCCTGCGAGATGGATGTTCGTGTCGGGGGCAAGTACCGCTTCGTATTCGGCCAGGGTATGGAATTCTTCGGCCGCTACATCGAAGTAACACCGCATTCGCGCATCGTCTGGACCAATGAAGAAGGCGGCGAGAATGGTTCCGTCACGACGGTGACCCTCGAGGAAAAGGGCGGCAAGACGCTGCTCGTCATGAGTGACCTTTATCCGTCGAAGGAAGCTCTCGACGCTGCCGGCACCGGGGCGGCGGATGCAACGCACGAGACATTCACGCAGCTCGACGAGCTTCTCGTCGAGTTGGGCGCAAGCGTGGGTCGGTCATGAAGTGATTTGTGTCCGGCCTGATGTCCGATTCGGCTACAACTCCTATCTCTCACATCGCGCGATTGGCTCAATGCCGGCGATCGACGCAGCAGTTGCCCCAACCATTCGTTCACATGCGATGGACGAAAGCATTGCTCACAGATGAAGTCCTGCGACGAAGCGCGGTACTTCTCGAAGCACTGCCCGGGAGCTCAGATGGACGGAGACGGCGACGGAGAACCATGCGAGCAGCAGTGGTGTAACTAGGGGTTACGCCGACATCAACGCCGGCAGCGGGCCGCCGGCGACGGCGCTGGCGATCGCGACATCGGCCTGGTGCCGATCGATGGAGTTGGCGATGTACCACTGCGGGTTGTAATAGCTATGTGCATAGCGCTCGCCGCCATCGCAGATCAGAGCGACGATGGAGCCGCGGCGGCCCTCGCGCTTCATCCGTTGCGCGACGAACAGTGCGCCCACGAAGTTGGTGCCGGTGGATCCGCCGACACGGCGTCCCAGCATTGCACTGACCCGAACCATCGCGGCCAGGCTCAGCGCGTCGGGCACTTTGGCCATCGCATCGATGCAGCCAACGACGAAGCTGCGCTCAACCTGCGGGCGGCCGATGCCCTCGATCCGCGAGCCCTGAGCGATGCGCAGCGCCGCATCGGGGCGGCCAGCCGTGGCGCCGCGATAAAAGTCGTAGAACACCGAGTGCTCGGGATCGGCACAGAGAATGCGTGTGGGGTAACGGCGATAGCGCGCGTAGCGCCCGAGCGTGGCGCTGGTTCCGCCGGTGCCGGCACTGCAGACGATCCAGTCCGGAACCGGATGCGGTTCGTGCGCCATCTGTCGGAAGATGGACTCGGCGATGTTGTCGTTGGCGCGCCAGTC
>DATJIP010000175.1:0-5396 GCA_035493235.1 Steroidobacteraceae bacterium
CCCGGCGGCCTCATGCGCACCAACATTCCGGCCTTTCGCCTGCCCGAGCGCGTGCTCGCGGAGGAGATCGGCTACATCGTCGATTTGGGGGTGGACCTGCGATTGGGCTCACCGGTGACGAGCATGAAGCAGTTGCTCGCATCGGGAGAGTTCGACGCAGTCTTCGTCGGTAGCGGCGCGCCGAAAGGCAAGGACCTGGACTTGCCCGGCCGCCGCGCCTCTCCCGCCGTCGAAGAGCACATTCACATCGGCATCGACTGGCTCGAGTCGGTGGCGTTCGATCACATCAAGAAGATCGGCCGCAAAGTGCTGATCATCGGCGTCGGCAACACCGCGATGGACTGCTGCCGCACTTCGCTGCGTCTCGGCGCGGACGACGTCAAAGTGATGGCGCGCAAGCCGCGCGGCTTCTTCAAGGCTTCCGAGTGGGAGCTGGAGGACGCCGAGGAAGAGCACGTCGAGATCGTCGTCAATCACTCGCCGAAGAGTTTCGTGGTCGAAGGCGGCAAGCTCACCGGCATGCTGTTCGACAAGATGGAATACGACCTCGATGCCAAAGGCCGCATCACTGCGGAGCGCATCGTGGGCGAGCAGCTCTTCCCGTGCGACGACGTGATCCTGGCGATCGGCCAGGAGAACGCGTTCCCGTGGATCGAAAGCGACCTGGGGCTCGAGTTCGACAAGTGGCACGTGCCGAAGGTCGACAAGGTCACGTTCCAGTCGACGCGGCCGGAAGTGTTCTTCGGCGGCGACGCGGCGTTCGGCCCGAAGAACATCATCTGGGCGGTCGAGCACGGACATCAGGCGGCGATTTCGATTCATAAGTTCTGCCAGGACCGCAGCGTGAGCGAGCGCCTGCCGCCGCTGCTCAACTTGTCCAGCCGCAAGATGGGCCTCCATGAGTGGTCGTACAAGAACGACTACAACCCGGTCGAGCGGCGGCTGATGCCGCACGTCGACCTGAAGGAGCGCTTCAAGAAGGTGAACATCGAGGTGGAGCTCGGCTTCACCGCCGAGCAGGCCGTCGCCGAAGTGCAGCGCTGCCTGAACTGCGACGTGCAGACGGTGTTCACCGCCAAAGACTGCATCGAGTGCGATGCCTGCATCGATATCTGCCCCGTCGATTGCCTGACGATCACCGCCAACGGCTCCGAAGAAGAGCTGCGCCCGCGGCTGAAAGCGCCGGCGCGCAACGTGACCCAGCCGCTGTACATTTCCGCCCCGCTGAAACAGACCGCCCGCGTCATGGTCAAAGACGAGGACGTCTGCGTGCACTGCGGCCTGTGCGCCGAGCGCTGCCCCACGGCAGCGTGGGACATGCAGAAGTCCACCATCCGAATCCCCTACGCGGGCGACGAGACCCCTCCATGCTCCACGCAGCAGACGCGCAAGACCGCCTGAACGACTTCGTCATCAAGCTCGCGAACGTCAACGGCACCGGCTCGGCCAGCGCGAACAGCTTGCTGATGAAGTCCATCTTCCGGATGGGCATTCCGGTGGTGGGCAAGAACTATTTCCCGTCCAACATCCAGGGGCTGCCGACCTGGTACGAGATCCGCGTTACGCGCGACGGCTACGTTGCCCGCTCCGGCCGCGTCGACATCATGGTGGCGATGAATGCCGAGACGTACGGCAGGGACCTTAGAGAAGTCAGCCCGGGCGGCTACGTGATCTACGACTCGACGTGGCCGCGCCCTGCGCTGCTCAAGCGCGACGACATCACCATCCTCGGCGCGCCGTTCGCGCGGATGTGCAACGAGACCTTCCAGGGCGTGCGCTCGCGCATCCTGCTCAAGAACATCATGTACGCCGGCTTCCTCGGCGCGCTGCTCGACATCGACATGGACATCATGCGCGCGATGCTCGGCGAGAGTTACGCGAGCAAGAAGTCGCTGCTCGACGCGAACGTGAAAGCGCTGGAGATCGGCTACAACTACGCGAAAGAGCATTGCCAGTGTCCGCTGCCGCTGCGCGTTTCGCGCATGGACCAAACGTCGAATCACATCATGATCGACGGCAACACTGCCGCCGCGCTCGGCTGTTTGTACGCGGGCGCAACGGTCGGCGCGTGGTACCCGATCACGCCGTCGACGTCGCTGATGGACGGGTTCAAGAGCTTCTGCCAGAAGTGGCGCGTCGATCCGCAGACCGGCGAGCGCAACTTCGTCATCGTCCAGTGCGAGGACGAACTGGCGGCGATCGGCGCTGTGATCGGCGCGATGTGGAACGGTGCACGCGCGTTCACGCCGACGAGCGGTCCGGGCATCTCGCTGATGAACGAGTTCATCGGCCTCGCGTACTACGCCGAGGTGCCCGCCGTGATCTTCGATATCCAGCGAGTGGGTCCGTCCACCGGGATGCCGACGCGCACGCAGCAGGGCGATCTGATGCTGGCGGCGTACGCCTCACATGGCGATACGCGCCACGTGCTGCTGTTTCCCGCCGATCCGGAAGAGTGCTTCTACATGGCGGTCCAGTCATTCGATCTCGCTGAGCGCCTGCAGACGCCGGTATTCGTCATGTCGGACCTCGACATCGGCATGAACGACTGGATGTGCCCGGCGCTGAAATGGGACGACTCCTACCAGCCCGATCGCGGCAAGGTGCTGACGAAGGCCGAGATCGAGCGGCTCGACAAGTTTCATCGCTACCTGGACAAGGACGACGACGCGATCCCGTATCGCACGCTGCCCGGCGTACATCCGAAGGGCGCGTACTTCACGCGCGGGTCAGGACATACGCAGTACGGCGGCTACACCGAGGACGCCGCCGAATACCAGGTCGTGCTCGACCGTCTGAAGCGCAAGTTCGACAGGGCAAAGACGCTGGTGCCGAAGGCCGTGTTCACCGGCAAGAATTCGCACGACGTCGGCATCGTGTCGCTCGGCAGCTGCGACGGCGCGATGCGCGAAGCGCTCGACATCCTGAAGCGGCGCGGTGCGCAGCTCGACTACATGCGTGTGCGCAGCTTCCCGTTCGGGCAGGAAGTCGAGGAGTTCCTCGCCTCGCACAGCCTGCTCTTCGTCGTCGAGCAGAATCGCGATGCCCAGCTCAAGAGCCTGCTGACGCTCGAAACCAAGGTCGACAAGGCGAAGCTGCGCTCGATCCTGCACTACAGCGGCCTGCCGATATCGTCGAGCGTAATCGTCGACGGCGTGCTCGCCGAGCTGGGAGAATCCCTGACCAAGCCGTTGAGCGCGATCCGTTAGTCACTGGTCAATTCTTTATGAGCTTTATCAACAAACCGAAAGTCGCCCACCCGTCCCTGCCCCGCAACGAGCTGGGCCTGACCCGTCGCGACTACGAAGGCGGCATGTCGACGCTGTGTGCCGGCTGCGGCCACGACTCGGTGACTGCCGCGATCATCGAGGCCTGCTGGCAGATGTCGATGCGGCCCGAGAAGCTCGCGAAGCTGTCCGGCATCGGCTGCTCGTCGAAGACGACCGCGTACTTCGTCAGCGGCGGCCACGGCTTCAATTCGGTTCACGGACGCATGCCGTCGATCGCCACCGGTGCCGTGGCCGCGAATCGCGACCTGTACTACATCGGCGTCTCCGGCGACGGCGACACGCTGTCGATCGGCTTCGGCCAGTTCGCGCACGCGATCCGCCGCAATCTCGACATGCTGTACATGATCGAGAACAACGGCGTGTACGGCCTGACCAAAGGTCAGTTCTCCGCGTCGGCGGACGTCGGCTCGAAGGCGAAGAAGGGCGAAGAGAACCTGCAGCCGCCGGTCGACCCGGTGCTCACGGCGCTGACGCTCGGCTGCACTTTCATCGCGCGCAGCTTCTCGGGCGACAAGGAACAGCTCGTGCCGCTGATCGTCGCGGGACTGAAGCACAAGGGCTTCGCGCTCATCGACGTGCTGTCGCCGTGCGTGACGTTCAACGATCACGAAGGCTCGACCAAGAGCTACGAGTTCGTGCGCGATCACTACGACGAAGTGGTGCACGCAGACTTCGTGGCGCCCGCGGAAGAAATCACGACGCAGTACGCCGCAGGCGAAGCGATGCCGGTGACGATGCACGACGGCAGCCGCATCCTGCTGCGCAAGCTCGACCCGGCCTACGATCCCACCAACCGCGCCGCCGCGTACACGTATCTGCGCGACAAGCTCGCGGTGGGTGAATACGTCACGGGCCTGATCTATATCGACGAAGCGGGCGCCGACTTTCACGACGTCAACAAGACGACCGCGACGCCGATCAACCAGCTGCCATACGAGAAACTGACTCCGGGCTCGAAAGGGCTCGAGAAGATCCTGTCGCGCTACAGATAGTGACCTACAGCTCGAACAGCACTTCCGACTTCTCGTACACCTTGTTCACGCGCTCGCCGTCCCAGACATAGGCGAGCGCGGCACCCGCGGTTGGAATACTCACGGCCTGCGGCTTGAACGCCGCAATGCATTCGCCGCCGGCGTGACGCACGCTGCGGTACACGAATCCCCAATGACCTTTCTCGCGCAGCGGCTGCGCAAATTTCTGCGGCGTCGCGTAGTCGTCCGGGTCGTGCAGAGCTGCGTACCGCGTCGCGCGGATGTCGAGGAATGGCTTGACGGGTTTCCCCACGTACGCGCGCATATCTACTTCGCAAGGCGGCTCGCTGGTCGCTGCCAGAAAACGGCCGCGATGAAATGCAGTCTCGCGCACCGCCGTCTCCAGCGAGCGCGCCGCGTAGTAAACGCCGTAGCTGCCGTCGCTGAAGCGGCTCGGCCTGCCCAGGTGCGTGAACGGCGCCATCACGATGCTCGCGCCAGGTCCTTGCAGGCGATCCTCGTCGGCGACCAGCGGCAGCTCGCCGCTCTCGTCGCGCAGCCGATCGTTGGTGAGGCTCTCGATGTGCCACGCCATGTCCAGCTGGCGCGCGCCCACGATGTCTTCGAAGACGTTCACTGGCGGATGTTTCGCGGCGACGACGCGATAGATCCTGTGCCAGCGCAGGCTGACGGGCCGGGGATCGGTCATTGCGTCGGGTCAGCCGCGTTCGGCGTCCAGGTACCGACGCACGTCCGCCAGGTCGACGACGCGACCGCCGAGCATGCGCTCCAGCGCGGTCTTGCCGGCGAAGCCATAGGCGGTGTTGGGCTTCTTCACCCAGGCGTCTGCCGCCTCCGCGGTGGGCAGGAGGATGCGCAGCGCCTTGTAGATGCCCATCACGTAGCTGATGCGCTCGACCGTGTCGGCGGAGAGCTTGGCGGCACGCTCGCTCTTCCACTTGAAGAAGGTCGAGCGCGGCGGCGCCCCCAGGAGCGTGCGCTCTTCCTCGGCGCTCAGTCCCCAGTGCTGCGTGATGTTGAAGAACGCCGTGAGCGCGGTGGAGCCGAGCTCTTCGGAGTCCAGATCAGGTCGGCCGGCCGGGCGGGGTTGCAGCATTTAGTCAAGTCCGATAAT
>DATJIP010000176.1:0-11529 GCA_035493235.1 Steroidobacteraceae bacterium
GCACCCCAACGACGACGGCAGCGTCTCCGAGGATCGCGAGGCGCAGGCCGCGCAGCAGGCCGCGCAGGCGGCGATGGGCGCGGTGGCGGCGGCGATGGCGTCGTCGAAGGCGGCGACGGCGATGCCGGGCGGCGTCCCCAAGGTGGGGCGGAACGAGCCTTGTCCTTGCGGGAGCGGGAAGAAGTACAAGCAGTGCCACGGCAAGCTGGCGTAGCCGGCGAAACGTTGCGTGCGGGGCGTGCGTCGGGCACCATTGCCGGGCCCGTGACAGTCGTCGCGGCTGTCCTCGGCGAGATGCCTCGATGCCCGCAGACCGCGTCCTGCTCTTCACCGACGTCGAAGGCAGCACCCAGCTGACCGAGCAACTGGGCGACATCGCTGCATCGTCGCTCTGGACTGAACACGATCGCATTGCCCGCGAATTGATGCGCAAGTGGCAGGGGCACGAGATCGACAAGAGCGATGGCTTTCTGATCCTTTTCGATCGCGTCGAGAGTGCTGCCCGTTTCGCCCTCGACTTGCACCACGCCTTTGCGAACCTCACGCCGCCTCTGCGAGCGCGCGCGGGCATCCATAGCGGCCCGATGATCGCGCGCCAGAACACCTCGGAAGACGTCACGCTCGGTGCTAAGCCGCTGGAGCTTGATGGTGTCGGCAAGGCGATCGCCTCGCGCATCATGTCGATCGCGCGTGGCGGGCAGACTCTGCTCAGCGCACCGGCGCGAGCAGCGCTGTCCGGTGGTGACTGGAAGCTGCATTCGCACGGCCACTGGCGAATGAAGGGGCTGGCGGAGCCGATCGAGGTGTTCGAGCTTGGCGACGGCAGAACGCTATTCGTCCCTCCGATCTATTCAGAGAAGGCTTTCCGAGTAGTTCAGTCGCGGGGTGGCTGGACGGCACTCGCAGACCTGCCACACAGCCTTCCCGCCGAGCGCGACATATTCGTGGCACGCGACGAGGTGCTGGATTCTTTGGCCGCGCTGTTCCGCGATGAGCGGCGCCTAGTGACAGTGCTCGGCATCGGTGGCATCGGCAAGACGAGGCTCGCGATCCGCTATGCGAGCACTTGGCTGGGTGACTATCCGGGGGGAGCCTGGTTCTGCGACCTCTCAGCAGCGAGCAGCATCGATGGCATCGCGCTCGGAGTCGCTCAGGGACTTGACGTGCCTTTGGGCAAGGCCGATCCAGTGCAGCAGCTCGGTGCTGCGATCGCCAGCCGCGGTCCGTGTCTCATCATTCTCGACAACTTCGAGCAGGTCGCACGCTATGCCGAGGCGACCATCGGTCAATGGCTCGAGAAGGCGCATGACGCGAGCTTTCTCGTGACAAGCCGCGAAGTGCTCGGCATCGTCGGCGAGGAGGCTTTCGAGCTTGCGCCGTTGCCGATCGATGCGGCGGTTCGTCTCTTCGAGATTCGCGCAAGGGCGGCGCACCCACCATTCAAATCCGCTGGCGCAGAGCAAGGCGCGATCGCGAATCTGGTCGAGCTGCTCGATCGTCTGCCGCTCGCAATTGAACTCGCTGCTGCGCGCGTCCGCGTGATGTCGCCACGCGTCATGCTCGAGCGAATGGGCGACCGCTTCAAGCTGCTCGCGTCATTCGGTGGCCGCCGCGAGCGCCAAGCTACTTTGCGGGCGACGCTCGACTGGTCGTGGGAATTGCTCTCGCACTCTGAGCGATCAGTGCTCACCCAACTGGCTGTATTCGAAGGCGGGTTCTCATTGCGGGCAGCAGAAGCGGTCGTCCAAGTCCCTAGAAGTGATGCCACACGGGAAGCAGAGTGGCTGCCCGACGTCGTGCAGGGGTTGGTGGAGAAGTCGCTGCTCAGACAAGCGGAAGGCCTCCGATTCGAGATGCTGCGCAGCGTCCACGACTACGCGACATCTCAGCTGCACGAGTCCGCTGTTCCGACCTCGTTACATGCAACTCAAGCGTACCGGAGGCATTGGACCTACTTCGGTTCGCTTGACGAGACGGCAGCAACGGCGGAGCGATGCGCCGATCGCGAAAACTTGATCGTCGCCTGCAGGAGGGCAGCAGCAGCATCCGATACCGCTCGCGCCATCGGCGCTTTGTCAAACGCAGCGGCTGCTCTTCAACTTACCGGGCCGTTTCGGGCGATCCTCGAACTCGCCGGAGTCGTCGAGACCTGCGATCTCCTGAACGTGCGAGAGCTGGCAGTGCTCAACCGCGTCGCGGGCACAGGCCACCTTGTGCTTGGGCAAGCCGACAATGCCCGTGCACGATTCGCTATCGGTCTTCAACAAGCGCGCTCGACGGTCGATGTGGCAACGATCGTCCGCATCCTATGCCTGAAGGCGAACCTGGCGACCACCGGAGCAACGGCCGATAGCGTCCTCGCCGATCTGGAAGAAGCCAAGTTGTTGGCGACTTCCTCTGGCGACCCGAGCTTGGAAGTACGGGTGTTGAGTTCCAGCGGAGCCTTCCAACACCGCAGCGGCCACATTGCCCAAGCCATCCAGAGCTATGAAGCGGCCGTCAAGATCGCCGCGGTCCTGGGCAACAAACACTGGCAGGGCGGCATGTCGGGCAACCTAGGATTCATCGCGCTTACCCAAGGTCGCTTGGCGGACGCGCGCAACTACCTGGAGATGGCTCTCGCATGCGCCAGCGAAATGGGTGATCGACAGTGGGAAGGCAATACACGATGCAATCTTGGCCTGCTGCTCTACCACCTCGGCGAGCCCGACGCAGCCAAAAGTGAGCTGGAACGTACGCTGGCGCTCGCCAAGTCCGTTGGCCATCGCCGCTTGGAGGCAACCGTACTCTGCAACCTTGGAATCGTTGCGGAGGCCCGGAACGACCTTGAGCACGCTGACGATCGATACCGCGAAGCTGTGTCGCTGGCTGCGGAGTTGACCGACGATCTGTTGGAAGCGCAGTTTCGCGGATATCTAGGGTTGCTGCTCGCGAAGGGCGGCCACTTGGCTGAGTCGACTGTGGAGTTCACGCGGGCTGCCGAGAAGGCCGAGCCGAGATCTGACCCTGCGGTGCTCGCGTTGCTCTACTGTCAACGTGCGATCGCCTCCGGCGTGAGCGGAGACGAGCCGGCTCGACAAGACTGGCTTTCGCGCGCCGACGGTCTCGTTACTTCGGACGACCTGAAAGCGGACGCCGAGCTAGCGCAGGCTTTCGCGACCGCTCGGCGCTCGCCTTCGCTCAATTGATGAGATTGATCATCCCCGGATCGATTGGCTCGCATGGTGTGGGCGGCGTCGTCGACGTGTCGACGATATTCGGAAGGTGATAGAACAACCTCGTCGGAACGCTCTCCTTCAGCTCCCACTTGAACTTGCGGCCCCCGTTGTCCTTCTTGTCGTAATTGTCGCTCGGCACAGATGGATCGCCCGGGGTCGCGCTGAGCGCAATGCCGTCAAATCTCGTGTCGAACGCGTATTGAGGCGGCCCGAAAATCTGCCACACGACCTTAGTCCTCTTCATTTCAGAGTGAATCGTTAGGCTTTTGTACGGAAGGAGCCCGATGCAGCCGCCGGGCTTCAACAGGACCACGGCCGGAATCCCATCGCAATCTCCGTAGAGCTTGTGCTGGGGGTGGCTTCCCTCGGCGCAATGGTATTCACCGAAGTAGAAGACGACGCTTCCGTTGAGCGTCTTCACGAATTCCCTCTTGTCGACACTCGCCGCGTCCCGAGGCGCGAACGACTTTGGCGGCACCGACGGCGCGGCCCGTGCATCCGACGCTGCTGGAGCTTGGCCAGCCGGTGCAGAGGCGCAGCCGATGAGCGACATGGCGGTGGCTGCAGAAACGCAAGCCATGACAATCTCGGAACGAATCGGACTCATGACAACCTCCCAGAGGATTAGACGTTGCTCTTGCAGGGGGCTCAGCGATCGCTTCGGACTGCCAGCTGTCGCGCCATTTTGACGGGACCTAAGTCAAACTGGCAACATCAATCGAGTGGATCGCCGACGCGGCGTCAAGGAATCGTGGCGCAACGCGTCGGAAGCAAAGAGGCGGCTGTGTGCTCGCGTGGAGATTGGAGGATGAGCGGGCGCACCCTGCCGCTCCACGCGTCTTCGGGCGGCTTCCCAGTTGCTGTCGGCGCCGATTGGGGCACCGCGTTGCGACCCGATCGCCAGACGATGTCGACAAGAGATGTCCGACGAATGCCGTCGTTGGCAGGTCGCCTCATTCGACTGGCCCAAGTGGCCGTACAGACGGTGCCACGCCAGAGCCTGCCTGACGCTATCCGGGCAGTCTTGTGTCGAGCAGCGCGTGCATGCGCTCCAGCGCCTGGGGCAGCTCCGGCCCGGTCTTCCCTGCCCATCGTCCGGCAATGCAGTCGGCGGTTTCCAACTCGGTCCGGGCGTCCTGGCGCTCGCCACGTAAAGCCAAGGCCTCCGTGCTCTGACATAGCAGCAGCGCAAGGTCCAACTCGTTCTCGACCGCTTGAAGATGCAGCTTGCCTTCGTCCAGGCACTCCCTCGCCCGTGCGGTTGCGCCCAGCTTCGCGTGCAACACGCCGAGGTAGCCGAGGATCTGTCCTTGCGTGCGCCGATCCGCGAGCTGACGCGCGATGGCCAACGCGGATTCCTGGTGATCTCGGGCGCGAGGCAAGTTTCCCGATCCTTCCTCGGCGATTCCCAGATTGCAGAGAACGATCGCTTCCAGCCACGCATGGCCGAGCTCCCGCGCGATCTGCAGCGATTGCTCCAAATGCACGCGTGCGAGTTGCGGGTTGCCTTGCATGTGCGCGACCAGGCCGAGGTTGCACAGGGCGTTGCCCTCCCATTTCTTGTTGCCGATCTGTCTTGCGACGGCGAGCCCGGCCTCGAACGACTCTCGGGCTTCCGCGATCGCGCCTTGGGCGTATTGCACGTTGCCGAGGTTGCCGAGGACACCGCCCTCCCATCTCCGGTTGCCGGCACGGCGCGCGATCGCGAGCGCAGATTCATAGTCCATGCGCGCTTCCGCCGCGTGTCCCAAGCCGTCACGCACGATGCCGAGCGCGTTGAGGACTTTGCACTCGAGCATCTCGTCTGCGAGCGACCTGGCGATGGTCAGTGCGGCCGAAAGCTGGCTGCCCGCCTCGCTGTTCCGACCCGCGTTCGCGCTGATGTTGGCGAGGCTCATCATCGCTTCGCCCTCGCAGGCGCGGTCGCCGTCCCTGCGCGCGGACTCCAACGCGCGCTCGAAGCACGACTGAGCCTCGACGATGTCGCCCAGTGCGGAAAGCGCGGCGCCGCGAACGAGCAGCGCGCCAGGATGGTTGGCCAGATCCGGGATCGAGAGCACTGCGGAAGCGAGCTCGACTCCCACGCTGAACGGCCCTCGGAGCTCGAGCGCGGCCCATGCGAGCGCCAGAGTGCGCGTCGCGACCGCCCGGTCGGCCCGACTGGCGGCGCGACGGCACGCCGCTGCGACGTTGTCGAGCTCGATGCAGCGAGACGCGGTAACGCTGTCCTCGCGCAGGCCGGCGAAGAAGGCGCCGTGCTGCGCCTCGACGCTTGCCACCGCGTCCGACCCGCGGCCTTCGTAGGCGGTCATCGCCCGCAAGCGCTCTTTGGCGTATTCCTGCACGGTCTGGAGAAGGTCGAAGCGGTCCTCGCCGACCTGTCGAACGAACGACTTGTCGAGCAGCGACTGCAGCAAATCGAGCGCTGTCGACAAGCCTTCGAGGTCGAAACGCAAGACGGATTCGACCGCTGTGAGAGTGAACCCGCCTTCGAAGACCGAGAGTTGCGCGAGGGCGCCTTTTTCGTCCGTGGACAACAGCTCCCACGACCAATCGAGCGTTGCACGCAGCGTGACCTGCCGATCGACCCGCCCGCCGCGGGCGGAAAGCAGCTTGAATCGTTCGTTCATTCGCTCCAGCAGCATCCGCGGCGACATCACGCGTGAGCGTGCTGCCGCGAGTTCGATGCCGAGGGGCAGACCATCGAGAAGCTTCACCAGCTTGCCGATCGTCTCGGCATCGGCGAACGTCGCCGCGAACCGCTGCGACGCTGCGCTCGCTCGCCGCGTGAAGAGCTGGGTGCCATCTTCGACCGAGAGCGGCGCGAGAACGAGGGTTTGCTCTCCAGCGATGCCGAGGACTTCGCGGCTCGTGACGATGAATTTGGCCTCGGCCGCTCGCGCCAGCCATGGCCCGACCGTGCTCTCGGCGTGTCGCGCGACCTGCTCGAAGTTGTCGAGAACGATCAGGCATGGCCCGCGTGCGGCGATCGCCGTGCCGATCTGCTCGATGGAGTCGGCCTTGCTCAATTGAAGATCGAGCGCCCGAGAAGCGGAAAGCACGATGCCTTCGAGATCACGGGCGGTCGACAGGTCGCAGATCCACGCGCCGCCGGGGTAGTTGCCGAGCCAGGTGCGCGCGTGGCGCAGCGCCAGTCTCGTCTTGCCGATGCCGCCGATGCCGAGCAAGGTGACGAGTCTGGCCGGGCCATCGAGGAAGCGTGCGAGTTGCTGCAGCGCGTCCTCCCGGCCCACGAACGCATCGCGCTCGGCCGGAAGATTGTTGGGAATCTCTCGCAAGGGCGCCCACTCGCCGACGTTGCGCACGACGCGATACGCCTTGGCGGAATCGGCGGGAGGCTCGAACGGCGCGTCCTGGTCGCCTACCTCGAACAATTCGATCGGCTCGGCGATGCCCTTCAGTCGCCAGTATCCGTGGTCCTTGGTGCGAAGCGAAGTCGACCGCAACGCCTGGATGGCGCCTGCGGTGAGCAGCGTCTGCCCGCCGATGGCTGTCGCCATCACCCGCGCCGCGATGGGCAGCGAAACGCCGTCGATTTCGAATGCGGGCGCCCCTCGCTGCCTGTCGAGCTCGGAATTGGCGCGCAACGACACCGGGCCCAGGTGGACGCCAACCCTGGCCTTGAGGCGGGTGTCGAGCGAGCGCAATGCTCGGTGGTATTCGCACGCGAAGCCGACGGCGTCGTCGATGCTCTCGAAAACGACCAGGAAGCCGTCGCTCCGCGCGACTTCCCGGCCGCGCCAGGAGTGCATCAAGTCGCGCGCCGAACTGTCGTGCAACTTCCAGAGCGGCCCCATGACCGCGTCGCCCAGCTGTTCGTTCAGCTGCGTGCTGTCGACGACGTCGGTCAGCAGCAACGCAAGCGACTCGCTCATCCGCCGCGCCTCATGCGTTGGCGAAGCGAACGCATCCGCGCTCCGCTTTCGCGCTGAAGCGTCGACCTCCACCAGCGTTTACCGGTTGCTGATGAGCGGATCCGGGCCCTTGCACGGACTCCCGTTGTCGGCCACGAGACTGATCTGATAAGCGATCGACACCGGTGCGGGCGCGTGAGGGTCCGGCGTGTCGACGACTTGCCACGCTTTCCCGCCCTGGATCCATCCTGGGTTGGGGTTGATCGGCCCAGGCCCGTTCTTGTAGTGGATCCCCTCGTTCGGTGCCGGGCTGTTGCTGAATTTGTACCCGTTCGGCGCCAGCCAACGGATCACGATCGCCCCGCCCGCCTTGTTGACGATGATGGGGTCGGGCACGGTCGGAACGCAGTGATCTCCGCTGCCGGTGGTGCTCACGGGCACTTCGCACGGGTTGTGCGCGCAGGTCAGGCTTGCCATCATGCCCGGGGGGCCGCCATCCATCTTGTTGATGCCCAGAAGATCGCAGCCGGCAAGCAAGCCGAGAACCAGCGCCACCGCGAGAGCCGCACGCTCGAACCGTTTCATTCTCACCTCGTGTCTGGAAGTTGTTTGAGTCGGACCCGGTGGTTCACATCCTCTGGATGCGCGTCCACCTTTGGCCACTATGGTCGGGCGCGGGTGGCCCGTCAACAATCACCTTGCGGACGTGGGCCGTCCGGTTGGCATGTGCTCCCGGCTAGGATCTGCAAGGGGTGTCCCATGGAAAAGGCGGTGTTGGCGTTGATCAGCCTCGCGCTTGCAGGATGCGCCACGATCAAGCTCGACGGCAGCATCAATGTCTGCGCTGCGCCAAGCGGCCAGAACGCGCGGGTCGGCGAATCCCTCGCGAGCCCGACGGACAACTTGTCAGTGCTGGCGCGAACCCTGCACCCGGCGCCGGGACAACGAGCGAAGGCGCCCGCCGGGCTGCTTGCCGCAAGCCTGGGCCGGCCGAGCACGTCCCGCATCGCTGACGAGATCACCTCGGCCGACATCGTTCGCGGCCACGCATTCGTGACCGAGCAACTGCGCAGGGAGCTTGCCGCAAAGGTCGCCGACCCCGCAGGTGCTTCCGCGGCAGACCTTCCGACACTGTTGCCGTGGTTGTACGAAGTGCCCGGTCCGGAGTCCGCCCTCCTCCAGCGCGTGAAGGAGGCCAATGACGCTCGACAGCAGATCGACGCTCTCTGGAGCAGGAGCCCTGGCCTGTCGAGCCATGCGAGGTCGATCACGTTGGTCGACGGCAGAGGTCCCTATCAGATGGAGGAGAGCTTTGGAGTCTTCTCGCGCGACGACGCCGAGATGGCGCGAAGGCTCGGTGAGACGCTGATTGCCGGCGGCTACGACGCGCTTGCGCTCGGTACTGCCGGCAAGCTGAGCACTTTGCTGGGCACGAAGGCGCTCGATGCCCTCGGCGCGGAGGACCAGGCTCGCGCGCAGCAGTTGTTGCAGCAACTCAATACGTCCAGGTTCATCAGCGTGTACGCGCGGGCCTACTTCCGCGGCGGCCACTTGTTCCAGGCTTCGTTGGACGTCGATGATCTGGTCAAGACGTTCGGCGATCGCATCAAGGCGTCCCTGCCGAACCTCACGGACGCGCAGAAGAAGGCGCTCGACAACGAGCTGGCGACTCTCTTCAAGCGCGGATGCAGCTCGGAGCAGGACAGCACGCAATGTCTGTTGAGCAAGCCGCTCGGCAAGGAATCGTTCGTCACCCGTGCTGGCCAGGCCGTTCAGTTTTCCGGCGTGACCGTGACCTTCGGCGCGCAGGGAAAGCTCGCGCCCACCCTTCAATATCCACGAGCCGAGGAGATCGCGCCGCAGCTGGTCCGCGTCTTCTTCGAGGCCGTCTACGACTCTCACGGGATCATCGTCCCGGCGGTCAGTTCATCGACGGTGTGCGCCGAAAGGCTCTGGCCGAGCGAGTTCTGTCTGCCCGACGACCCAGGCGGCGGAGGCAAAGCGACGAACGCGACCCCGACCAACAATCAGCGCGTCGCGTGGGTGGACAGCTATGCCAATCAGGTGGAGGCTGTGGTGACAGGCGCAGCGGCGCAGCTGGTCCGCGGTGGCGGTTGGATCGCGCTCAACAACGAGGCCGTCGCGCGCGCAATAGAGACGACCGCCGGCGTCAATGGACGAAAGATTGCGGAGAAGGTGCTTTGGAACCTGCAGAGCCAATGCGCCGATCAGGTGGGGGTCGCGAACCCGGGCGCGGTACGGATTTCGATTCACTGACCATGCACCGGGCGCCTCGGTGTCCCTGACACCGAGGCGTTCATGAACGGCTGAGTGTTTGCTCGACCGTGCCCCGCGAAAAATCGGCATGCTACGCATGCGACTGGATCGAGCGGGTCGTTCGGCAGGCTTCCGAGCTGAGCGGCGCGCCATCGGGTTTCTACCGATCTTCCAAAGTCTGCTTCAACACAACACCCAGCGAAGGCGACTGCAAGCGCACTCGAGTCGCCGATCAGCGCAGAGCCGAACGAGTCGGCGTACTTTCGACGCGAACAGCATCGGGCGAACGAGCTTGACATCAAGTCCGGGCTGCGCATGCTGAGGACCGTGACTAACGAAGGAAAGAGCTCTTGGGCGGTGGGACGGATCCTTGGCATCAGTGAGCACACCGTGAACTTCCATGTTCAAGGAGCCATAAGAAAGCCCGCCGTCCGCTCGAAGCCACGCCGCTCCGAAGGCCAGGCCGCTCCATCTGATCTAGATCTGCTGTCCCATGACGTGGACCGCTTGGAGATGGCCTGATGAACCTTCAGGATTGTCAGGAGGTCGCCTGCGCGAGGGATCTTCGAACGTTTGAAGGCCATCTGGTCCGCTTCGCCCAGGCCCTGGACTTCAACTTCATGACTGGAGCGCTAGTCCTGGAGACCCCAGACGCTCCGGCAACAATCCTACCCTTTGGCAATTTCCCAGAAGACTACAAGTCGATTTGTTCGAGCATTGGATGGGACAAGCGCGATCCTGTATTGCGTCGATTGAAGAAGCTGCGCGTTCCGTTTGTCTACGACCAATCGTTGTATGTTGACGAATCCGCCGCTGATATTTGGGAGGTGCAAGCTGAGTTCGGCTTTAAGACCGGGATTGCGATGAGGCTCTACTTGGGACCGGGGAAGCACTTGATCATCGGTGTCGACCGGGATTCTCCGTTGTCCACCGATTCAGCTTGTCTATCGAGAACGACTGCCGACGTGCATCTGTATGCATCGCATGCTCAGATCGCGGTGCTGCGTCTCCTCGGTCCACCCGAGGATTGCTCGGGCGATTCCCCAAAGCTCGGTGCGCGAGAACTCGAAATCCTGAAGTGGACAAGCGAAGGTAAGAGCGCGTGGGTTGTGGGTCAGATCCTCAACACGAGCGAGCACACCGTGAACTACCACTTGCGCGTTGTCATGGCGAAGCTTGCGGTCGGTTCGAAGCATCAGGCGGCGGCAAAGGCCAGAGCGCTTGGACTCCTATAGAAGCGCCACTAGACGCGCCGTATCCCTTCAGCGTGCCGGCGCTGCAGAGCTTGGGTGAAGTAACACAGTTGGAGCAACAAATCAACTACTGAGTCTTGTAGTTCGTTCGATGGATCTGCAGTGCTCGAATCATGCCTATTCAATTTGAAGTGAGGGCGTGATGAACGCAGCAATGTGCAACGTGCGATTGCGCGACTGGAAACCGAACTCCGGAGCCGCGGTCGGCGCGACCTCAAGAACGGTCCTGACTGAGCGCCAACGCTCGAGCCAACGAAGCTTCCAAGATTGCCGACCGAACCGGCTTTTCGCTGAAGGTCAGACCGTAACGTTTCACGGCGTCTGCGATGTCCACTTCTTCAACAACGCCCGTCAGTACTTGCCCCGTCAAGACGACGATCGGCGCTTGTGGGTCGTTTTCGCGAAGTGCCGCAACGAGCTTCAGGACACTCGTGTCGCCCACGATCCAGTCGATCACATATCCGTCGTACTTCTGCGCCGCCGCAGTCGCGAGCAAGTCGGCGATCTTGTAGAACGGCCGTGCGTCATAGCCGCTTGCGTCGAAGTGGGCGCAGATCGAGTTGGTGAGATCTTCGTCGTCGTCGAGGACAGCGATCACCTTGCGCGCGGCCTCGGTGGGGCGGGCCTCGATCTTCTCGATTCGGTAGACGACCTCGTCCGTCGCTTCGCTCGCAGGAATCGCCGACCAGCCTGCCGACGTGCGGATCGCAACGACGGCCCCCGCCGACTGACGATCGACCTGGTCGCCGAGCCAGATCCGGCAGCGCATCGCGGTCGGACCGACATTCATCGTGCCGGGCACCGCCGCGCCGGGCTGCGTCGCGGCAAGGACATCGGCCAAGGTCTCGCCGAACAGTTCCGCGACCTTGGCGAGGTCCTCGAGCGTCCACGGCGAAGCGCCGGTCA
>DATJIP010000177.1:0-7965 GCA_035493235.1 Steroidobacteraceae bacterium
GACGGCGAAATCTGCGAGTTCGCGCAAGGCTTGCTTGTACGCCGACTCGGGAAGTTCGGCGAGCGCCTCGACGGCAAGGGCGGCCTCCTGCCGCGCGAGCCGCGCAGTGTACGCAAGCCCCCCGGTCGATTCAATTGCAGCCGTGACGGCGGCCAGCTCCGCGGTGCTGCCCAACTCGATGCTGCGGCGGATGATGCGGCGCTGTTCCTCGGTGCCGGTACGCAGCGCATATATAAGAGGGAGGGTCGGCTTGCCCTCGGCCAGGTCATCGCCCAGGTTCTTGCCGAGCTGTTCGCTGTCCGAGCGGTAATCGAGCACGTCGTCGATCAGCTGGAACGCGGTGCCGAGATGACGTCCGTAGCGGGCCATCGCGCCCTCGATCGTCGCCGACGCACCGGTCAGGATCGCAGCGATCTGCGCGCCGGATTCGAACAACTTCGCGGTTTTTCGGTAGATGACCTCGAAGTAGCGTTCCTGCGTCGTGTCCGGGTCGTTGGCGTTCAGCAGCTGCAACACTTCGCCTTCGGCGATCTTGTTGGTGGCGCCGGCCATCACGTCCATCACGCGCATGCTGCCGAGCGACACCATCATCTCGAAGGCGCGCGAGTACACGAAGTCGCCGACCAGCACGCTCGCTTCGTTGCCCCACACTTCATTGGCCGTGTCGCGGCCGCGGCGCAGGGTCGAGCCGTCGACGACGTCGTCGTGCAGCAGCGTGGCTGTGTGAATGAATTCGATGATTGCGGCCGCTTCCGGCTGCCGCCGGTCGCTGTTGCCGCAGGCCCGGCCGACCACCAGCACGACCAGCGGACGTAGGCGTTTTCCTCCGCTGCCGATGATGTAGTCGGCAATCTGATTGATCAGTACGACGTCGCTGGCGAGGCGCGTGCGAATGACTCTGTCGACTTCGTGCAGGTCATCGTCGACCAGGGTTTTGACAGAAGCGAAGCTCATACCTTGAGGGGCTGATTGGGAGACGGGAAATGGTAGCCGAAGCATGCCCCGCGCTGCCCAGCTACCTCCTTCTGCGCCCAGCGAAGCCGTTGAAAGCACTGAATTGGCTGAAACTTGCCAGTGACCCGCGCTCTCCGTACACTGCACGCCCTTTTGCGGCCGGGTCCCCGGCCACGTCCGGAGCTCGGGTCGACATGTACGCCGTAATCTCAACGGGTGGTAAACAGTATCGAGTCAGCGAAGGCTCGGTATTTCGCGTGGAAAAGCTCACTGCCGAAGCCGGTGCCAACGTCGAATTCGACAAGGTGCTGCTGGTCGGGCAGGGCGACAGCGTCAAGATCGGCTCGCCGTTCCTGAGCGGCGGCAAAGTCGTCGCGACCGTGCAGAGTCACGGCAAGGGCGACAAGGTGCGTATCGTCAAATTCCGTCGCCGCAAGCACTACCTGCGGCAGGGCACGCACCGCCAGCCCTATACCGAAGTGAAGGTCACCAGCATCGTCGGCTGAGCCGACGGTCGTCATTTAGCGAGAGCGCGTCATGGCACATAAAAAGGCAGGCGGCAGTACCAAGAACGGCCGCGATTCCGAGTCGAAACGACTTGGCCTCAAGAAGTTCGGCGGCGAGCGCGTGCTTGCCGGCAACATCCTCGTGCGTCAGCGCGGCACCGTGTATCGCGCCGGCGACAACGTCGGCACGGGCACCGACTACACCTTGTTTGCCAAGGTTACGGGCCGTGTGCAGTATCGAAAGAAGGGCGTCGAACAGCGCACGTTCGTGAGCGTCGAAGCCGAGTAAAGGTTCTGGCCATCTCCATGGCATAAAGAGCCCCGGTCCGTCCGGGGCTTTTTTTATTCTCGAGCCGTACGTATGCGATTCGTCGACGAAGCAGCCATAGCAGTTCAGGCCGGCCACGGGGGTCGCGGCGCCGTGAGCTTTCGCCGCGAGAAGTTCGTGCCCTTCGGCGGACCGGACGGCGGGGACGGCGGCAAGGGCGCGGATATCTATCTCGTCGGCACGCCGGGTATCAACACGCTGGCGGACTTCCGTTATCACCGGACCTTCCGCGCTCCCAATGGAACGCCTGGCAGCAGTCAGGACTGCACTGGGGCAGGCGGCACGGATCTCGACGTTCCCGTCCCGATCGGGACTGTTGTCGTCGATATCGATACCGAAGAGCAGTTGGGAGATGTGATCGGCCTGGGTCAGCGCCTGCTCGTCGCCAAGGGCGGCAAGGGCGGCTGGGGCAACACCAAGTTCAAGAGCAGCACGAACCGTACGCCTCGCAAGGCAATGCCGGGCTTGCCGGGCGAGAAGCGCCAGCTGCGGCTCGAAATGAAGGTGATGGCCGACGTCGGACTGCTGGGATTGCCGAACGCCGGTAAATCGACGCTGATTCGTGCGGTTTCGGCGGCGAAGCCGAAAGTAGCCGACTATCCGTTTACGACTCTGCACCCGAATCTGGGCGTCGTGGCAGTCGGCACCCATCGCAGCTTTGTGATGGCTGATATCCCGGGGTTGATCGAGGGCGCGTCGGAGGGTGCGGGGCTGGGAATCCGGTTCTTGAAGCATCTTCAGCGGACCCGCGTGCTGCTCCATCTGATCGACATCGCGCCGCCGGATCCTGATGCGGACCCGGTGCAGGATGCGCGCTCGATCGTCGCCGAATTGAAGAAGTTCAGCGCTGATTTGGAGAAGAAAGAGCGCTGGCTGGTGCTGAACAAGCTGGACCTGCTGCCGGAGAAGGAAGCAGACAAGCGCTGCAAGGAGATCGTCCGTCGGCTGAGATGGAAGGGGCCGGTCTACCGGATTTCGGGACTGGCGAAGCAGGGGACGGAACAGCTCTGCCGCGACGTGATGAAGCGGCTGGAAGAGATCGGGGTGCAGGCTACGGAAGAAGAGTCGGGCTGAAGCCCGACCTACGGGGATCTACAGGCGTTCGGGCGAGATCCCGCCGGGTGTCAGGCGGACATTTCCTTGACGCGGGCGTTCAGGTGGCTCTTGTGGCGGGACGCCTTGTTGCGGTGGATGACGCCCTTGTTCACGGCCGAATCGATGACCGGGCCAGCCTCTTTCAGCTTGGCGGCCGCTTCCTTCTTGTCACCCGCATTGACCGCAGCGACGACGCTCTTGATAGCAGTGCGCAGCTTGGACCGGGCCGCCACGTTACGCGCACGGCGCTTCACGGTCTGACGGGCACGCTTTTCGGCTGACTTGATATTGGCCACGGGCAGGGGGACTCCAAAAAAGAGGCGCGAATTCTGCCGATGCGGGCCGCTGGAGGCAAGGGGAAAACCACATTCCGCCCGGACATATCCATACTGGGGCTAGACGGCCTATGTACCATGGCGACCCCATGAAGCTTCCAGCCCGCCGCGGCCGATGAACCGCGGCTTTTTTCGCAGCACAGCCGTCGTCGGAGCCACCACGCTGCTGTCCCGGATCACCGGGCTGGCGCGCGAGATGGTGTTCGCCGCGATCGTTCCGGCGGTCATGCTCGAGGTCTACGTTCTCGCGAACCAGATCCCGAACCTGCTGCGCCGCCTGTTTGCCGAGGGTGCGTTCTCGCAGGCGTTCGTGCCCGTCGTGGCCGAATATCGCGCCAAGCGCAGTACCGAAGACGTCCGCGAGCTGGTCGATTCGGTCGCCGGCACGCTGGGCGCCGTCCTCGCTGTCATCTCGATCCTCGGCGTCGTCATTGCGCCGGTGATCGTCTGGTTGTGCGCGCCGGGTTTCCATTCCAAGCAGGCCGGCCAGTACGAGCTGGCGGTGGCCGCGCTGCGCTGGACGTTCCCGTATCTGTTGTTCGTGTCGCTGACCGCGCTGGCGGGCGGCGTGCTCAACAGCTACCAGAAGTTCGCATTGCCGGCGTTCGCGTCCGTCGTGCTGAACGTCGTGATGATCGCGTTCGCGGCCTGGATTTCCCCGCATTTCTCGCAGCCGGTACTCGTGCTCGCGGCTGGCGTGTTCGTCGGCGGCGTCATCCAGGTCGTGATGCAGGTGCCGGCATTGCTGCGCCTTCGCCTCGTGAGCTGGCCGCGTTGGAATCCACGGCACGAAGCCGTGAAGCGCATTGCGCTGCTGATGGGCCCGGCGATCATCGGCTCGTCGATGGGGCAGCTCAGCGTCATGCTCAGCACCGCGATCGCCTCGCTGCTCGCCGATGGCAGCATGACGTGGCTGTTTTTCGCCGATCGCCTGGTCGAGTTTCCGCTCGGTGTTTTCAGCATCGCGCTCGCGACCGTGATTTTGCCCAGCCTGTCTGCGCATCACGCCAAGCAGACGCCCGCGGAGTTCTCCGAGACGCTCGCGTGGGCGGTGCGGCTCGTGTGCCTGATCGTCATTCCGGCGTCGGTCGCGATGCTGGTGCTCGCGGGTCCGCTGACGGTGGCGATCTACCATCGCGGCAAGTTTTCGGCCTTCGACGTCGACATGACCCAGCGCGCGCTGATGGCGTTTTCGCTCGCGCTGCTCGGCTGGAGTCTCATCAAGGTGCTGGCCACGGGCTACTACGCCCGGCAGGACACGAAGGGGCCAGTGCGCGTCGCCATGCGTTCGCTGGGTCTGACGATGGTGCTGAACCTGGTCGTGCTTGCGGGTTTGTGGTTCACCGGGCATCTCAAGTCGCCCGGCGCGCACTCGCTGCTGGCGCTGACCAACGGCGTCGGGGCCATGTTGAACGCTGGATTGCTGTACGTCGGGCTGGCACGCATGGGCATCATCCAGCCGGGTCATGTCATGCGCGGTCTGCTCGTGCGCATCGTGATCGCGACGTCCGCGATGGCCGCGCTGCTCGCCTGGCTGGGTGGCGATCTGGCGTTCTGGCTGGCGAGCCACACCGTTGGTCGAGTCATGCGGCTGAGCGGCCTGATCGCCGCTGGAATCGTGGTCTATTTCGGGGTGTTGTGGCTGCTGGGCGTGCGCGCAGGGCAGTTCCGGTTACAGGCACCGAAGCCCCTATAATGCGGGCCATCCGGTGAACGATTGGGAGCGCGAGGCCACGATGGAGCTCGTTCGGGGCTTGCACAACGTGGATCGAGCGGCTCGCGGGTGCGTGCTCACAATCGGCGCCTTCGACGGCATTCATCGCGGTCATCAGGAGATGATCCGGGTGGTGCGGACGATCGCGGCGACGCAGCGCCTGCCAGCGGCGCTGCTGTCCTTCGAGCCGACGCCGCGCGAATTCTTTGCAAAAGGAACGCCGCCGGCACGCCTGACACGCTTTCGCGAGAAGTACGAGGCGTTGCGTCGGTACGGCGTCGAGCGGTTCGTCTGTCTGCGCTTCGACTCGTCGCTGCGCTCGATGAGCGCCGAGGACTTCATCGGCCAGGTGCTGGTCGACGCGCTCGGCGCACGGCATATCGTCGTGGGGCACGACTTCAAGTTTGGCCGCAACATGGCGGGCAACATTGACCTGTTGCGTGCGGCGGGTCCGGCGGCCGGATTTGCAGTCACCGAGGTGCCGCCGTTCGAGATCGACGGCGAGCGCGTCAGCAGTTCGCTGATTCGCGCAGCGCTGCAGGCGGGCGACCTGGAGCTGGCCACGCGGCTGCTCGGGCGCTCGTACCGCATGACGGGCAGGGTCGTTGAAGGTGCGAAGCTCGGCCGCAAGCTAGGGTTTCCGACCGCGAACTTGCGGCCGCAGCGGCGCGCGACGCCCCTGGCAGGCGTGTTCGCAGTTCGGGTGTCGGGCGGTGGTTTGCAGAACGCGCCGGGAGTTGCCAGTCTCGGTACCCGGCCGGCAGTGAACGGCAAGGAGCTGCTGCTCGAAGTGCACGTGTTCGACTTCGAGGGCGATTTGTACCGTCAGCACCTGCATGTCGACTTCATCGCGCGGTTGCGCGACGAAGTGTGGTTCCCGGACGTGGACCAGCTGGTGCAGCAGATGAACCTGGATGCAGCACGCGCACGAGAGATTTTGAGTCGTTAAGTATGGCCATGGACTACAAGCAGACGATCAACTTGCCGGCAACCGACTTCCCGATGAAGGCGGACCTGTCGCGCCGCGAGCCGGAGGTGCAGAAGTTCTGGGAAGAGCAGCGCATCTACGACAAGTTGCGCCAGGTCGCGAGCGGCCGCCCGACGTTCATTCTTCACGACGGTCCGCCGTACGCGAACGGCACCATTCACCTCGGCCACGCCATCAACAAGGTGTTGAAGGACGTCGTGGTCAAGTCGCGCACGCTCGACGGCTACGACGCGCCGTATGTTCCCGGCTGGGACTGCCATGGCCTGCCGATCGAACATCAGATCGAGAAGACGCGCGGCAAGGAAGTGAAGCAGCTTCCGCCGCGCGAGTTTCGCAAGGCCTGTCGCGAATACGCGATGTCGCAGGTCGAGGCTCAGCGCGTCGATTTCCTGCGGCTCGGCGTCATGGGTGACTGGGATCATCCGTACATGACGATGCAGTCCTTCTACGAGGCTGAGCAGCTGCGTGTGCTCGCGCAGATCCTGCGTAACGGCCATATCTACAAGGGTCTGAAGCCGGTGCATTGGTGTCTCGACTGCCGCTCGGCGCTCGCCGAGGCGGAAGTGGAGTACGAGGATCGCGTTTCGCCGGCGATCGATGTGCGCTTCGCGGTCAAGGATGTTGGCGATCTGGCCCGACGCTTCGGCATCGACAAGGCGTTCACCGCGCCGGTGAGCGTTGTGATCTGGACCACGACGCCGTGGACGCTGCCTGCAAATCAAGCTGTGGCAGCGGGCCCGGACGTCGACTACGAGCTCGTCGATACAGGTACCGAGCTGCTCGTGCTCGCGAAGGAACTCACGTTTGCCGTGCTCAAGCGTGTCGGCGTCAATGAGTTCAAGCGACTCGGCGAAGTTCGCGGCGAAGCCCTCGAAGGTCTGCAGCTCGCGCATCCGTTCTACGATCGAACGGTTCCTGTCGTGCTCGGCGATCACGTCACGCTCGATGCAGGCACGGGGCTGGTGCACACCGCGCCCGGCCACGGTCAGGAAGACTATGCCGTCGGCATGAAGTACAAGCTCAAGATCGACAATCCCGTCGGCAGCGACGGCCGCTACGTTCAGGGCACGCTGCTGTTCGAAGGCGAGCACGTCTTCGAAGCGAACAAGCACGTGATCGCTGTGCTGAAGGAGCACGGCACGCTGCTGCACGAGGAAACTCTCAAGCACAGCTATCCGCATTGCTGGCGCCACAAGACGCCGGTCATCTTCCGCGCGACTACGCAGTGGTTCATCAGCATGGAGCAGGCAGGTCTGCGCAAAGGCGCGTTGCGCGAGATCGGCAAAGTGAAGTGGATGCCCGCGTGGGGCGAGAGCCGGATCGGCAACATGATCGCTGATCGTCCCGACTGGTGTATCTCGCGCCAGCGCGTCTGGGGTGTGCCGCTCGCGTTGTTCGCGCACAAGGCGACCGGTGAGCCGCATCCGCGCTCGGCGGAGTTGCTCGACGCCGTCGCCGAGCGCGTCGACAAGCACGGCATCGATGCGTGGGACGATCTCGATCCGGTCGAGCTGCTCGGTGCCGAGGCGAAGAATTACGAGAAGGTCAAAGACATTCTCGACGTCTGGTTCGACTCGGGCGTGTCGCACGCGTGCGTGTCGAAGCATTGGCCGCAGGTGACGATGCCAGCCGATCTGTATCTCGAAGGCTCGGATCAGCACCGCGGCTGGTTCCACAGCGCGCTGCTGACGTCGGTCGCCCTGCACGACCGCGCGCCGTATCGCGCCGTGCTGACGCACGGGTTCACGATCGACGACAAGGGCCGCAAGATGTCGAAGTCTCTCGGCAACGTCATCCTGCCGCAGAAGGTCATCGGCACGCTCGGTGCAGACGTGCTGCGCCTGTGGATCGCTGCGACCGACTATGCGAACGAGATGAGTCTGTCGGACGAGATCCTGAAGCGCATCGCCGAGTCGTATCGGCGCATGCGCAATACCGTGCGCTTCCTGCTCGGCAACATGGCGGGCTTCGATCCGGCGAAGGATCAGGTGTCGCCCGATCAGTTGGTGGCGGTCGACCGTTGGGCGCTGTGGCGCACCGAGCAG
>DATJIP010000178.1:0-10046 GCA_035493235.1 Steroidobacteraceae bacterium
CTTACTTCCACCCTTCGAGCCGAAGCGTTGCCCGCACGAGGCGTTGCTCCTCATTCTCGATCTCGCGCAGATAGTCGATGACGTTGCGGATATGCTCGCTCGCCGCCTTGCGCGCCTGCTCAGGCAGGCGTCCGGTGACAACGTTGTAGAGGCGGGCATGCTGCCGGTCGATCTGCTTCTTGAGTGGCGCGCGGTGATACAGATTGTTGACGGAGGCGAAGACGGAGCTCAGCAGCAGGTCCGTCAGCGATTGAAGCGTGTTGACGAGGATCGGGTTGTGCGACGCCTCGCAGATCGCGCGGTGAAACGCGTGGTCGAGCTTCGCGCGCTCGTCAGGCGGCAGGTCCTGGGCTTCGGGCGCGATCATTTCCTCATAGCGCCGCGTGATCAGGATGAAATCGGCCTCGGTTCCACGCCGTGCTGCGAGGCGGCCCGCCTCGGCCTCAAGCATCCCGCGTACCTCGAAGAGGTCATAGAGCGTGCGCGGCTGCGACGCGAGCAAGTGCATCATCGGCGTGATCTGTGCCTGCTCGGTCAGGTTGGCGACGAATGATCCCTTGCCGTGCACTGTCTCGATCACGCCGCGTGCGCGCAGTAACTTCATCCCCTCGCGCAACGCTGTGCGTGACACGCCGAGCTTCTGCGTGAGGCGCCGCTCGGACGGCAGAGCTTGCCCGACCCTGAGGATGCCTTCGACGATCAGCTTCTCGATGCGCTCGGCCGCCACATCGGCAACACGCCGCGCGACAGCGGTTTCTGCATTCATTTTCATACTGGTATGACCACGTTAGGGCGACTGGGGTAATTTTCGCACGAACTCCCGTCTGTATTGGCTTTTGAGGTCGTGCAATAGCCCACGTCCAGTGCCTTTGGAAAAAACTGGTATTACCACCGCTGCTGGCACTCGACAGCCGCGCCGGCACCCGGAGAATCGCTGCATTCTCGGCAATAGGGCGCTCTGCGCTGCGCGCAGAGCGAGACAAGGCAATGAGCTTCATGTATGACGAAGAGATCGACGGCCCGCTGCCGACGGTCGACCGCGCAGATCTTGCGACAGCACTGCGGGCGGGCGCTCCCGAACTGGAAATTCTGACTGAGCTGGAGGATCTGCGGCCGTTCGAATGCGACGGCCTCGCCGCCTATCGAACGGTGCCTCTGCTCGTCGTCCTGCCGTCAACCGTCTACGAAGTGCGCGCCGTGCTGCAGATCGCAGCGGCGCGTGGCGTGCCGGTCGTGGCGCGCGGTGCGGGAACCGGCCTGTCGGGCGGCGCAATGCCGCTCGAGAAGGGCATCCTGCTCGTCATGGCGAAATTCAACCGGATCCTCGAAGTCGATCCGCACGCGTGCATCGCGCGCGTACAGCCCGGCGTGCGCAATCTTGCCATCTCACAGGCAGTCGCACAGCACGGCCTCTATTACGCGCCCGATCCTTCGTCGCAGATCGCATGCTCGATCGGCGGCAACATCGCCGAGAACGCGGGCGGCGTGCACTGCCTCAAGTATGGCCTCACCGTGCATAACATCCTGAAGCTCGACATGCTGACGATCAACGGCGAGCTGATCACGCTCGGCGCCGATGCGTTCGACAGCCCTGGCTTCGATCTGCTCGCCCTCTTCACGGGCTCGGAGGGGATGCTCGGTGTCGTCGTCGAGGTGACTGTGAAGCTCCTGCCGAAGCCGCAGAGCGTCAAGGTGCTGATGGCGAGCTTCGATGACGTCGCGTGTGCGGGCGGGGCGGTGGCGGACATCATCGGCGCGGGCGTGATCCCGGGCGGCCTCGAAATGATGGATAACCTGTCGATCCGTGCGGCCGAGGATTTCGTTCACGCCGGCTACCCGGTCGATGCCGAGGCGATCCTGCTCTGCGAGCTGGACGGATCGCAGGACGACGTCGAGGAGGACGCCGAACGCGTTGGCGCTCTGCTGCGGGAAGCCGGTGCAACGGAGCTGCGCGTCGCGCGCGACGAGGCCGAGCGGCAGCGCTTTTGGGCGGGCCGCAAGAACGCGTTTGGGGCCGTGGGCCGCATCTCGCCCGACTACTACTGCATGGACGGCACGATTCCGCGGCGCCAGTTGCCACGCGTGCTGAAGGAGATCGCCAGACTGTCGGATGAATTCAGCCTGAAGGTCGCCAACGTGTTTCATGCAGGCGACGGCAACATGCATCCGCTGATCCTTTTCGACGCAAACAAGCCCGGCGAGATGGATCGCGCCGAGGCACTCGGCGGCCGGATCCTCGAACTGTGCGTTGAGGTGGGCGGCAGCATCACGGGCGAGCACGGCGTTGGCCGCGAGAAGATCAATCAGATGTGCGTGCAGTTCAACAGCGACGAGATCGAGTATTTCCACGCAATCAAGGCGGCATTCGATCCATCGCGTCTTCTCAATCCCGGCAAGAACATCCCGACGCTGCATCGCTGCGCCGAATTCGGCAAGATGCACGTCCACCACGGCAAACTTTCCTTTCCTGAACTGGAGCGGTTCTGATGCGTCGCGAACTGGATTCGATGGACGACAGCGTCGCGTTGATCGCGCAGGTGGAGGCGGCGCGCGCCGCGCGCACGCCGCTGCGAATTCGCGGCGGCGACAGTAAGGCATTTCTCGGACGCGCGGTTGACGCAACTGAGATCGATACGCGCAGCCATCGCGGCATCGTTCATTACGACCCGACCGAACTCGTCGTGACGGTGCGTGCAGGCACGCCGTTCACCGATGTTGAAGCTGCGCTTGATGACGCCGGCCAGATGCTGCCGTTCGAAGCGCCCGCGTTCGGCGGTACGGCCACAATGGGCGGCGTGTTCGCGAGCGGCGTGTCCGGTGCGCGGCGTCCGTGGGTCGGCGCGGTGCGCGACTTCGCTCTCGGCTGCCGCGTGATCACGGGCGACGGCAAGCACCTGCGCTTCGGCGGAGAAGTGATGAAGAACGTCGCCGGCTATGACGTGACGCGGCTGATGGCGGGGAGTTTCGGCTGTCTCGGGCTAGTGACCGAAGTGTCGTTCAAGGTGCTACCGAAACCGCGCGAGACTCGCTACGTCGCGCTTGAACTGACTCCGGACGCTGCGCGCAAGCGGCTCGCCGACTGGCGCGTGAAGGGCCTGCCCGTCGCGGGCGCATGCCACGCTGATGGCGTTCTGCAACTGCGTCTCGAAGGCGGCGTGGGCTTTGTGCGCGCCGCGCGCGAGGCGATCGGCGGCGTCGAGGGCGATGAAGGATTCTGGACCAGATTGCGCGGCTTCACGCTGCCGTTCTTCGCGGATGCTCGCCCGCTCTGGCGCTTGTCGGTGGCCGTCGATGCGCCGCATCCGGCATTGCCGGGCGACGTGCTCCTCGACTGGGGAGGCGCGCAGCGTTGGTTGAAGACCGACGCCGATACAAGCGAAGTCCGCCGCATCGCACGCGAACTCGGTGGTCACGCAAACGCGTTCACGCCACGTGTGACGGACACACCGTTCCAGCCGCTCCCCGAGCCGCTGATGCGATTGCACAAGCGCCTGAAGGCGCGGCTCGACCCGCTGGGGATCTTCAACCCGGGCAGACTCTACGCAGATCTCTGACGCTGAATACCTTATCCGATGCAAACCAATCTGAGCGAAGCAGCGCGGTCTCTCGAGCGCGCGGAAGAGGCCGAATCGATCCTGCGTGCCTGCGTGCACTGCGGGTTCTGTAACGCGACCTGCCCGACTTACCAGTTGCTCGGTAACGAGCTCGACGGGCCGCGCGGCCGCATCTATCTGATCAAGCAGGTGCTCGAAGGGCAGCCTGTCACCAAAAAAACGCAGCTGCATCTCGACCGGTGCCTGAGCTGCCGCAATTGCGAAACGACGTGTCCGTCGGGCGTGCGCTATCACGCGCTGCTCGACATCGGGCGCGCCGAAGTCGAGCGCCGCACGACGCGGCCGATGCGCAAGCACTGGCTGCGCGCTGGGCTGCGCCACACCGTATCGCGGCCGAACACATTTGCCGCACTGCTCGGCGCGGGCCGCGCGGTGCGCGCACTGTTGCCCGGGTCGCTACGCGACAAGATTCCGGCACAGGCGCCGAAGGCAAGACCCCGGCCGCATGCGCGGCATGCGCGCCGTGTGCTGATGCTCGAAGGCTGTGTGCAGCCGTCGCTCGCGCCGAACACGAACGCGGCCGCCGCGCGCGTGCTCGACCGGCTCGGGATTAGCGTGACTCCAGCGCCTCAGGCAGGCTGCTGCGGCGCGAACGAATACCACCTGAACGCGCAGGAGGCCGGGCTCGACCGCGCAAGGCACAACATCGACGCGTGGTGGGCCGCCGTCGAGGCGGGCGCTGAGGCGATCGTGATTTCAGCGAGCGGCTGTGGCGCGTTCGTCAAGGAATATGGCGACCTGCTGCGTTTCGATCAGGCGTACGCGGAGAAGGCTCGGCGTGTCAGCGCGCTTGCGCGCGACCTCGTCGAGGTGATCTCCGCCGAGCCGCTCGACACGCTCAGGCCCGCCGCCGGTCAACGGATCGCGTTCCACTGTCCGTGCACGCTGCAGCATGCGCAGCGCCTGGGCGGCGCAGTCGAAGGTGTGCTCGCGCGCCTTGGCTTCGGCATGACGAGCATAACGAACGCCCACCTGTGCTGCGGCTCGGCCGGCACCTATTCGCTCACGCAACCGGAAATTGCAAGGCAATTGCGAGACAGGAAGCTCGATTCACTCGAAGCCGACAGTCCGGACGCGATCGTAACGGCGAACGTCGGCTGCCAGACGCACCTGAACAGCGCGGGCCGGACTCAGGTCGTGCACTGGATCGAACTGGTCGATTCGCTGTTAAAGCCCGAATAGCAACCGCTTTTTGATGTGGCCGGAGTTAGGGCTAAAGACCTGACTGCGGTCAATACTGGAGAAAGACTGAGATGCAGATGAAACCCGTACTCGGCATTGCCGAAGCGACCCGAATCCTCGAAGCCGCTCGTGACGAAGCGCAGCGCAATGGCTGGGCCGTCGCGATCGCGGTGGTCGACGACGGCGGCCATCCGCTCGCGCTCGCGCGCCTCGACGGCACCGCGCCGGTGAGTTCGTACATCTCGCAGGAGAAGGCGCGCACCGCCGCGCTTGGCCGACGCGAGTCGAAGGCCTACGAGGACATGATCAACGGCGGCCGGACTGCGTTCCTGAGCGCACCGCTCGTGGCGACGCTCGAAGGCGGTGTGCCGGTCATCGTCGATGGACAGGTGATTGGCGCCGTCGGCGTCTCGGGGGTGAAGCCCGACCAGGACGCGCAGGTCGCGAAGGCTGGCGCAAACAGCATTGCCGCATGAGTGCGGCGGCTTATTTAGTTCAGGCAGGAAGCAAGAAAAGGTAGGGAAATGATCGAACATCACGGACTTCAGGTCGACGAAGGGCTCGCCCGGTTCATTGAAATGGAAGCACTGCCGGGTACAGGCGTTGACACTGGCGTGTTTTGGCACGGCTTCTCGGCGCTCGTGCACGAAGTCGCGCCGCGCAACCGCGTGCTGCTCGCCGAGCGCGACCGGATGCAGCAGGAACTCGACGGATGGCATCGCGCGAATCCGGGACCGGTGCGAGACATGCGCGCCTATCGAGAGTTTCTGACCCAACTCGGCTATATCGTGCCTGCGCCTGAGCGCGTTGCTGCGACCACCACGAACGTCGACAACGAGATTGCTTCGCAGGCCGGTCCGCAGCTCGTCGTGCCGTTGTCGAACGCCCGCTACGCGCTTAACGCGGCGAACGCGCGCTGGGGCAGTTTGTATGACGCGCTGTATGGCACCGATGCGTTGTCCGAAGACGGCGGCGCGACGCGCGATGGCGCGTACAACCCGGTGCGCGGCGAGCGTGTGATCGCGTACGCGCGTGACTTCCTCGATCGCGCCGTGCCGCTCGCGAGCGGCTCGCATCGCGCCGCGGCGGGCTACACGGCGGAGGGCGGCAAGCTGTCTGTTACGACTGCGTCGGGCACGATGCAACTCGCTGACCCAGCGCAGTTCGTCGGCTACCAGGGCGACGCCAGTGCGCCGAGCGCGATCCTGCTCAAGCACCACGGCCTGCACATCGAGATTCAGATCGATACATCGACGCCGATCGGTGCGAGCGATCCGGCCCACGTGAAGGACGTGATTCTCGAAGCGGCGCTCACCACCATCATCGACTGCGAGGATTCGGTGGCGGCCGTCGACGCGAGCGACAAGGTCGAGTTCTACCGCAACTGGCTCGGTTTGATGCAGGGCACGCTGACTGAGGAGGTCGCGAAGGGCGGCCGCACGTTCACGCGGCGTCTGAACGCCGATCGCGAGTACCGCGCGCCGGACGGCTCGACGCTGACGCTGCCTGGCCGCTCGCTTCTCTTCGTGCGCAACGTCGGCCACCTAATGACGACGGGCGCGGTGCTCGACCGCGACGGCAACGAGATCCCGGAAGGCATCCTCGACGGCGTTGTGACGACGCTCTGCTCGATGCACGACCTGAAAGCCAGGCGTAACTCGCGCGAGGGCTCGATCTACATCGTGAAGCCGAAGATGCACGGCCCGGTCGAAGTGGCATTCGCCGCCGATCTGTTCTCGCGCATCGAAGACTTGCTCGGTGTGGGGCGCGACACGATCAAGATGGGCATCATGGACGAGGAGCGTCGCACGAGCGTCAACCTGTCGGCGTGCATCGCGGCTGCAGCCTCGCGCGTGGCGTTCATCAACACCGGCTTCCTGGATCGCACCGGCGACGAAATGCATACCGCGATGGAAGCGGGCCCGATGCTCCGCAAGGGCGACATGAAGGCGTCCGCGTGGATCGGCGCTTACGAGCGCAGCAACGTGCTCGCCGGCCTGTCCGCCGGGCTTCGCGGACGCGCGCAGATCGGCAAGGGCATGTGGGCGATGCCGGACCTGATGCACGCAATGCTCGAACAGAAGATCGCGCATCCGCGCGCAGGCGCGAATACGGCGTGGGTGCCGTCCCCGACTGCGGCGACGCTGCACGCGATGCACTATCACGACGTCGATGTGCAGGCTGTCCAGCAGGAACTCGAACGGATCGACTACGCGCAAGAGCGTGAAGCGCTTCTCGACGAGCTGCTCACGGTACCTGTCGTCGAGCGCGCCCAGTGGAGCGACGAGGAAATCCGCCGCGAGGTCGAGAACAACGCGCAGGGCATTCTCGGCTACGTCGTGCGCTGGGTCGAACAAGGTGTCGGATGTTCCAAGGTGCCCGACATCAATAACATCGGCCTGATGGAAGACCGCGCGACGCTGCGCATTTCGAGCCAGCACATCGCGAACTGGCTGCATCACGGCGTCATCACGCGCGAGTTCGTGCTCGACGTGTTCCGCCGGATGGCCGCCGTGGTCGACCAGCAGAACGCCGGTGACGCGAACTACCTTCCGATGGCGCCGAACTTCGATGCGTCCTACGCATTCAAGGCCGCGTGCGCACTCGTGTTCGAAGGCAAGGACCAGCCGAGCGGCTACACCGAGCCGCTGCTGCATCAGTACAGACTCGCATTCAAGCAGCACCAGCCAGCAGGCTGATCGTTTCAGGCGGGCGCTACGGCGCCCGCTTTTTTTTGTCGCTTCGACGAAGGACCGCGCATGCAGGGTGCGGCTTTTGCCTTGATCTCGACGGCGTTGCGGAAATAAATCCCGTCTATGGGAAAAATGGAGACTAGATGAACACTGAATTGCAGCTACCTGCCGGTACGTTGTTTGCCCAGCCGCTGACTCCGGTGGGTAACTCGCTCGCCCTTTCGTTTGTCGTCGCAGCTATCCCGATCGCCGTCGCGCTCGTGATGCTCGGGTTCTTACGCCGGCCGGCCTGGCAGGCGTCGCTCGGAGGACTTGTGTCCGGCCTCGTGATCGCGGTCGCCGCCTGGGGCATGCCGGTCGGTCTCGCGTTTGACTCCGTTGCTGCCGGCATGACACTCGCGCTGGTCCCGGTGATGTGGATCGTCGTCAACGCATTGCTGCTGTACAACATCGCAGTGAAATCGGGACGCTTCGACCAGTTCCGTCAATGGATGCTGGACCACCTGCCCGATGACCGGCGTCTCGTGCTGCTTGTCGTCGCGTTCTCGTTCGGCTGTCTGCTCGAAGGGATTTCCGGGTTCGGCACGCCGGTCGCGATCACGAGCGCGCTGCTGATCGGGCTCGGCTTCCCGGCGCTCGAAGCGCTGACCTTCACGCTGATCTTCAACACGGCGCCTGTCGCTTTCGGCGCGCTCGGCGTGCCGATCACGGTGCTCGGCGCCGTCACGTCGCTGCCTGCCGAGACGCTCGCCGCGATGGTGGGCCGCCAGTTGCCGTTTTTCGCATTCCTGCTGCCGTTCTATGTCGTCGGCATCTATGGTGGCATTCGCTCTATCGGCAAACTTTGGCCCGCACTCGTGGTTTCGGGCGGCAGCTTCGCACTTGCGCAGTTCATCACGTCGAACTTCCTCGGCTACCAGCTGACGGACGTCCTTGCCTCGATGACGTCGCTGATCATCACGATCGTGTTCCTGAAGTTCTGGAAGCCGGAGCCGGATCCGGCGTTCGCGCTCGCACGCAGCTCGAAGCGCGCGACGAATCACGCGGACCGTGTCGGCTACGGTGGCTGGATGCCGTGGATCCTCGTGTCGATCATCGTGATCGTCTGGGTTCACGCGAACGTCGCGTCGATCGGTCAGGCGAACATCCAGTGGCCCGGTCTGCACAATGCCGTGTACATGACGCTCTATCACAAATCCTATGCGGCGGTCTGGACGTTCCAGCCACTCGGCACCGGCACGGCGATCCTCGTCGCCGCGGTGCTCACGGCGCTCTGGACGCGCGTCGGCGTCAGCGGCTTCTTCGCCTGCGTCGCGCAGACCTGGAAGCAGACGCGTATCGCGATTGCCACCGTGATGATGATCGTCGCGCTCGCGTACCTGCTCAACTACTCGGGGATGAGCTACACGCTCGGGATGGGCGTCGCCTCGGCTGGTGCGATGTTCCCGCTCGTGTCCGCGTCGCTCGGCTGGATCGCGGTGTTCCTGTCGGGCAGTGACACCTCGGGCAACGCCCTGTTCGGCAACCTGCAGGTCGTGGCGGCTAAGCAACTCGGCCTCGATCCGGTGCTGATGGCGGCGACCAACTCGTCGGGCGGTGTGATGGGCAAGATGATCTCGCCGCAGAACATCGCAACGGGCGTCGCGACGACGGACCTGAAGGGGCAGGAGGGCGTGGTGTTCGCCCGAACGTTCTGGCACAGCGTGTTCCTGACGCTGCTGCTCGGCATGCTCGTGTTCCTGCAGCAGCACGTATTGAGCTGGATGATTCCGGCATTGCCGCATTGATGTTCGGCGGTTGACGGACGCGGCCGGATCGCGCGGCCGCCCGTACCCATCGATATCCGTAGCAGCGGTGATTGAACTCGAAGATGTCTGTGATGGCACGCCGCGTGTCAGCTACCTGTCAGAGACCCGTAGCGGACACGCGGCGCACGAGCCCCGATAACTCGGAAGGCTCGACCAGCGAGGGTGCGTTCGGTCTGTGAAGGGCCGATCAACTGCCCGTATACCAGACTTGACGTTGTCACCCGCATACGACTAATGTATGAATCACTTCGTCCAAAAACGGAACCGGGCCGGTGCCCGAAGAAGGAGGCGATTGCAGATGACCACGGCACAGACTGTTCTCGTGTTAGCACTACTCTCGACGGCTGCCGCGATGCCGGCCATCGCCGCCGATACCGCCTGCGTACCGCCCAATGCGTCGGTTCCGGCTGGTGGCAACACAACCGATCCGAAGGCACCGTTCTTCATCGATACGACGGGGCTCGATCTGAAGACCACTCCGCCTACTCGCGACCCGCACAATCCGAATTATCCGAAAGCGGCAGAATTGCCCGATGGGGCGGTTCCGTCGATCGATAGCGACGGCAACTTCATCATCGGTCCGACGCATCGTCCGTCGCCAGAGACTGTTGCTCAGGCCAATGTGCCGCACGGCACGGTCCATACCTTCATCATGACCTCGGCAGATAGCGTCATCTACCGGCCCGGGATGGTTCGTGACGATATGCTCGACTGCAAGAATTCGGCGGTGAATTCCGCTTCGACCGCTC
>DATJIP010000179.1:0-6941 GCA_035493235.1 Steroidobacteraceae bacterium
GTCATTCTGTCGCCGCCTAACTGGATGGGCAATGCGAGCGGTCGAGCGTGCTCCGCATACTCGGACGAAGAGTCGAGCTGCACGGAGGATTACTTCGGCGAGTCCATCGCGCGTGCTACGGCGCGACACATGGAGTACCCATACCCGGACGTGGACAGCCGTCGCATACAGCTGTAGTCCCCGCCATCCGACATAGGTGACTGGCTTCGGCGGCGGATTCAACCGGTCGATGGAACACACTGATCGCTGCGTGAGCAGCAGGAGTGTTGCCGATGAGGTACCGCACGCGCACCTACTACACAGAGGCCCAGAAGGCGGTGGTGTGGGAGCGATGGAGGCAAGGCTGGACGCTGCACCAGATCGCGCACCTGTTTGATCGCGCTCATACCTCGGTTCAGGGCATCTTGTCGCGCACCGGTGGCATCAAGCCACCGCGACGGACGCGAGCAGCGATCGCATTGACGCTCTTGGAGCGTGAGGAGATCTCCCGCGCGATGGTCGAGGGGCAATCGATCCGCTCGATCGCTGCGCAGCTCGGGCGAGCGACATCGACGGTCAGTCGCGAGCTCAGGCGCAACGGAGGTCCAGCAGCCTACCGTGCCAGCGAAGCAGACAGTGCGGCCTGGACCCGAGCGCTTCGCCCCAAGTGCTGCAAACTAGCCAACAACAGAGCTCTGGCGCAGATCGTGACCGACAAGCTTCGGTTGTTGTGGTCACCTGAACAGATCGCCGGATGGCTCGAGCAGGCCTATCCGCATGACGAGAGCTGTCGCGTGTCGCACGAGACCATCTATCGAAGTCTGTTCATCCAGGCGCGCGGCGCCCTGAAGAAGGAGCTCCTGCAGCACCTGAGGCGCACGCGCGGCATGCGCCGGTCTCGGCATCACACGCAGAAGACCGAGAACCACGGGCAGATCGTCGGTGCCGTGTCGATCAGCGAGTGCCCTGCATCGCTCGAGGATCGCGCCGTGCCTGGTCACTGGGAAGGAGATCTGATGTTCGGCGCCCACAATAGCCAGATCGCCACGCTGGTGGAGCGGCAGACGCGCTACGTCATGCTCGCCAAGGTGGCGAGCAAGGACACGGAAACGGTCGTTGACGCGTTGATCAAGAACGCACGCAAACTCCCCCAAGAGCTGTACAAGTCACTCACGTGGGATCGGGGCAAGGAGATGGCTGGCCACAAGCGCTTCACGCTTGCCACCGACATCCAGGTCTACTTCTGTGACCCACGCAGCCCCTGGCAGCGCGGCAGCAACGAGAACACCAACGGCTGCTCAGACAGTACATGCCAAAGGGCATCGACATCTCGAGCTACTCACAAGCCGGGCTCAACGCCGTGGCGAGACAATTGAACGAGAGGCCCAGGAAAACACTTGGCTTCAAGACGCCGGCTGAGATGTTCAGCCAGACCGTTGCGTTGACCGGTTGAATCCGCCGCCAATTCCGGACGTTGGCCACGGACAGCTTTCCGGCATTTCGCCCGGACAAGAAGACACCCGACGAGTTCTACTTCGCGGCACTGCCAGCAATCCCGCTGGCAGTCTGACGACATTAACCCCGCAGAGCTCCACTTACGAAACTGGGGAAATGTCTGAACAAACGGGGCCACCTCTGATTCGAGTGCGGCCGGCGGGCGTTGTAGAAGTTACTGTATCGGCCGATACCTTCGCGGCCAGCGCCACCTTGGCCTTGAATGCCGTTGAGTTCGCGCGGCGGGTCGTCTGCCCATGCTTGCTCCAGTTCTCACGGGCCATGTCCTCGCCTTCAGGAGCAGTGTCCACCCTCATCGGCTCTTCAGTTTCGCGGGGCCACCTCTCTATCCTGACCATCGACCTGCGCGATGTCGGGGTCTATCGTCCGCCCAACGGCAAGGCGCTGCGGCCGGTGCTGTAGCCGCTTCATTCGATCACCCTCTCGGCGCGCAGCAATAGCGATTGCGGCAGCGTCAAGCCGAGCGCGCGCGCAGTCTTCAGATTCAGCGCCAGCTCGTAGCGTGTGGGCAGTTCCACCGGGATGTCGGCCGGCCGGGCTCCGCGCAGGATGCGGTCCGCCATCTCGATAGTGTGCACGCTCATCCGGACCCATTCGGCAAGCGTCGGACCGTAATAGATCAGCAAGCCCGCGGCCAGCAGTTCCGGATTCTGGGTCGCGCTGGGCCAGCGCGAACGCAGCGCAAATTCGGCGATGCGTTCGCGCGCAGCGATCGAGATCAGGCCGCTGGTGGCCATCGCCTGGGCGTTGCCCGCGGCAGCCTCAGCCAGCGCGCGATCGACGTCCTCGATGCGCAGCGCCCTGTGGACTTGGTACTCGAATCCCTGCGCCTTGGCGGCGGTGGCGTAGTCCGATGCGACACCCATCGGCACGCCCGTGACCGTGAATCCGGTCACATCGCCGCTCAGAAAGGCCAAGCGCCGCACCGACGGCGCCGCGGCACGCAGGAACTCCATCAGCTTGGTCCCGACCTCGACGACGCCGTTCAACGCAGTGCCCGTGGCATTGCGACCCGGCCGCACATAGGAGTCGATCAGGCCGGCCTCGATCGGCAGAAGAGCGAAGGCAAAGACGATCGGCACCGTGTGTGTCGCGCGTGCTGCCGCCACCGCGGCGTCGGGACCGAAGGCGATCAGCACCTCGGGGTCTTTCTTCAGCAGATCGTTGACCAGTTCGGGCATGCGCTCGACGCGCCAATCGGCATAGCGGCGCTCGACGCTCAGCGTCTCGCCGTCGACCCAGCCCAGGCTCTGCCATACCGGCGCGCTGCTGCGCCCCGCCGCGGGCACGCCGGGTTCGGGGTCGGGCCCGGGCTGGAGCACGCCGACGCGGCGCACGCGCGGCAACGCCGCCTGCGCCCACAGTGAGGGCGCGTGGCCCGCGAGGACAGCTCCGAGTGAAAGCATCAACCGTCGACGCGTAGTCACTTAATCAGCCCGCGGTTCCTTGGCAGAAGCGACGGCCGGTCGAGATGCCGAGCACGGGTACGCGAGTGAACGGCATGGTGGCCCTCTGACGGATGCCTGACGTGGACGACCACCCTACGCCGTTGCTCTCGCATGGTCAACTGACAGGCTCTCATAGTGAGTTTGCAGCAAGCCGTGCGTCGGCTTGTGAGCGGGCAATCGCGCGCCGACCAATGTCGCTGATGGGTCGAATAGCGCCTTGAGGCGATCGACTCACAGCGGCCATGAGCGGTCCTCGGTGACCGTCTGCTTGTGCGCACGCCGGCTCAATCCGTTTGCAGCGGCCGCTTGACCCTTGTAGGCGCGCCGCCCCGAGCGCAAGATCCATGTCCGGAGAAGGTCCGGCGATGCGATGCGGCGAGTGCGGTCATGCCAACGCAAACGGGCAGAGCTTTTGCGCCGGCTGCGGCACGCGGTTGCGCGAAGCGACGGCGAGCAGCGACGATCCGGCCGTCGCTGCTTACACGCCGGAGTATGTGAGCGCGGAGATGCTCGCGACGCGCAGCGCCGTCGAAGGCGAGCGCAAGCCCGTCACCGTCCTGTTCTGCGATATCTGCGATTCCACGGGCCTCGCCGAGCGCATCGGCGCCGAGCACATGCACGCCGTGCTCAGCGCTTTCTTCGAGACAGCGCTCGCCGAGGTCCACCGATACGGGGGCACGATCAACCAGTTCCTCGGGGACGGGTTCATGGCGCTGTTCGGTGCGCCGGTGTCCTACGAGGATCACTCGCGCCGCGCCGTTCTCGCTGCTCTTGCGATCCGACGCGCGCTGCGTGCCGAGATCTCTGCCGCAGGCGACATTCGCCTGCACGTGCGCATGGGGATGAACAGCGGCGCGGTTGTCGTCGGGCGCATCGGCGATCGTCTTCGGGAGGATTACACCGCCATTGGCGACACAACCAATGTCGCGGCGCGTGTGCTCGGTGAGGCTGAGCCCGACGACATCCTGGTCACCGAGGCCGTGTGGCAGGCGACGCGGGAGCACGCGCAGTTCGATGCCCTCGGCTTCCGGGTCCTGAAAGGGAAGACTGCTGCAGTTCCGATCTATCGCCTCGTTGCAGCCGACCTTTCACCGCATCGGCCAGAGGCCCCAGACAGCCCCAACGCACTCGTCGGGAGGGCCAGGGAAGTACCGGCACTGGAGGCCGCTCTCGAGCGCTTGCAGACCCGGCACCAAGGCGGCGTGGTCGGCCTCATCGGAGACGCCGGAATCGGCAAATCACGGCTGATGGAAGCGGCGCGCGGCGTCGCCCGGGCGCGAGGCCTGCAATGGCTCCAGGGCAACTGCCTGTCGTTCGGGCAGACGCTCAGCTACTGGTCCTTTCGCGAAGTGATCCGCGCCGCGTTTGCGATCGACGAGCGCGACGATGAGAGCACGAGTTGGCACAAGGTAGACGCGGGCATGCGCGCACTCTTTGGCGAGCAGGCGGATGAGCTGCTGCCGTACCTCGGCACGCTTCTCGCGCTGACTCTGCCCGCGCCGTTACGTCGACGCGTTGCTGCGCTCGACGGCGCAGCGATCGGCCATCAGATCTTCCGCGCTGCACTCCTCTTGTTCGAACGCAGCGCCCGCGAGCGCCCGCTCGTCGTCGCGCTCGAGGACTGGCACTGGGCTGACGCATCATCGGCCGCCTTGCTCGAGCATCTGCTGCCGCTCTCGGACAGCGCTCCGATCCTGTTCGTCGTCGCGAGCCGGCTCGAGCCCCAGGGCACATCGCAGCGATTTCGAAGGGCGGTCTCGCCCGATGCGGATCCGCCGTTGCTTCGTGCGGTCGTTCTCGAGCTCGAACCCCTCTCAAAGGCGGACAGCATGCGGCTCGCGGAGCAGTTGCTCGACGGCGGCACGCTGCCGGACGTAGCGCGCGACATGCTGCTCAAGCGTGCGGCCGGCAATCCCTTCTACCTGGGCGAGCTCTTGCGCGCGATGATCGCGACGAGAGCCATCGAGCGGGGCGACGGGGGCAACTGGCGAACGACCTCCGAGTTCCTGGTGGCCCGGCTGCCGCAGACGATCGAGGGCCTGATCCTTGCGCGCATCGACCGGCTCGAAGACGAGGTCAAGCAGGTGCTCAAGGCGGCCGCGGTCGTCGGGCGCACCTTTTTGTACTGCGTGCTGAAGGAGGTCGTCGCGGTGGGAGCCCGCCTCGACGAAGACGTGGCAACGCTGCACGCCGCCGAGCTGATCGACGAGAGGCAACTCATCCCCGAGCTGGAGTACGCGTTTCGACATCCGCTCATCCAGCAGGCGACTTACGACAGTCTGCTCGAGGACCGGCGGCGCCAGATGCACCAGCGCGTCGGCGAGACGATCGAGCAGCTGTTCGCCGGCCGCCTCGAACCGTTCTATTCCATGCTGGCATACCACTTTGCCAAGGCGCATGACAGCGAGAAGGCGCGCAACTATGTGTTCAAAGCTGCCGAGCAAGCCGACCGGCTTGCGGCGGACGAGGAGGCGCTCGAGCTGTACAACGCAGTCATTGCGGATGCGGATCGCTCGCAGCTGCACGGAATTGGTAGCACCAAGCGCGCGGAGCTGGACATGCGGGTCGCTGACGCGCACTTCCGGGCGGGGCGGCATTCGCTGGCGTTGGACGCGCTCGTCTCGGCGCTGCAGCGCCTCGGCCACAGACTTCCACCCAACCGGTTTGCACTGACCGTCGCGGTGGTGCGCGGTGTGCTCGGGCAGTGGATGCGCCCGTTGCTCTCGCGTGGCAATGCTGCCGTCGTCACGCCCATCAGCGAGAGGGATGCCATGGCCTGCCAGGTGTGGGAGACCATGGCCTGGATCCACTTCTTCACCGACCAACTGCACCAGCTCTACGACTGCCTCAGGCTCGTTCAGATCACCAAGCCGGACCCCACAGTGCGCGGCCACACGATCGGACTCGGCGTGATGGGCCTCGTGTTCTCGTCGATCGGCGCGTACCGGACGTCGCGCTGGTTTCACGATCGTGCGAGTGAGACTGCGCTCGCCCACTGCAACGCGCCCACTCGCGCGCACGCGCTTTTCTTCGAAGGCTTCTATTGCCAGGCGGCCGGGGAATGGCAGCGCGCCATCGACGTGGAAGCGCAGGCCGCGGAGATCTGCTGGGCAGCCGGGGAGATCCGACTCTGGGCCTCCGTGATGACGAACCTGTTCCTATGCTTGCATCGGGCGGGCCAACCCTCGATGTTCGAGATCGCCGACCGCTTGGAGCAGGTCGCCAACGAAGCTGCGGATCGCCATGCCAAGACATGGGCGTTGACGGTTCGCGCGATGGTGAATGCCGCACGCGGGAGCTATCGCGAGGCCCTGGACGCGGTGGACCGCGCGATCCCGCTTTGCCGCGAGATCCCGGAGCACCGGGCGCTTGCCCACGCGCTCGGCCTTCGGACCTCCTTCCTGACCCGGCTCGGCCAACTCGAGGGTGCGCAGTCGTGTGGCGTCGAATCGCTGCGGCTGCTTCGTACGCATCGGCTGACGGGGCTGTTCTCGACGTTGCCGCTGATGTCGTACGCGGAGGTCACCGTAGCGACGCTGGAGCGATCTCGCCAGCCGGAGAGGTTTCTCGTGCGCGCGGCTTCGCGCGCCGTGCAGCAAGCTCTCACCCAGGGTCGGCGGGTCCACGATGAGGGAGCAGTCGAGAGCTTGAGAATCGCCGGTGAGTTCAAGTTCGTGCGCGGGGACATCCGGGGCGCCCGCGAAGCCTGGGACCGCGGATTGCGGCGGTCCGAGGCGGTTGGCACCCTGCCGGCACGGGCACGCGTTCTCGAAGTCCGTGGGCGGCGATGCAACGACCCGAACGACCTCAATGAGGCGAGACGATTGTTCGAGCAGTGCCACATTTCGCAGACACCGACCTCGATCGGTCTCGCAGCCGCCTAGGCGTCGCGAGCGGCGGTGCAGGCGACCCGATCTGTTGGGCCGCGCCGATCCATACGGATGGAACGACGTGCCGGCGCGGCGCGCCGGCCTTCGGCCCGCGGACGTGCTGATGGAC
>DATJIP010000180.1:0-6820 GCA_035493235.1 Steroidobacteraceae bacterium
ACGCGCTGAGTTGACGCAGCAACTGCGCCCTCGTTCCGAGCGCGCCACCATCGTTCAGGTTCAGCACGCCGCACCTGTCGCCGAGTGCGATCAGGACGGCGGCGTCCTGATTCCAATCCGCATAGGAAATCACTCGCACGCGCGGGGACAGCTGCACCCATTCGCCGCTCGGCAGATCCTGCACCTTGAACCCGGCCTGCCGCAGGTCCGACGCGATGCGCTCACCCCGATGCTTGGGCACCAGCAGGATCTTGTCGCGGAAAGTTTCCAGCGACTGAAGATTCAAGTGATCCGGGTGGCCATGCGAGAGCCATACGTACCGTACCTGGCGCAGGCTCTCCATCTGCCGTGCACTGAAGCTGTACGGCAGCATCCATGAGCCGAAGTATTGAGCGTCACGAATCCATGGGTCCGTCACGACAACGGGTGAGCCCCTGTCGTATGCAATCAGCGTGGCGTTGCCACAAGTCTCGAAGCCCAAGTCCATAAGAAATCTCCACAGAACGTCCAGCATCAAGTGCGACGGCGCCAGGCGGCGCCCTCGCCCAGCTGCATTCCGGTTTGGCGGAAGCCCTGCAATGCGGTCGCAGCGACAGTCGCGAACGCCGCTCATCTGGTGGACCCGCGACAGCGACCCTCCGACCCTCTGCGGCCGACCTACGCCTTATGCTTCATCGCCAGACGAAGTTCCCAGGTCCTGGCAGAATGGCAGCATGAGCATTGGCGAACTTCAGGGCGCGAGCGACGTTGTGATGGTCCGCCCGGTCAACTTCGCCGGGAATCCCCAGACGCTTGCATCCAACCGCTTCCAGGGCGAGGCGCCGAACGTCGGGGCGGGTGAGGTGCAGGCAGCAGCTGCGCGCGAGTTCGATGGCCTGGTCGAAGTCCTGACGACAGCCGGCGTAAGTGTGCATGCATTCGCCGACACGCCCGAGCCGCACACGCCCGATTCGATCTTCCCGAACAATTGGGTGAGCTTTCACGCCGACGGCTCGGTCGTGCTCTATCCGATGCTCGCCGCGAACCGCCGCCAGGAGAGGCGCCGGGAGCTGCTGGAGCGGCTCAGCATCGAGCACGGCTTCCGCATTACGCGCATACTCGACCTGACGGCTCACGAGCGCGACGGCAAATTCCTCGAGGGCACCGGCAGTCTCGTTCTCGACCGCGTCAACCGAATCGCGTACGCGTGCATTTCGCCGCGCACCGATGTCGATGTGCTCGGCGACTTCGCGCAGCAGCTCGACTATGAAGTCGTGGCCTTCGAGGCTCTCGATGCCGGCGGCGTGCCGATCTATCACACCAACGTGCTGATGTGTATCGGCACGAACTTCGCGGCGATCTGCTCGGACTGCATTCGCGAGGCGGAGCGCGCTGCAGTCGTCGGCACGCTGCGTACCACGGGACACGAGATCGTGGACCTGAGCTTCGAACAGCTGTCCGAATTCGCGGGCAACATGCTGGAGCTACGCTCCGTGCGCGGCGAGCCGCTGATCGCGATGTCGCAGCGTGCACTCGATTCGCTGTCGCCGCAGCAGCGCGCGACGCTCGGCCGGAGCGGGAAACTCATCGCGGCCGCGATCCCGACGATCGAGACACTCGGGGGCGGCAGCGTTCGCTGCATGCTGGCGGAAGTGCATCTGCCGAAGAAACCCCTGTAGGTCGGGCTTTGGCCCGACTACAATTCCGCGCATGGTCGAACTCGGCTTCAAGACCCTGCTCGCGTACCTGCTCGGCTCGATCATCGGCAGCCTCGTGGTCGGTCAGCTGCGCGGCGGCGTCGACATCCGCACAATGGGCAGCGGCAACGCCGGCGGCACGAACGCCCTCCGGACCCAGGGGCTGGCGTTCGCGATCTGGGTCATCATCATCGATACCGGCAAAGGCTGGCTCGCTGCCGGGTTGTTGCCGGGCCTCGATCTGCCGCTCATCGGTATCGATCCGACAATCGACCGCATGTGGCTCGCCGTCGCCTGTGCGACTGCCGTCGTCGTCGGCCACGTGTATCCCGTCTGGTACGGCTTTCGCGGCGGCAAAGGCGCCGCCACGCTCGTCGGCGTCGTGCTCGGCCTGAAGCCGGCGGCGTTGATTCCGCTGTTGATCATCTGGCTCATCGTCGTACTGCTCACGGGCTTCGTCGGTCTTGCCACGATGATCGCCACTGCAACCTTTCCGGCCTACATCGCTCTCGCGGGTATCCAGCCCGCCCAAGCGCTGCTGACGTTCGGTTGCGTGATGCTGCTGTTCGTCTGCTACACGCATCGGGCCAACATCGAGCGCATGCGCGCCGGAACCGAGAATCGTGCTCGAAGTCTCTGGTTGCTGCGCCGGCGATGACGATGGCTGCAGCGGCGAAAAAAAACCGCTCCGCTGCCCGGACGCTCGCGCGTCGCACGCGGCTGCTGGCGATGCTCTCCAGCGGCGCATTCTATTCGGGCGAGCAATTGGCGCGCCGGCTGCGGATTTCCCGCGGTGGCGTGTGGAAGCTCGTGCGGACGCTGCAAGCGATGGGTATCCACATCGAGTCCGTACCACGACAGGGATATCGGTTGCCGCGCGCGGTCGATCTGCTCGATCGTGAAGCGATCGCGGGCGCGCTGCCTGCCGAGACCCGCGAACGCGTCGAGCGTCTCGAGGTACTGCTGACGGTCGATTCGACGAATCGGCACGTCGCCGCAAGCGACGCGCCGGCACCGGGCACCAGTCAAGTGTGCGTCGCGGAGGTTCAGAACGCCGGTCGCGGGCGCCGCGGGCGCAGCTGGGTTGCACCGTTCGGCAGCGGCATCTGCATGTCGATGTCGTGGCAATTCGTCGAAGCGCCGCCAACCTTTTCCGCGCTGAGCCTTGCCGTCGGAGTCGCCGCGGTCAACGCGCTGCGCTCGCTGGGCGTCGCAGGCGTCGGACTGAAGTGGCCGAACGATCTCATGTGGCAGCAGCGCAAGCTCGGCGGCGTCCTCATCGAGATGCGCGGGGAATCCGCCGGCCCGGCACAGGTCATCATCGGCCTCGGCATCAACATGCGGATGCCAGCGGCGGTGCGCCTGCAGCTCGCCGAGCAACAGGCCGCGCTCATCGCGGACGTCCACGAGATCGTGCGCGACTCCACGCCGACGCGAAACGCAGTTGTAGCAGCGCTCGTGCACCAGCTTGTCGGCATGTTGCAGACGTTCGGCGTGCGTGGCTTCGAGCCGTTCGCGGAGGAATGGCGCGGTCTCGACACACTGGCCGATGCGAACGTCCGCGTCATCAGCGGGGCGGAGACCACGGTCGGGCTGGCCTGCGGCGTCGAGCTCGACGGTACGCTGCTGGTGGATGTGAACGGCCAGTTGCGGCGCTTCGTCTCCGGTGAGGTCAGTTTGAGGGCCGCGCGCTGATCCTCCTCATCGATATCGGCAACACGCGCATCAAGTGGGCGCGACTCACGGGCTCGGTGCTCGATGCGCAGGCGGCTGCTCCACACTCGGATTGGACGTCCGAGAAACTCACCGAAGTGATCCTGCGCTCAGGTCAGCGCGCGAAGCGCGTGCTGATCAGCAACGTCGGCGGCGCCCGCATGGGCGATGTTGCACGCGAAGCAGTCGCCACGACGTGGGGAATCCAGCCTGAATTCGTGCAGTCGACTCGAGCGGCAGGCGGCATTCGCAACAGTTATCCAGAGCCTGCGCAACTGGGTGTCGATCGCTGGCTCGCGATGATCGGAGCGCGGAGCCTGGAGCAGGGCGCGATCTGCGTCGTGAGCGTCGGCACGGCGATGACGATCGACGGAGTCGATGCGAGCGGCCGGCATCTGGGCGGCCTCATCGTGCCGGGTCCGGACCTGATGGTGTCGAGCCTGCTGCACAACACGAGTGAAATCGCGCAGCGCGCGCGACAGGGCACGACCAACGAGCGCGTGTTCGCTGACAACACGCTTGGGGCGATCAGTCAGGGCGCTGAGCATGCGCTGGCCGCGCTGATTGTGCGGTCGGTCCAAGCGATGCGCGACGAGCTAGGGGAGGCACCGCAACTGCTGTTGACGGGCGGCGCGTGCGCACGCGTCGAGCGGGCGATCGGCCTCACCTACCGGATCGTACCGGACCTCGTGCTGCGCGGACTCGCTGCACTCGCGAAATAGGCTTCAGTTGCAGCTTGCGAGCGAGTTGATCCAACTGCTGATCAGTGTCACGCCTTCTGCATCGGGCTGCGCACTGCCTATTGGAGGCATTGCCTCGGGAACGCCCCGCCTGTTCATGCGCGTGGGCAGCACGGAGCGCTCGGCTGCACCGGGTGCGATGAGCCGCGCGTTGGCGATGCCGAGGTCGCCGAGCCCAGGTGCAACGTCGCAGGCGTTGGTATTCGCGAGTGCGGTCGAGAAACGCAGATCCATGTTCGAGGTCGTCGGCCCGCCGGGGCGATGACACTGCGAGCAGTTGGTGTGCAGGTACGCGCGCGCTCGCTCGCCGAGCGAGCCCGACGTTCCGGCCGGATCGGGATACGGGACCTCGTCTGTCGGATTGGCGATCGGCGGTGACAGGGTGTTGATCGCGTTGAGCGTCACGAGCTGGTGCGCAACGCGACCGGACTGCGGATACCTGATGTTGAATGCCAGTTGTCGCGTCTCCAGGCCGAGCGCGCGGCCCGCCGCTTCCGTGTGGCACTGCATGCACTGAGCCTCGCTCGGATAGATCCAGGTCTGTGCGCCGATCGTCGCGCGCTTGCCGCCGCGGACCAGCGTCGCGTCGGTTTGCTGTGCATTCCATTCGTAGCTGTAGCCGGCCCAGACGCCGTCGGGGTGACGCATGAACAGGCGCGTCTCGATCAGACGATTGTCGAGGCGGAAGTTCTTCATCAGCACCGTGCCATTCGGAAAATCCCAATCGCCGTCGGCGCCGACGGTGATGTTCTGTCCGTTCGGCAATCCGATCCAGCGCTCCTTCAGCGCGCCGTCGGACCAGAATGCCGCGCTCGGCGCGTACGGAATGAGCCCGCTCGCGGGCTGCGTCGCATCCGATTGGCTCACGCAACCTGTGGCGGAGAGTTGCGTCGCCACGCCCGCGCCGGCGGCGCCGCCTGAGGCGGTAACGCGGTGCAGGTTGCCGCCTATGTTCACGGCATACAGCTCGCCGTCGTTGCCCTCGCCGAACGAGGAGATATTCATGCCCGATTCGAGCCCATCGGTCATCGTCACGGTAGGTTCGGTGTCATTCGGAATGTCCCAGACGCGGCCGCTGCCGAAGTCGGTGAAGATGTAGCGGCCAACGAGGCCCGGAACCGCAGTGCCACGATAGACATAGCCCCCAGTGATGACTTGCCCGGCAACGCCGTGTTCGTACTGGGCGATCGGGGGCAGCAGCGTGCCTACCGGTTGGCCGCAGTCCAGGCCCGAATCATGCGTACCTTCGAGGCAGCGCCAGCCGTAGTTGCCGCCGCGCACGACGCGATCCACTTCCTCGATCGAGCTCTCACCGACGTCGCCGAGCCACAGCTCGCCGGTCTGGCGATCGAAGCTCCAGCGCCACGGATTGCGGAAGCCCCAGGCGTAGATCTCGGGACAATTCTGCGTGCCCGAGCCGATCTCGCCGCAGAGCTCGGTGCTGGCGGCGAACGGATTGCCGGCGGGGATACGATAGAGCGCGTTGCCCGTCGTGCCGCGGATGTCGATGCGGAGCATCTTGCCCAGCAGCGTAGTCAGGGTCTGCGCGGCGTTTTTTTTCGCGCCGTTGCCGTCGCCGGTGCCGAAATAGAGAAAGCCATCGGGGCCGAAGGCGATGTGACCGCCATGGTGATGGACCGTCGGCTTCTGGATCGTGAGGATGATGCGCTCGGAAGCGGGATCGAGCGTCAGCCCGCCGTCGGGCGAAGTGAATTCCGACAGATGCGTATCGGGCCCGTTACCCGTGTAGTGCAGGCTGGTGTACGTGATGTACACGCGCGGCGTCGCCGGGAAATCGGGGTGAAACGCCATGCCGAGCAGGCCGCATTCGGCGCAAGTGGCTTCGACGCGCGCTTTGAGGTCGAGGAAAATCGACGAACTCGCCACGCTCTCGTTGTTGTCGAACACGCGCACCAGACCGAATCGCTCCGGCACGAACCAGCGCTTGGAATCGCGCGGCGCCTGCAGCAGCAGGATCGGGTTTTCCGAGAGGTTGGTGACGGGATCGAGGAATCTGAGCTTCGGAAAAACCCGCTCGAGGCCGAGCGTGGCGCTGCCCGTCGCACGCTCGGGCGCGATGCAGGTGGCGTTGTCGGGCCGCGCGTCCAGTCCAACGGTCGGGGCTGGCGGTGGCGGTATTGCCGGCTGTGTCGGCGGCGCAGAAGAGCTCTGCGCTCCGTCGTTGCCGCCACCGCAGCCGGCGATCAGGAAAGTCAGGGACAACAACAGAGTCGTTGCGCGCCTACCGTGAAGCATACAGTCCCCATTTCGGTTCAATCACCGCGCGAGCGCGCCTGGCCAGAAAAAACGAAACGGCGCGAGGCGAGAAAATTCCACGATAGCCCTGCGAGCGCGCCGCACGCGAGCGCGAGGACTGGCGACACCCGCGCAGCGATCAAGAGCGACGAGCAGCCAATGTTGATCAGGCCGCCGCCGGCGTTGGCCGCGAGAAACATCAGCCACTGCCGCAGCAGGCGCATGCCACGATCCTTGAATGTGAGCGTGCGGTTCAACCACCAGGTGAAGGTCGCAGCCGCCAGCCACGAGAGGACGCGAGCGAGATAGATGTTCAGTCCGAGCGCTGCGAGCAGCAGCAACACACTCGCATCGACGACGAATCCGGCCGCACCGACCAGCGTGAACAGCCCGAGTTGCTGAATCATTGCGGACCTGCGGGTCAACCGAGCCGAC
>DATJIP010000181.1:0-46935 GCA_035493235.1 Steroidobacteraceae bacterium
TCACCACGCTGCTCTACGTGCTCGAAGAAGCCGCCGCACGCGGCAAGAGCGTCTGGATCCTCGATCGCCCCAATCCTGCCGGCCGACCGATCGAAGGCCTGCGACTGCGCAAGGGCTGGGAAAGCTTCGTCGGCGCCGGTCCGCTGCCGATGCGTCACGGCCTCACGCTCGGCGAGCTCGCACATTGGTTCGTGCGCACGCTGCGACTGTCGGTCGATTACAAGGTGATCGAGATGCACGGCTGGCAGCCGTCAGCTGCTCCCGGCTGGGGCTGGCCTCTCGGCGAGCGCACTTGGATCAACCCGAGTCCGAACGCTGCGAATCTCTGGATGGCGCGCGCGTATGCCGGCACGGTGATGGTCGAAGGCACGACACTTTCGGAAGGCCGCGGCACGACGCGTCCGCTCGAACTCTTCGGTGCTCCCGACATCGACGCGCGTGCGTTGCTCGCAACGATGCGCAAGCTTGCGCCACAGTGGCTGCGCGGTTGCAAACTGCGCGAGTGCTATTTCGAGCCGACGTTTCAGAAGCACGTCGGCAAGCTCTGCTCTGGCATCCAGATCCACGTCGAGGATCCAAGCTACGACCACGACGCGTTCCACCCATGGCGATTGCAATCGCTCGCGTTCAAGGCGCTGCGGCAGTTGCAACCCGGTTATCCGATCTGGCGCGACTTCCCCTACGAGTACGAGACGCGACTCGCGATCGACGTGATCAACGGCAGTCCGCTGCTGCGCGAATGGGTCGATGATTCCAACGCGACGGTGGCAGATCTTGAAGCCGCAGCGAGCAAAGACGAGCGCGACTGGGAACAGGAACGCGCATCGTTCCTGTTGTACTAAAGGCCGCAGTTTCCCTGGCCGCTTTCGCGGCACCAATCCGACTCCCCTGATGGAACGCCCGATAATTCCATCGGCGGGGAGTCGTTATGGCCGTGTACTGGCGCCGTGTTGTTCTACTGCTCGCAGTTGCCCTGTTGACCGCTTGCGGCGGTGGCGGTAGCACCGCAGACCCGCCCGCCCCTGTTCCGTCCGGAATGATCGGCGCCGCCGGTGGAACAGTCACCGGACCTGGCGGCGCGAAAGTCGTAATCCCTTCCGGCGCGCTCGCGCAGAACACCGCAATAGCGATCGCGCAGTCCAGCAACGCAGCGCCGCCGTTGCCTGCTGGTGTCGTGGCGTACGGCCCGATCCTGGCATTCACTCCGCACGGCACGAGTTTCCAATCCCCTGTCACGATCATTGTGCCGTTCGATCCTGGCGTGGTGCCCGCGGGCACGACACCTGTTCTCTACAAGACCAACGCGGCGATGAACGCTTGGGATGTGGTCGCCGGCGCAACGATCTCGGGCAGCACGATGTCGGCGTCGATCTCCAGCTTTTCCTATCTGACCGCGGCGAGCCCGGTCAAGGGGCTGGACCTGAGCAACGTCACGCGCCACTGGCATATCGACACATTCTTCGCGGACGGCAGCAGCAAGCTGTTCCTCGACGACACCAAGGACGGGCGCGAGACCCTCGATGAGAACCACTCGCTGGGCGACCTCATTTACGCGCCGCCAGACCTGCTGGACACGGAGCAGCGTACCGCGCGCGAACGCATCTTCTCGAACGATACCGGCCGAACCTATTGGGTCTCGGCCGTGGCGCCCCACGCGTCCGACGACAACCAGCACGCGATCGGAGCGAGCGCTGTCCTTAGTCAGTACCAGTGGTGGAAGAAGCTCGAGGAGAACGCGACGCTGCAGTACACCCTGACCGCCATCGTGCTCGAAGCGAAGAGCGCCAACGTCGTTGATCCTCGTGTCTGCAATGTGATCACGACGTCGACGCCGGCGTGGTGCCTGTCGTCGGACACCACGTCCGCCACATTGGTGCTCGCAGCGGTCAATACGGATCGCCGGATCTTCCTGCGGTTCGGGGTCGCGGAAGTCAGTCTGTTTGGCTGGCAAGGCCACTGGCAGATGGCCGTCGACAGCCGCGACGTCTTTTCAACTGGTGGCCTCCGCGCAGGCACCCTGCTGCACGAGCAAGACCTGGACGCCAACTTCGACGTCGATGAAGACAACCCGTTCGGGGACAACGGCCAGCACGCGATCGTGCGGCTGAAAGCGCCGCTGCACATCAACATACCGCTCGACCGGGTCAGTGTGGGCGAGACGTTCTATGTTCACTCGAGCGCGTTTGCATTCACGCACAACAGCATGCAGGGCGAGTCCTACTACTCGGCGTTCCTGCGCGACCCGGTCGAAACCAACGATGGCGTCGACATCATCTCGACCGGGCTCGAACCCGTGCCGCCGCCGCCGGGTGATCCGGTGGTGCCGATCATGGAGCGGTTGCCCGAATGCACCACCGGCGCCGACCCGGCGGCGGGCACGCTCCAGTTCGAATCAGGTGCATTCAATGCGCTGGAGATCAACCGCGCACCGCTCATCGTTACGCGCACGGGCGGTTCGGTGGGCGAGGTCAGCGTCGAACTGAGCACCGCCGACGGCTCTGCGATCGCACGCGAGGACTACACGAGTGTCGCGCAGACCCTTGCGTTCGAAGACGGCGAAGAGGGCCGCAAGGTCGTGATGGTCCCGATCCTTGCCGACAGTGCCAGCGAACCGAACGAGACCATCGAGCTCAGCCTCGCTGACGTGCGCGGTTGTGCACAGCTCGGCAAGCAGACAAGCGCCACGATGACGATCATGGACGACGACACTGCGCCCGCCACGTTCACGATCGGCGGCACCGTCAGTGGTCTCGCCGGCTCGGGCCTCGTGCTCAGCGCTTCCGGCTCGTCGATCACTGCGAGCAACGGCCCGTTCACGATGCCGAGAGCTCTGCAGGACGGCGCTACCTACGATCTGCAAATCACGCAGCAACCGAGCAATCCGCTGCAGGTCTGCACCGTCACGCGCGGCAGCGGCACGATTCACAACGCGAACGTCACGGACATCGCCGTCGATTGCACGACGCCGCTCCCGAACGGTGCGCTGGATCCAACCTTCGGCGGCAACGGCAAGGTTTCGAACAACGCCCTGCGTCCCGCAGTCGCGATGGTCCGGCAGAGCGACGGCAAGCTCGTGATCCTCAGCGAGCAGTCGCGCCTGTCACGCTACAACGTCGACGGCGCGCAAGATCTCAGCTTCGGCACGAACGGCGTCGCGATCACCACCTTCAACAACGGCAGCGATGTCCCGCGCGGCCTCGCATTGCAGGGCGACGGCAAGATCGTCGTCGTCGGGCGCGCGTTTGGCGGCACGCTCGACGACTTCGGCGTCGCGCGCTTCAACACCAACGGCACGCTCGATACCGACTTCGGCACGAACGGCAAAGTGCTGATCGACATCAACGGCAGCTTCGACGAAGCGATCGTGCCTTTGATCCAGCCTGACGGCAGCATCGTCGTCGCAGGCACCGGCGGAACCTCCGGCCCGCTCGGCGTCGACTCGGACTTCGCGGCGGTGCGCCTCACCAGCGATGGCGATCTCGACTCGGGCTTCGGCACGGGCGGCAAAGTGCGCACGAACATCGCGGGCCGCGCCGATCTCGTCACGTCTGCGCTGCTGCAATCCGACGGCAAAATCATCGTCGCGGGTCGCGTCGGCGTAGATGGCGGAGCGCTGCCGGATACCGGAGTCGTGCGCTACACCTCGACCGGAGCTCTCGACCTCGCGAGCTTCGGCCACTCGACCGGCATCGTGCGTATCGACCTGAGCGCGAGCGGTCACGATCACGATGCGCCGTCAGGTCTCGCGCTGACATCGGACGGCAAGATCGTGCTCGCCGTCGAAGCAGCGCAAACCGGCATCTTCCAGCACACGCTTGCCCGCCTCGACGCGCTCGGGATCCTCGACACGAGCTTCGGCACGCAGGGCGTCGCGAGGAATTCCTTCGCAGCGGGCGGTGACTTCGCACGCGAGCTCACCATCCAGGCGGACGGGCGCATCGTCACTGGCGGCTCGACACGGCCAACCGATTCCTTCTCGGACGACATGCTGATCACGCGCCACGAGGCGAATGGTGCGCTCGACGCAACCTTTGGCTCCGGCGGCAAAGTGCTCATCGACTTCTTCGCCTCCGCCGACGGCGCGACGGCGCTGGCGATTCAGCCGGACGGCAAGATCGTCGCAGCCGGCATCGCCCGCAATGCCAATACCAACAGCCTGGCGATCGTGCGGCTGCTGCCCTGAGGTGTAGACATGACAGTCGAATTCCGCAGCCTGGCACTGGCAATCGCCTTGAGTGGCGTGGGCGTCGCAGCGGATGCGGTCCTCAAGCTCGCCAGCTCGCGGACCCATCCATTCCTCACGGAGTGGTTCGTGCTTGGCTGCGTGCTGACCGCAGCATTTGCGGTCGGCTGGGTCTTTCTGATGCAGAGCATGAAGATCGCGACCGCGGGCATCGTCTACGCCGTCTCCAGTGCCCTGCTGCTGGTCCTGGTCGGCGTGGTCTGCTTCGGCGAGCGGCTCACCGCCAGCGAAGTGACCGGCGTCGCGATGGCGCTCGGCGCCGTGGTACTTCTGGGTCGATTAACCGGCTGAGTTGGGGCGTATCATGAACGCCGGTGAGCGAGCAGCCGCAGTCCGATCTGACCGATCTCATCCACCGCGCGCAAAGCGGCGATGCGCGCGCATTCGACGATCTCTTCCGCGCCACCTACGACGAGTTACGTGCACTCGCACACCTGCGACTGCGACGCGATCAACGCGGCACGCTCCTCGACACGACAGCACTGGTACACGAATCCTATTTGCGCTTCGCCGCGGCCCGTCGCGTGCGCATCGAGGATCGCAGTCACTTCATGAATTTCGCGGCGCGCGTGATGCGCTCCGTCGTGATCGATTTCATCCGCGAACGACAGGCCGAACGACGCGGCGGCGATGCGGCGCGCATCTCGCTGACGAACGGCGCCGAGGTGCTCGTGGACCCGACGACCGCCGGTGGCGAAAGCGAAGTCCTGCGCGTGCACGACGCGCTCGAAGATCTCGGCAAGCGTGCCCCGGAGCTCGTGCGGCTGGTCGAGATGCGCTACTTCGGCGGCATGACCGAAGCCGAGGTCGCGAAGGCACTCGACATCTCCGAGCGCACCGTGCGGCGTGACTGGGAAAAGGCGCGGCTGCTGCTCGCCGAAGCGCTCGCCACGTGATGGAGGCGTCATGGATCACCAGCCGGATGCTGACCAGTCCTGGACCGAGCTCAACCGGTTGCTCGATGCCGTGCTCAACCTGCCGCCGGAGCAGCGCAGCGCCTGGCTCGCTACGTTGCCGCCTGAGCACGTCGCCCACGGACCGCGCCTGCGATCTCTGCTCGCGCGCTCAGCGCAGATCGAAACCAACGACTTTCTCGGCGAGCTGCCACGAATCGTGGCTGCGAGCGACGAGGATGCAGCGCCGCGGCCGGCAGCAGGACGCGCTGGCGACACGATCGGTCCGTATCGGCTGATTCGCGAGCTCGGCAGCGGCGGCATGGGCGCCGTCTGGCTGGCGGAGCGCACCGACGGAATTCTCAATCGACCGGTCGCGCTGAAGCTGCCGCATCTCGCCACGCGGCACGGGAGTCTCGCCGAGCGCCTCGCTCGCGAGCGCGAGATTCTCGCCACGCTCGCGCATCCTCACATCGCTCGGCTCTACGATGCCGGTGTCACCCCGGAGGGGCAGTCGTATCTCGCGCTCGAGTACATCGAGGGAACTGCGATCGACGAGTACTGCGCGACGCACGGTCTCGGCTTGCGGCAGCGGCTGCGCCTGTTCCTCCAGATCGCCGACGCGGTCGCGTACGCGCACGGCAAGCTCGTCGTGCATCGGGATCTCAAACCCGCGAACGTGCTGGTAACGAACGAAGGCGAGGCACGCTTGCTCGACTTCGGCATCGCCAAGTTGCTCGAAGGCAGCCTTACGCACGAAACGCAGCTCACGCAGTTCGTCGGCGCGGCATTCACGCCGGACTACGCTTCGCCTGAACAGATCCGCGGCGAGCCGCTGAGCGTCGGATCCGACGTGTATTCGCTCGGCGTCATCCTGTTTCGGCTGCTAACCGGTGAGCGGCCGTATCGGCTCGAGCGTGAGACGCGCGGTGCGCTCGAGGACGCTGTGCTGAAAGCGGAGCCGGTGCAGCCGAGCGACCTCGCTGCGCGCGGCTGGCGCCGCGAGATTCGCGGCGACCTCGACACGATCATCCTCAAGTGCCTCAAGAAGAGTCCGGACGAGCGCTACCTGACCGTACACGCGCTCGCGCAAGACCTCGAGCGATTCCTCGACGGGCGGCCGGTGCTGGCGCAACCGGATAGCCGCGCCTATCGCCTGCGAAAATTCGTTGCGCGCAACAAGCTGGCGGTTGGCGCCGCGGCGGCCGTCGTTGCGGCGGTGCTGGCTGGCGCTGGCGTAGCACTGTGGCAGGCACGAGCAGCCGTCGCCGAGCAGCGGCGGGCGGAGCAGGTGCGCGACTTCATTGCGTCGATCTTTCAGAACGCGGATCCGTTTGGCGAGAGTGGACACTCCATGTCGGCGGTGGAGCTGCTGCGGCAGGCCAGAGGCCGCATCGACAGCGTCCGGACCAGCAACGCAGACGAGCGCGTGCTGCTGCTCAATACGCTGGGCTCGAGCATGCTCAACCTGCAGGACACGGACGGCGCCGAGGAGGTGATGCAGCAGGCGGTCAACGAGTCGCGTGCGCTCGATCCGCGCCACATCGAGGCGCTGCGAGCACGAAGGCTGCAGGCGCTGGTGCTGGTGATGCGGGGTCGCTTCGACCAGGCGCAGCACGAGCTGGCCGTAGTGATCCCGGTGTTGCGCCACGATCCCGAGCGCTATTCGGAAGAACTGGTTGCAGCACTCCTCGCGCGCACCACTGCCTACGTGCGAAGCGGAGCCTATGACGAAGCGGAGAGGAGCGCCACGGAGCTCCTCAATACGACGCAGCAACTGCTCGGCGAGCGGCGGCCCGAAAGCGTCGAGGCGCTGATGGCGATCGCTTACGCGCACAACTACCGCAATCGCAGGCTGGAGGGCCACGAAGTCGCGAAGCGTGCCTACGAGCTGGCTCGGCAAGTCTTTCCCGGCGATGGCTCACATCCGACCGTGAACAACGCGCGCATGCAGTACGCGGTGTCGCTGATCGACATGGACCGCGTGGACGAGGCGGTCGATCTGATGCTGGAAAGCCTGGGAATTGCAGAGCGCATCTTCGGCAAGGAAAGCCGGATCGTCGGTGAATATTGCGTCACGATCAGCGAGTACTTGAGCAGTTCCGGCCAATACCAGCAAGGCGTCGACGCCGCGGAGCGAGGGATGCGTATCGTCGGCAAGGATGTCGACCCGAACTCGATCACCTACGCTCAGCTTCTCGATGCACAGAGCGGCGCCCTGGTTGCGGCGCGCCGTGGCGCCGAATCTTTACCCGTTACGACCCGGGCGCGCGAGATCGTGGTCGCGAACTTCGGTCCGACCTACGAGCACGCCTTCGTGCTGCAGGTGAAGCAGGGCATGGCGCTGGCGCAGCTCGGACGTACCGATGAAGCGCGGCGCGTGCTCGCGGAGGTGGTGGAGAAGTACCAGGCCAAAGGCTACAGCAGTCTCAGCACCCCGCTCTACCAGCTGGGATTCGCGACGCGGCTCGGCGGCGATCCGCTTGCAGCAGCAAAACTGCAGCAGCGCTCGTTCGAAGCAATTCGGCCGGGTCTGCGCGCCGAGCGTCAGAGCGCGAAAGTTCTGGTGGAACGAGGGCTCGATCGATTGGAGCTGAAGGACTACGCCGGCGCGCAGGAAGACCTGGATCAGGCGCTGGCGATCTTTCGGGCGAAGTTTCGCAACACGACGACCTGGCAGGCGGATGCGCTGGTTGCGCGGGGGCGATTGGCGATGATTCGCGGCGACCCTGCGACGGCGCTGACGGACCTGGAAGAGGCGGACCAGTTCTGGCGCGCTCTCGACGCTGACAACCGCTGGGCAGGAGAAGCGGCGCTGTGGCTCGGCCGATGCTACCGCGCATTGGGACGGTCGCAGGAGGCCAGCACAGCGTTGCAACGCGCGGCAGGGATCCTGGCCAAATCGCCGATTGCGATTGATCGGCAGTTGCTTGCGCTGACACGCGACGGCGCGCAACGCTGACGCCGACTACACCTGGCAAAACACCCGCGCGATCGCGCCATCATTGCGCTGATGCTCCGGCCGCGGCGCGAAGCGCTTGCTCGTGAGCGCGAGCTGGGAGATCTCCGCGAGCCGTAGCGACAACCACCCCGCTGACGCGCCATCGCCCCACACCTGATAACAGCTCAGCATCTCCTCGCCCGCTGCATCGATGCCGTAGATGTGCGGAGCCACGCGGCGGGACTGCCCGTCGCAGTGCAGCTCCAGCAGCCGTTTTTCTCTGATTGCCTGACAGATCATGTCGTGCATGCGCTAGGAACACTCGAACTCGGCAAGGCGTTCCAGCGAGCGGGACTGACCCTGACAGGAGGGCGCTATGGCGCGCCGCTACAGCAAGAAAGCATCGCGGAAAGTGAAGCGTGCAATGCACGAACGCAAGCGTGGCACGCTGCGCAGTGGCCGTTCGGGGCGCAAAGTGACGAGCCGCAAGCAGGCGATCGCGATTGGTTTGTCGGAGGCACGCCGCTCCGGTGCGAAGGTTCCGAAGCGCCGTTCGAGTCGCAAAAGGAAGACAAGCCGTCGGCGCAGCAGCAGCAAGAAGAAATAACCCAAAAGGGGAATAACGAGGGATCAGTCAGCTGCAACAGCGGCAGGTGTGGCACGCGCGCGCAGCGGCACCTCAGGAATAAACAGCACGAGGGTGACCGCGAGACCGACGATCCACAACGCGCGCTCCAGCATGTGCACGATCGCAGTCGAGAACGCGACCTTCATGCCGCGCTGGATGCGCTCGACCAGTTGCTTGCCGTAGTTGTTCATCGCTGCGTGCACCATGAGCAGCGACTGCTGAACCGTCGACGCGACGAGCGCATCTTCCTTCGCCAGGATCGCATCCCGAAACAGCTTGCCGACTCCGGCGATCAACTCCGGCTCGCGCAGCGCGCGCACGGGAATGTCGGCGAGTTGTTGCTTCACCCCCGCGGGTAAGTCGGGATCCTGCAGCAGCCGCTCGCGCCCTTCCTCGCCGCTCTTGAGCTCGCTCTCGACCGTGTCGGCACGCTCCAGGAGCTGACGATGAATGCGGCCGCGCACGCCGCCATCGCGCAACGCTTTCTTGATCGGCTCCGGCATGCGCGGATCGCCCAGGATGTCGCTGACCGCCGCTGGGTCCTCGTGATATGCGCGATCGAGCACGGTGTAGCGTTCCTCGAGCGTGGCTTCGACACGCATGCGAATCACATCCGCGTTCATCGCCTGACTCTGCGCGTGCGCAAGATCCATGCGCTGCTCGTTCGCACCCGGCAACATCGGCACGTGCTTCGGCAACTCCTCGGTGAGGCCGTGCACCAGGAACGTGCCGAAGATCGCAACACCGACGGTCGCGCCCATCTGCCGCGCGAACTGTCCCGTACTCGTAGCCACACCGACCTCAGGAGGCGGCGCCGAGTTCTGAATCACCAGATTGAACAGCGTCTGCGCGGGGCCGAGGCCCACGCCCGTCAGAATGAGGCGCCACGTGAGGTCGGCGCTCGTCGTGTCCGGCCCGATGCCGGTCAGCGCAACCACGCCGGCAATCAACACCACGCCGCCGCCGATCATGAAAGCCTTGTAGCGACCCGTGCGCGTCACGAGCCGCCCGCAGGTGATGCTGCTGACGATCAGTCCGCCCATCAGCGGCAGCAGCGCGAAGCCGCTCTGCGTCGCGTTGATTCCCTGCACGACCTGCATGTACAGCGGCATGAACATCACGACGCCGAGGAAAGCCGTGCTCATCACGAACGACGCCAGCGCTGTCATGCGAAATGCATGGATGCGAAACAGGTGCAGCGGCAGGATGGGATTGATCGCGCGCGTCTCCACCCACAGGAAGACCGCGAGCGAAATGCCGCCGGTGGCGAACAGCGCAATGATGTACGGCGAGTCCCAGGGATAAGAAGTGCCGCCGAGCGTGAGTCCGAGCAGCAGCGTCGAAGCCATCAGCACGACGAGCACAGCGCCGAGATAATCGATGCGCCCGCCCGCGCCATGTCGCAGCACCGGCATGCGAAACATGATCATGAACAGCGCGAGCAGACCCAGCGGCAGGTTGACGTAGAACACCCAGCGCCAGCCGGCGACTTCGTGACCGAGGAACCGAAAGGTCCCGTGATCGGTGAGGAAGCCACCGATGAACGGGCCGACGACGGTCGCGATACCGAACACCGAACCGAACACGCCGAACAACCGACCGCGTTCACGCGGCGGATACAGGTCCGCCATGATCGCAAACGACACGGTCATCAGCGCGCCGGCGCCGAGGCCCTGGATCGCGCGGCACACGATGAGCTGCATCATGCCGCCGCCGACCAGCGGCAACTCGCCGAACTCGCCGGCGAGGCCGCACAGCACGGAGCCCGCGAGAAACGTCACGACGCCGAGAATGAGAATGCCCTTGCGACCGTACTGATCGCTGAGCTTGCCGTAGATCGGCACGGAGACCGTCGACGTCAGCATGTACGCCGTGGTCACCCACGCATACATCGACAGCCCCTGCAGCTGCTCGATGATGCGTGGCATCGCCGTGGAAACAACCGTCTGGTCGAGCGCGCTGAGCAGCACGACGACGGCGAGAGCGGCTAACGTCAGCCGCTTCTCGGCAGGGGTTATTACGAGGTCAGTCAATCTTTTCCGGCACGGATTGTCGGGCTGAAGCCCGACCTACTTTTTCTTTCCGGTCCACTTGCCGTCGCCGAACGAGCCGAACACGACCGTGCCGCTCATCGTGTCGCCGGTGACTTTGCCGGTGTAATCGATCTGCAGGTCCTGGCCCTGCACGTTGACGTTGATGCCGAACTTGATGTCGTCACCGGCAATCGTGCCCTTCAGCGGCACTTCGCCGCGCGGGCTGACCATCTTGCCGGCGAGCGTCCCGCCGCTCTGTGTGAAGATCGCGTCCGAAGCGCGCGAGCCCATCGGGCTTTCGACATTGAGCTCCCACGTGCCGGTCACATCGGTGACCTTGGCGGCCGGCGGAGGCGGCGGCGCAGACTTCTGGGTCGCCGGCGTCGTGCAAGCCGCAGCAATCGTTGCGACAGCTGCGACGCACAGAAGACGCAAACCGGATACACGCGAGGTGGACATTGGCCTGACTCCCATGAGTTTCGAAGGGTTTCGTGCCGCACTTGTTGCCGGCGGCGTTGTTTCATTCGGCGCACAGCTTAATCGCTGCCCTCCCCGCGTGCGAGCGACTACTGCGACCGTTGACGATTCTTCAGCACCAGATAAACCAGCGACCTGCGTGCAGCATCCCAACGATGGCACGCCTGATCGCGTCATTGCGTCGCTTGGTCTCACCGGCCCGAACGGCGCTGACCAGCAGTGGTCCAATCGCCGAAATCAGACCCAGGGAGAACACCGGTGCGCATCATTGCAGGAGCCATCCGCAACCCGGTCGCGATCGGCGTCACAGTTTTACTTATTTCCCTGTTCGGCGTCCTGAGCCTGCGGCACCTGCCGCTGCAGCTTTTCCCTGACATCGAACGGCCGACGATCGCCATCTTCACCAACTGGCGCGGTGCCTCGCCGGAAGAAGTCGAGGCGGAGTTGCTGGAGCCGCAGGAGCAGGTGTTACAGGGCCTGCCCGGCGTTGAGGAGGTCAACGGCAACGCCAATTCCGGCGGCAGCCAGGTGTTCCTGACGTTCGCGATCGGCACCGACATGAAATCGGCGCTGGTCGACGTCATCGGCCGCATGAGCCGCCTGCCGCCGCTGCCGCGCGACTCCGACCGGCCTGTCGTACAACTCGGCGGCGACGGCGGCGACTCGAACCAGCAGCTCTCGTTCTTCTTCGTGCAGCTGCTGCCGGGCAGCGAAGGGCCGATCGAGCGCTATCGCCGCTTCGTCGAGGACGTCGTGAAGCCGCGCATCGAATCGGTGCCGGGCGTCGCGCAGGTCGAAGTTCAGGGCGGCCCGCCGGATGACGTGCGCATCACGCTCGATCTGGCGCGCGCTGCAGCGTTGGGCATCGGCATTCCGGACATCGCCCGCCAGGCTGCGAGTGCGACGAATGTGTCCGCGGGGCAGCTCGACGTCGGTCGACGGCAGTACTCGCTGCGGTACACCGGACGCTATGACGCGCAGGATCTGGGCCAGCTCGTGCTCGCGTGGCGAGATGGGCAGCCGGTGCGGCTCGCCGATCTCGCGACCGTCGAGATGCGGCCGCCCGAGCGCCAGTTCTTCTCTTATCAGAACGGCAACCCGGCGATCGGCTTGCGCATCGTGCGCGCGCCGGGCGCGAACGTGCTCAGCACGCTCGACCAAGTGAAGAAGGTCGCCGCGGAACTGCGCGAGGGGCCGCTCAAGGAGCGCGGACTGGGCATCGAGCAGTCGTTCGATGCATCGGTGTTCATCAATCGCGCCGTCAACTTGCTGGTGGAGAATCTGGTCGTCGGGGCCCTGCTCGCGCTGGCGTGCGTATGGTGGTTCATGCGCGATGTCCGCGCGACGGTGCTCATCGCGTCGACGATTCCAGTCTGCCTGCTGGCGACGTTCTGCGTGCTCGATCTCGCAGGTCGCAGTATCAACGTCATCTCACTGGCCGGCCTCGCGTTTGCGGTCGGCATGGTGGTGGAAGGCGCGATCGTCGTCTCCGGCAACATCATCCGGCTCAAGGAAGGAGGGATGCCGATCGAACAGGCCGCGCACGACGGTACGCGACAGGTCGTGCCTGCGTTGTTCGCGTCGACGGCGACGACGATTGCTGTATTCCTGCCAGTGCTGTTCCTGAAGGACGTTGAAGGACAGATCTTCGCGGACCTGGCGTTGACGATTGCAATCGCGGTCGCGTTCTCGATCGTAGTCGCGATCACGGTCGTGCCGGCCGCTGCCGGCCGCTGGCTCGGCTCGCACTCCAAGGATTCGGGCTACGGTGCCGGTTGGCCGTGGCTGACCGATCGCGTGATCGCATGGACTCGCACGCGCAAGCAGCAGCTCGCCTGGGTCGGCGCGTTGCTGGTCGCGCCGCTGCTGTTGTCGTGGATGCTGCTGCCGAAGCTCGACTACCTGCCGCCGGTGAAACGCGCGGCGATCGATGCGTACTTCAGCTTCCCGCCAGGCATGAGCCCGGAGGCCGTCAATCGCGAGATCGTGCCCACGCTGCTCAAGCGCATGGAGCCGTACATGAAGGGCGAGAAGGAGCCGCGCCTCAAGAACTGGTACGTGCTGCTGTGGCCGAGCGGCGGCACGATCGGCGCGCGCGTTATCGACGACAAGCGGATCGGTGACCTCGAGCGCGTCGTGCGCGACGAAGTCGTCGCCGGGCTGCCCGACACCCGCGTGTTCGTGAATGAGGGTGAATTGTTCGGCGGCATCGGCGGATCGGCGCGCTCGGTGGCCATCCATCTGCAGTCCACGGATACGGATGCGCTCAACGCCACGGCCGAAGAAGGCCGCAAGCTGTTGGAGCGTACTTTCCCGGGCGCCAACGTGCAGTCGTTCCCGAATGCAGATGTGCAGGCGCTGGAGCTGCGAGCCGAGCCCAACGATCGGCGCATCGCCGAAGTCGGCTGGGATCGCGCATCGCTCGGCACCGTCGTGCGAGCGCTGGGGGATGGCGCATGGCTTGGCGAGTACTTCGATGGCCAGACGCGGCTGCCCGTGATGCTGCGTACGAATCTCGGCGAGACGCCGGAAGAGCTGGCGCAAGCGCCGTTGATGACGCCGTCAGGAGAAATCGTGTCGCTCGGCGAGCTCGTGAATCTGCAGACGACGCTGGCGCCGGAGCAGATCCGTCGTATCGATCATCACCGCACGGTGACACTGACGATCGATCCGCCGCCGACGCTGTCCCTGGAGGACATGCTGGCGAAGATCCAGAGTGACATCGTGCCGTCGCTGCGCACGCAGCTGCCGCCCGATGCGAACATCCGGCTCGCCGGCAGCGCGGACCGCCTCGATGCGATCGTCTCGACGATGGGCACGAACTTCCTGCTGGCGCTGCTCGTGCTGTTCATGCTGATGGCGGCGATGTTCCGGTCGCTACGCGATGCGGCGGTCGTGGTGCTGACTGTGCCGCTCGCGCTCGCTGGCGGCGTGCTCGGCATCCGCGCGCTCGATCTGGTCGCGTTCCAGCCGCTCGATCTGCTGACGATGATCGGCTTCATCATGATGATCGGCATCATCGTGAATCACTCGATCCTGCTGGTGGATCGCACGCGCGATGCGCTCAATCACGGGCACAGTCTCGAAGAGGCGTTGCGCATGGCGCTGAATCAGCGACTGCGCGCGATGGTCGCGAGCACGCTCACTGGCGCGCTCGGTGCGCTGCCGATGGTCGTGAATCCTGGCCCGGCCAGCACGATCTATCGCGGCCTCGCGGCGGTGAACGTCGCGGGCGTGATCGTCAGCATGGTGTTCTCGATCGTGCTCCTGCCGAGCCTGTTGCGGCTGGTGTACGAACGGCACGTGCCGGTTGAGGAAGTCGGCACTGTTCCTGTGGGTCAGGCTTCAGCCTGACAGCTCTGGCAAGGGGATGAGGATGATCAAGTCACGCATATCGACACTCGCGTTCGCCGCGACGCTTGCGCTTTCCGCAGCGAGCGCCGCCGCCGACGGCCCACCTCCGCAAGAGCCGGGCGTCGTGGTGGAAGTCGCGAAGGCTGAAGTCGCGCGCGTCGCGCCGCGGCGCTGGGTGCCCGGCGGGGTCGTGAGCCGCAACGATGCGCGACTCGCCACGAGCGGCGCAGGACGGCTGACATACGTCGCCGAGGTCGGCACGCGCGTGCGCGAAGGCGAGCGCGTGGCGAAGCTCGAGGACGAAGCCGTGCGCCTGCGCGTCGAGGATGCGAAGGCCGAAGTCGCACGCATCGATTCGCAGCGCGCGAATTCGGAGCGCCAGGTGCAGCGTCTTGAGAAAGTCGGCAGCACGATCTCGCAAACGCAACTCGACGAGGTGAAGTCGCAACTCGCAGTGCTGACGGCTCAGCTGCAACAGGCGCAGGTGCGCCAGCGCGTCGCGCAGCACGATCTCGATCAAACCGAACTGCGCGCGCCGTTCGCGGGAATCGTCACCGAGCGTCTCGCACAACGCGGCGAGTACGTCGCGACGGGCGCTGCGATCGCGCATCTCGTCGACACCGTTCATGTAGAGGCGCGCGTGCAGGCGCCGCTGACTCTGGTCGGCCTGGTCAGGCCGGAGATGGAGCTGCCCGTCAAGCTAGCGGATCGGCAGATGAAGGCCAGCGTGCGCACAGTGGTGCCCGTTGGCGAGGAGCGTTCGCGCCAGTTCGAGCTGCGACTCACACTGGCCAACAACGCGCTGAGCGTCGGTACCCCGATCGAAGTCGGCCTGCCTGAACGTGAGGCGACCGAGTCGCTCGTGGTACCGCGCGATGCCATCGCGGTACGCCAGGACGGGAACTACGTGATGCGCGTGAAGCCGGACAATACGGCGGAGAAGGTTGCGGTGACGTCGGTCGCGACGGACGGAGACATGGTCACGATCCGTGGCTCGGTCACGGCTGGCGACCTGGTTGTCGTGCGCGGCGTGGAACGCCTGCAGCACGGGCAGAAGGTGACAGTGCTGAGCCGCGCCGCAGATGCTCGCGGCGGCGGCGGGCGCATGAGCTCGCGCTAAAGCGAGCGATGGAAATTGCGCTGTAGGTCGGGCTTTAGCCCGACAATCCGTGCCGCCAGAAGAGTCGGGCTAAAGCACGACCTACAGCACTCGATCACAGGTCCGCGGTAATGCGAACTGTTGGTCAGTGAGGTTCTTCAGAAACTCCACCAGATCCCGCTTCTCCTCCGCGCTCAACTCCAGCGGCCTGATCTGCGAGTCGACCACCCCAATCGACCCCGCGTGCCTGCCGCCCGCAACGTAGTGCTCGATCACATCCTCCAGCGTCGCAAACCTTCCATCGTGCATATACGGCGCCGTCAACGCGATATTCCTCAGCGTCGGCACTCTGAACCGGCCGCGATCCTGCGACTGCTTCGTCTGCGCATATAACCCTTCGTCCGCTTTCACCGCCGATCCATTGTTCGCGAACAGCGCGCGCGGCCGCGGCTTGCCGCGCTGAGCGATCGATCCCGAGAAATTCACGCCGAAGTGACAGTGCGAGCAGCCGCTGCGCTCCGAATAGAACAGCTTCATTCCGCGGCGCGCGCCTGCCGAAAACGCGGCTCGATCGTCGTCATAGACGTAACGATCGAACGCCGAGCGTCCGGAGATCAGCGTGCGCTCGTACGACGCGATCGCCTTCAGCACGTTCGGCATCGTGATCGGCTCAGCTTCCTGCGGAAACGACTGCTTGAACGCTGCCGCGTACTTCTCCTGCTGCTCGAACCATTCGAGCAGCGCGCGATCGTCGCGCTTCAATCCCATCTCGAGTGGATGCTCATTGAACAGCGGCTGCTCCATCTGCCGCTCCAGCGTCGTCACGCTACTACTTGCCCACGTGAACGCCGGGTTGTACGCAACGTTGGTGAGCGTCATCGCGCCGCGATGGATGGTGTCGCCCTTCGCACCGACAGCAAGCGCACGACCATCTGTGAACGCGAGCTCAGGATGGTGGCAACTGGCGCACGAATACGTGTTCGTTACCGAGAGACGCGTTTCGAAGAACAGTCGACAGCCGAGCGCGACCTTGGCATCGGACATCGGATTGTCGGCGGGAACGAGCGGTGGCGGGAAACCAGGCGGCAGATGCCACTGGTACTGCGCGTGGTCGCTGGCGGGATCGCTCCATGCGACCCCGATCCAGCAACACAGGAAGATCGATAGGAGGCGAGTCGTACTCAGTTCCAGTGCACGACCGCCGGCGCATCCGTCGCGAGCGAAGCAGTCTGACGCGCGATGTTCGAGCGCTCATCGATCCACTGCGCGAGTGCATCGACTTCGGGCGCGGCGTTGCCCGCGGCCTTGCGGTCCGTGACCCACTTCTGCATCGCCACCATCAACTGATCGGCGAGCGGACGCTGGCCCTGGAACAGCAGCATGTACGCGTTCTTGGCATCCTCGATGCGATTGAGCGCGAGATACGCCTCGCCGCGATACTCGATCGCCTCGCCGTAATTCGGATTCAGGCGCAGCGCTTCGTCATACGCCTGCAGCGCCTTGTCATACTCGCCGAGCTTGCGGCTCGTATAGCCGACGTAGTTCCACGCCTCGTACATGTCGACCTTGCGTTGCAGAGCCGAGGCGAAATAGCCGCGCGCGTTCTCGTACTGATGCTTCGCCTTGTCGAGCACCTTGGCTTTCTTCTTCTCGTCGGTGGTTTCTTCCGCGCTCTTGGCGAGCTTGTCGGCTGCCTTCACCGCGCGCACGCCCTGGTTGTAGGCCTGCTTCGCCTGCTCTTCCGGCGTCATCTGCCGCTCAGGCATGTTGAAGGAACCGCCGCCGGAAGGAGCACTGCCGCCGCCCGCGGCGAGCGCAGCGCCCGAACCCAGCGCGACGAGCACGCCCAAACCGATAGCCGCGATACGCATACAAGTCTCCCGAGTGACGTTACGCCAGTACGTGCGCAACCCTTGGTGTCCGGTTCAATGGTGCCGCGGGGCAGGAGCGAACGCTAGTAACGGAAGACAGGGCGACCGACCGCACCTGCGGAAGTGTCGCATCGTGCTAGGGATGACCTCTCCAGCGCGGCTGGCCGGCGGTGCCGCCCTTCTTGCCCCGGATCGACCAACGAGTGTCGCCGGAGCCGGCACCGCCGGCCTAACCGTTCGGGCATCCCTGGTTGGAGCCACCTGCCCCAGGGCCGCCCGACCTCCCTGCTCAAGCGAGCATTGGCACCCCGATGACTTCACCGGGCGGGTGCTGCGGAACCTGCGAATGCGCTTCGTCGGAGGACTCGTTCTTGGGAGCCGACATCGGAGCTTCGAGTTGCTTCGGCGCGGGCGCGTGGTGCGCGCGTTCAGCAGAATCTTTCAGGACCAATGCCGCGGAGGCGAACATTGGGATCAGGATCAGCAACAGCCCGAAGCGTTTTCGCATTCTTCTCATCCGCGGAAAGCGTGGTCGGAGAGGAGAGATGCAAGTGGCGGTCCAGGCGCGTTAGGCCCTGTTTTCCGGGGGTCAGCCCGAGGCGCTGTAAGCGTGAGCGACACCCATCGCGGCCGGGAGCGCCGTTATGTACTGAACGTACTGCAGCGTGGGCTTGGGCAAAGGACTGTCATGGTTGGGCACTGCGCGCGCGTCCCGTGGCAGACTTTTGCGGTCGAGCCACCACAACTAGTTTTCATCGGGGGATGGAGCCATGTTGCGATTCATCGCAGGTTTCGCGAGCGCGTTTGCGCTGCTGTCATCGGCCACCGTGCTGGCGCAATCGCCGGCGACTGCGGAAGCTCCAGCGGCACCCGCCGCGCAGCCCAACGACTACAGCAAACCCGAATACTGGCTGTGTCGTGGGGGCGCGAAGGACGCCGCCTGTGCAGCCGATCTCGACACGACAATCGTCGCGCCGAGCGGCAAGTTCACGAAGGAAAAATTCAAGGCCGCGAAGGATGCGCCGATCGATTGCTTCTACGTGTACCCGACGGTTTCGCTCGATCAATCCGGCAACAGCGACATGATCGCGGGACCGGAGGAGCGCAACGTGGTCGCGCAACAATTCGCGCGCTTCTCCTCGGTGTGCCGCGTGTATGCGCCGCTGTATCGGCAAGTCACTTTGACGGCATTGCGCTCGATCATTTCCGGCAAGCCGATGCCGGTCGATCGGCAGCTTGCGTACAACGACGTGCTCGACGCCTGGAACTTCTATCTCAAGAACGGCAACGCCGGCCGCGGTGTCGTGCTCATCGGCCACTCGCAGGGCTCGGGAGTGTTGACGCAGCTGATCAAGAATGAGATCGACGGCAAGCGGGTGCAGGACAAGCTCGTCTCGGCGCTGCTGCTCGGGACGAACCTGCCGGTCGAGAAGGGCAAGGACACGGGGGCGTTCCAGAACATCCCGCTTTGCAAGTCGGCGTCGCAGTACGGCTGTGCGGTCGCGTATGCCAGCTTCAGAGACACCGTTCCGCCGCCGGCCAATTCGCGGTTCGGCAAGGCGCAAGGCGAAAACATGGTCGCCGCGTGCGTGAATCCCGCTGCGCTCAGCGGCGGCAGTGGGCAACTCCATGCGTACTTGTCGAATGGCCGCTTCATCGCATCGTCGGCTGCTGCGCCGCTGCCGTGGGTGACACCCGAGCGCAAGGTCTCGACGCCGTTCGTCAGCGTTCCGGGCTTGCTGACGGCCGCGTGCGTGTCGAGCGACGCAGGCAATTATCTGGCCGTGCACGTGAACGCGGATCCGAGCGATCCGCGCACGGATGACATCGTCGGCGACGTGATGGTGAACGGCCAGGTGCAGCAGGATTGGGGCTTGCATCTGATCGATGCGAACCTGGCGATGGGGAATCTGATCGATCTGGTGCGCGAGCAGTCGAAGGCGTATTCCAAGAAGTAAGGGAACCGGTCAAAGTTGCACGGCGTTACAGGACCGCCCCTGCAACGCCGAGAACTTTGACCGAATGCGCTATCTCGCGCTGTGCTGCGATTACGACGGCACCATCGCCCATCACGGCCGCGTCGACGAACCCACGCTCGCGGCACTCAAACGCCTGCGCGAATCGGGCCGCAAGCTCGTGCTCGTCACCGGGCGCGAGCTCGACGATCTGCAGACGGTCTTCCCACACATGGATCTGTTCGCGCGCATCGTCGCGGAGAACGGCGCGTTGCTCTATCGACCCGAGACGCGCGAAGAGCATCCGCTCGATGAAGCACCGCCGCAGAGTTTCGTCGACAAGCTGATCGAGCGCGGCGTCGGTCCGATCTCCGTCGGGCGCGTGATCGTCGCGACGTGGGAGCCGCACGAGAAGACCGTGCTGGAGACGATCCGCGATTGCGGGCTCGAACTGCAGGTCATCTTCAATAAGGGCGCCGTGATGGTGCTGCCGGCTGGCGTCAATAAAGCGACCGGCCTGCGCGCGGCGCTTGCCGAGCTGAATCTCTCACCGCACAACGCAGTCGCCGTCGGCGATGCCGAGAACGATCACGCGTTCTTCAACATCTGCGAGTGCGCTGTCGCAGTCGCGAATGCGCTGCCGGCAGTCAAAGAGAAGGCGGACATCGTCACGTTTGGCGATCACGGCGCCGGGGTCACCGAGCTCATCGAGGAAATGCTGGCCGACGACCTCGCGAGTCGCGAGAGCGGCCCGCTCGCTCGGCACAATATCCCGCTCGGTAAGAACGCCGAGGGCAAAACGATCGCACTGTCGCCGTTCCGCGTGAGCGCGCTTGCCGTCGGCACTTCGGGCAGCGGCAAATCCACGGCGGTCGCCGGACTCGTCGAGCGGCTGCGCGCGGCGAAGTACAACTTCTGCATCATCGATCCCGAAGGCGACTACGACAGCGTCGAGTCGGCGGTCGTGCTCGGCAACACGGAGCACGCACCGACGATCGATGAGTGCTTGCAGCTCCTGAACAAGCCTGATCAGAACGCGGTGATCAATCTGCTCGGCGTGAAGCTGGAAGATCGACCGTGGTTCTTCCTCTCGCTGTTCTCACGCGTTCGCGAAATGCGCGCGCGCACCGGTCGCCCGCACTGGCTCATCGTGGACGAAGCGCATCACGCCATCCCTGCGAGCTGGCGGCCCACAGATCAGAATCTGCCGGAGCGGTTGGAAGGCGTGGTGATGGTCAGCGTGTCGCCGAACCTGATCGCGCCTTCAGCGCTCCGTGCGCTCGATACGCTGATCGTGCTCGGCGACAAGCCGCGCGACATGCTGCGCGAGTTCACTGACGCGAGTCGCATGCCCGCAATGGCCGACGTCCCGGAAGCGCTCGATGCGGGCACGGCATTGCTCTGGAACAAGACGGCGAACACCCCGCCGACACTGGTGCGCGTGGAGCCGAGCCGCACCGAGCGGCGTCGCCACCTGCGCAAATATGCGGAGGGTGAGCTACCCGAGGATCGCAGCTTCTATTTCCGCGGGCCTGCAGGAAAACTTAACCTGCGAGCGCAAAACCTGATCCAGTTTATGGACCTGGGGGACGGCGTCGACGACGACACGTGGCTCTATCACCTCAAGCGCGGCGAGATGTCGCGCTGGCTGCGAGAAGGCATCAAAGACGAATCGCTGGCCGCGCGGGCCGCCGCGATCGAACGCAATCAGAAGCTGGATGCCGGGAGTTCACGACGCAGGATGCGCGAGCTGATCGAGGCGACGTACACATTGCCGGCGCAGTAAGATCTGCTCATGGATTTCTTCCGTGGCTTCAAGCGAATTCACATCGCGACGTCCGGCGCCGAGATCAGCGGCGTAACCGGCGGCAGCGGTCCACCGGTGCTGTTGCTGCAAGGCTGGCCGCAAACGCATCTCGAATGGCGCCACGTCGCGCCGGTGCTGGCGCAGCGCTTCACCGTCGTCGCTACGGACCTGCGTGGTTATGGCGACAGCAGCAAGCCGCACGGCGGCGAAAACCATGCGGGCTACTCCAAGCGCACGATGGCGCAAGACCAGGTCGAGGTCATGCGCCAGCTCGGCTTCGAGCAGTTCGCGGTCGTGGGCCACGATCGCGGCGGTCGCGTGGCGTGCCGCATGGCACTCGATCATCCGCAGCGGGTCACGCGGCTCGCACTGCTCGACATCGTGCCGACGCGTACGGTCTACACGCAGGTCAGCAAGAATCTCGCGACCTGGTACTTCCACTGGTTCTTCCTGATCCAGCCGGAGCCGCTGCCGGAGATGCTGCTCGGCAGCCACGCCGAGCCGTTCCTGCGCAACTTCGCGTTCCGCGGTCTGATCCCGCATGCGATCGAAGAGCCTGTGTTCGCCGAATACGTGCGCTGCTTTGCAAATCCGCAAACGCTGCACGCAATGTGCGAGGACTATCGCGCCGGCGCGAGCATCGATCTGCAGCACGACGAGGCGGATCTCGGTGCCCAGTTCGCCTGTCCGACGCTGGTGCTCTGGGGTGTGCACGGCGCGATGCATCGATTGTTCGATGTGCTGGACACCTGGCGGCCGCGTTCGCCGGGAGCGCAGGGAAAAGCGTTGCCGGCGGGTCATTGGTTGCCGGAAGAATGTCCACAAGAGCTGGCGCAGGCTCTGGTGGAGTTCCTCGCTTAGAATTGGCACGGATTGTCGGCTGAGCCCGACCTACAGCCTGCCAACCAACGCCGTTTGGATTTCACAAGGTACATGCAATGCGATCGTCGAAATTTGTCGCTGCCGCTCTCGTGCTGGCGGCTACTGCTGCTTCGGGAAAATCCGTGAACGATACGACTGCCCAACTCGCGCCCGACAATCCGTTCGCGCGCGCGAGCACCCTGCCCTATCGCCTGCCGCCCTTCGACAAGATCAAGGACGAGCACTTCAAGCCGGCGCTGCTCGCCGGGATGGCCGCGCAGCGCAAGGAGATCGATGCGATCGCGAAGAATCCCGCGGCGCCGACCTTCGAGAACACGATCGTCGCGATGGAGCGCTCGGGCGAGCTGTTGACGCGCGCCAGCAGCGTGTACGGCAACCTGACGTCTTCGAATACGAATCCGCAGCTCGAAGAGCTGCAGACGGAGATGTCGCCGAAGCTCTCTGCGCATAACGACGCGATCTATCTCGACCCGGCGCTGTACGCCCGCGTGCGCACGCTCTACGAGCAGCGCGCGTCGCTCAAGCTCGATCCCGAATCACTGCGCCTGCTCGAGCGCACCAACACGAACTTCGTACGCGCCGGTGCACGCCTGTCGGATGCCGACAAGACGCAGCTCAAGCAGCTCAACGAGCAGATCTCCACGCTCACGACTGACTTCCGGCAAACCGTGCTGAAGGGCGTGAACGCCGCTGCGATCGTCGTCGACAACCGTGCCGAACTCGACGGCATGACAGACGAACAGATCGCGGTCGCAGCCGAGGCTGCGAAAGACCGCAAGCTCGATGGCAAATGGGTCATCGCGCTGCTCAACACGACGACGCAGCCGTCGCTTGCACAGCTCAAGAATCGCGCGCTGCGCGAGCGCATCTATCGCGCATCGAGCGAGCGCGGCTGGAGCGGCGAGTTCGACACCACCGGCAAGATCGCGCAGATCGTGAAGTTGCGGGCCGAGCGCGCAGCGCTGCTCGGTTACAGCAGCCATGCCGCTTACGTGCTGGAGGACGAGACTGCACTGAATGCCGCCGCGGTGAACTCGATGCTCAGCCAGCTCGCGCCGCCAGCTATCGCGAATGCGAAGCGTGAGGCAGCAGACATCCAGGCGTTGATCGATTCGCAGGCCAAGGCGAACGGCACGGCGTCCTTCAAATTGGCGCCGTGGGATTGGGACTTCTACGCCGAGCAAGTGCGTAAGGCGCGCTATTCCTACGACGAGTCCGAAGTGCGCCCGTACTTCGAGATGAATCGCGTACTGGTGGACGGCGTCCTCTTCGCTGCGCATGAGCTCTACGGTTTGAGCTTCAAAGAGCGCAAGGATCTGCCGACGTATCAGCCGGACGTGCGCGTGTTCGAAGTGTTCGACACCGACGGCTCGCCGCACGGCCTCTTCCTGGTCGATTGGTACGCACGCAGCAACAAGCGCGGTGGCGCGTGGATGAACAGCTTCGTCGAGCAGGCGCGCCTACTCGGGACGAAGCCCGTCGTCGTCAACAACCTCAACATCCCGAAGCCGCCCGCCGGTCAGCCCACGCTGCTCACCTCCGATGAAGTGAACACTGCGTTCCACGAGTTCGGCCACGCGCTGCACGGCCTGTTCTCGAACGTTCAGTATCCGCAGTTCTCGGGCACCAGCGTGCCGCGCGACTTCGTCGAGTATCCGTCGCAGTACAATGAAATGTGGATGACGGATCCGCGCGTGCTCGCCAACTACGCGCGTCACTATCAGACCGGCGCCGCGATGCCGAAGGAGCTGATGGACAAAGTGCTCGCGGCACGCAAGTTCAATCAGGGCTACGCGACGACCGAGTACCTGTCCGCAGCGATCCTCGATCAGGCGTGGCATCAGCTGCCTGCAGGCAAGACGCCTGCGCAAGCCGACGTGGCGAAGTTCGAGAGCGATGCGCTGAAGGCTGCCGGCATCGATTTCGCGCCGGTGCCGCCGCGCTACCGCTCGACCTACTTCTCGCACATCTTCGCCAGCCCGATCGGCTACTCCGCGGGCTACTACGCCTACATCTGGAGCGAAGTGCTCGCACGCGACACCGAACATTGGTTCGATACTCACGGCGGGCTTAAGCGCGAGAACGGCGACCGGCTGCGCCAGAAAATCCTGTCGCGCGGCTTCAGCGAGGACGCACTGACGATGTTCCGGGACTTCTATGGCAAGGGCCCGGAAATCGGCCCTCTGCTCGAAGCACGCGGCCTGACGAGCGGCGGCGCCGGCACATCTACCGGGACCTCCACCGGGACCTCCGGGCGCTGATTCGGTATGCTTGCCGCCCCTTCCCTCCTGCAAGGAACTGTCATGCGCCCGTTGCCTGCCTTGACCTTGGCCATCGCACTCTGCGCCGCCGCCTCGCTGGCACACGCGGCGGAGCCGCAAACCGACGAACAGAAGGCGCTGTATGCGCTCGGGGTTGCGATGGCGACGAACATCACGTCGTTCAATCTCAGCGACGCCGAACTGGAGTTCGTCAAGGCCGGCCTCAGCGACGGTGCCAAGGGCAAGACACCGCCGGGCTACGACCCGCAACCCCACTTCGCGAAGCTGCAGGAGATGCAGAAGACGCGGCAGGCAGCTGCCAGCAAAGTGGTGCTCGACAAGGCGGCAGGTGAGAAGGGTGCGAAGCGCACTGCTTCGGGCCTGATCATCACGACGATCAAGGAAGGCACGGGCGCCTCGCCGAAGCCGACGGACACCGTCAAGGTTCACTATCACGGCACGTTGCCGAACGGCAAAGTGTTCGACAGCTCGCGCGAGCGCAACGAGCCGGCCGAGTTCCCGCTGAACGGCGTGATCCCGTGCTGGACCGAAGCCGTGCAGACGATGAAGGTCGGCGGCAAGAGCAAGCTCACCTGCCCGGCCGATATCGCCTACGGCGATCGCCCGCCGCCGGGCAGCGGTATCCCGGCAGGCTCGCCGCTGATTTTCGAGGTCGAGCTGCTCGACATCGTGAAGCCGGCTGCACCGGAAAAGAAGGGTTGATTCCATGAAGCGCTTCCGCCTCTTTGCTGCCCTGTTGTGCCTGTTGGCTGCACCTGCGTTCGCGCAGGTGCAAGGCCAGGACTATCAGCTGCTGACGCCGGCGCAGCCGACGTCGAGCCCGGACAAGGTGGAAGTCGTCGAGTTCTTCTCGTACGCCTGCCCGCATTGCGCGGCGATGGCGCCGCGCATCGAGGAGTGGGTGAAGGGGCTGCCGGCGAACACGACGTTCGTTCGCGTACCGGTGTCGTTCGGCAGGCGCGAGTGGGGCGTGCTGAGCCGTGCGTACTACACGCTCGAAGCAACCGGCGATCTGGCGCGGCTCGACGACGCCGTGTTTTCGAGCATTCACCAGGATCACAAGCAGCTGTTCAGCGAGGATGCACTGGCGGCGTGGGGGGCGGAGAACGGCATCGACTCGCCGAAGTTCCACGCTGCGTACGAGTCACCCGGCGTGTCAGCGAAAGCGCTGCGCGCGGAGCAGCTGTCGCGTGATTACAAGGTCAACAGCGTGCCGACCGTCGTCGTCGACGGCAAATACATCGCGATGGGCAAGACGCACGAGGAGACGCTGAAGATCGCGCGTCAGCTCGTGGACAAAGCGGCCGCAGAGAAGAAAGTCGCGCAGCGGTAGGAGTCAGGCTGAAGCCTGACCCACAAGAGAATCAGACGCTGCTCACTGCTGTGGGTCAGGCTTGAGCCTGACTACCCGCGCGCGTACGTCACGCCGCCATCGACGATCAGCGTCGACCCCACGACATAGTCCCCGGCGCGCGAAGCGAGATAGATCGCCGCGCCGGCCATGTCCTCATCCGTACCGATGCGCTTCAACGGGATTCGCTTCGCGACCTCGTCTGCATGATCGCGCGCGAGCGTGTTCATGTCCGACGCGAACGCGCCGGGCGCGATCGCCGAGACCACGATGTTGTCCTGAGCCAGCCGCAGCGCCATGCGCCTCGTCAGGTGGATCAGTCCCGATTTGCTCGCAGCGTACGAATACGTCTCCTGCGGATTCACTGAGACGCCGTCGATCGACGCGATGTTGATCACCTTCGCCGCCCGGTCCGGCCGCGCGGCAGCTCGCAACGCGCCGTGCAGCGCCTGCGTGAGGAAGAACGGCGCCTTGAGATTCAGGTCGACGACCTTGTCCCAGCCCTTCTCCGGAAAAGCATCGAACTCCGCCAGCCACGCGGCGCCGGCGTTGTTCACCAGGATGTCGAGCTTCGACTCGTGACGACCGTACGCCGCGGCGAGCGCGGCAACGCCCTCGTTAGTCGACACGTCAACAGGCAACGGGATGCACTTGCCGCCATCTTGCGACAGCTCCTTGGCGGTCTCCTCGCACGCGTCTGCTTTGCGCGACGAGATGTAGACGCGCGCACCGTGCGCGATGAACCCCTTCGCGATCATCTTGCCGATGCCGCGCGAGCCGCCGGTGACGAGGGCGACGCGTCCCTCGAGCGAGAACAGGTTTTTCATGTTTTGGTTTCCCGTTGCAATCGATTCCATTCCCGAGGCGCGATAGCGTAGCCGTCGCCGGCCGCTGCCGGCGTCACGAATCGTGAAGATCTACGCCACCCGCGACCCCTCCAGAACCCCGCGTGAGCGTGCGCGCCCGGTCGAATGCCGTCAATTCCGCTACGTGCCGGGGACGTCTCCCGCAACGGCCGTCCCGCTGGGCGAAAAAAGGGTTTTTCAACGGCGCGCGAGTGCTTCACAATTCGCGCAATGACCTCGCGTGACAGCAAACCCGGCACTTCCGCGACGCGTGGCGCCGCGGCCGGCCCCGTGTACGAGCAACCGCTCAACGAGCGGATGCGAACCTTCCTGCGCCTGGACTTCCTCTACCAGCAAGCGCTGTTCCATGAGGAGCGCGAAGACCCGTGGTCGACGCGTGCGGCCGTCGGCTCGTTGCTGGAAATTCTTGCAATCACGGCGCGCGGCGACGCACGCAGCGAAGTGCTCAAGGAGCTCGAGCGGCAGATGGCCGTGATGAACGACTACCAGGCGCGGCCAGGTGTCGACACCGGCCGGCTGCGCGCAGTTCTGTCGAATCTCGAACGGCTGCGCACCGAGCTGAACTCGGCCGGGGCGCTGTTCATGCAGAAGCTGCGCGATTCCGAGTTCCTCAACGCCATCAAACATCGCAGCACGATTCCGGGCGGCACCTGCGAGTTCGATCTGCCCGACTATCGCCACTGGCTCGACCAGCCGTTCACGGTCCGCGCCGCCAACTACGGCGAGTGGATGACGACGATCCGGCCGCTGTGCGATGCCGTCATCGAGTTGTTGTGGCTGACGCGTGAGACCGCGCGTCCGCGGCCGGAGACTGCTGTCGGTGGCAACTTCCAGCTCGCGTTCGAGCGCGACAGTCCGAGTCAGCTGCTGCGCATCGCGTTGCCGGCGGGCACCGACTTGTTTCCGGAAGTGAGCGGCGGCCAGCATCGCTGCAGCATCCGTTTCCTGCGCTGGACGGATCCCGCCGCACGCCCTGCGCAGGCGACCGAGGACGTGAAGTTCCAGCTCACCGTCTGCACGTGAACGCTATCGTTCGATGTCCAACCTGCGACCGGATCGTCGAGTGGAGCGCAAGCTCGCCCTGGCGGCCGTTCTGCAGCGAGCGGTGCAAGCTCATCGATCTCGGCGCGTGGGCGTCCGAGCAGCGGTCGATTGCGGATAGTGGGTCGGAGGCGGAAGAGAAGCCCAAGACAGGGGATGAAGAGTCGGGCTAAAGCCCGACCTACAGCCCCGCTACCCGAGCTCCGCTCTGCCCTTCCATGTGCAGCGTCTTTACGAGGAAGGCCCACTGGTCGGCGAAGTCCTCGATCTGCATCCACACCGGCTTGCCGGGGCCATGACCGGCGCGCGTCTCGACTCGCAGCAGCACGGGATTCGGACAACTCTGTGCTTGCTGTAGCTGCGCCGCGAATTTATAGCTGTGCCACGGCACCACACGATCGTCGCGATCCGCTGTCGTGACGAGCGTCGGCGGATAGCATGTTCCCGAATGGATGTTGTGCACGGGCGAGTACGCATACAGCGCGCGGAACTCTGCTTCGTTCTCGCTCAAGCCGTAGTCGCTCGACCACTGCCGCGCGTTGGAGCTCGGCGTGTGATAGCGGAGCATGTCCATCACTCCAACGGCCGGCAGCGCGGCGCCGAACAGATCCGGCCGCTGCGTGAGCACTGCACCGACCAGCAAGCCGCCGTTACTGCGGCCGCGAATCGCGAGCTTCGGCGTCGAAGTGTATTTCTCGTCGATCAGCCACTGCGCGGCGGCGATGAAGTCGTCGAACACGTTCTGTTTCTGCAGCTTGGTGCCGGCGCGGTGCCACGCCTCGCCGTACTCGGAGCCGCCGCGCAGATTGGCGACCGCGAACGCGCCGCCCATCTCCAGCCACACGAGCACCGGCACGCTGAAGGCCGGCTGTTGTGCGGAGTTGAAACCGCCGTAGCCGTACAGCATCACCGGCGTCTGCCCGTTCTTGACGAGGCCGCGCTTGCTGGTGATGAACATCGGCACACGCGTGCCGTCCTTGCTGCTATAGAACACCTGCTCGGTGACGTACCCGCTCTTGTCGAACGCAACCTTCGGCTCGCGAAACAAACTGACCTCGCCGGTGGCAACGTCCAGCCGCGAGATCGAAGCCGGCGTCAGGTAATCGGTGTAGGAGAAGAATGTCTCGCCGTCCTTCACGTCGCCGAAAAAGCCGGCGGCGGTGCCGAATCCCGGCAGCTTCACCTCGTAGAGCGGCTTGCCATTCAGGTCGAGAGCACGCACGACCGAGTGCGCGTCCTGCAGATACTGCGCGAAGAAGCGACCGCCGACGAGCGTCGTCTCCGTCATGGCGTCCTGATTCTGCGGAATCACTGCGCGCCAGTTCTTGCGGGCTGCCGACGCCGCCGGGACGGCGATCATCTGCCAGTTCGGTGCCTCGGCGTTGGTGCGCACGTAGAACGTGTCGTCGACTTCACCGATGAAGTCGTAGGCAGCTTCGAACGTATCGAACAGCCGCACGACTTCGCTGGCCGGCGTGCCGTCGGCGCCGAGCGCTCGATAGTAGATGCCGCTGGATTGCGAGCCGTCGTACAGAGTGAGGACCAGATAGCGGAAGTCATCAGTGACCTGCACGTACGGATTGCGCGTCGGATGGTCGACGACCTTGAAGACACGCTCGTCGACATCCTGCCCGGTGCCCATCCGGTGCAAATAGACTTCGCGCTGCTTGGTGTCGTCGCCGGAGCCATCGGCACGCAGCGGATAGCGCGCGTAATAGACGATGCGCGAATCGGCAGTCCAGCTGACGAGCGCGAACTTCATGAAGCGCAGCACGTCCGGCAGATCGGCGCCGCTGCCGACATCGCGGAAATGCCAGGTTCGCCAGTCGCTGCCGCCATCGGACAAGCTGTACGCGAGCACTTTGCCGTCGGGACTCGGCACGATCTCGGCGAGCGCGATCGTCGCGTCCTTGCTGAGAGTGTTCGGATCGAGCAGCACGCGCGGCTGGCCCTGCAGGCTGTCCGACACGTACAGCACGCTCTGGTTCTGCAGACCGTCGTTGCGCGAAAAGAAATAGCGATCGCCGCGGCGCACGGGCAACTCGTAGCGCTCGTAGTTCCACAGCTCCGTCATGCGCTTCTTGATCGTCTCGCGCGCCGCGATTCCTTCGAGGTAGGGCTGCGCAAGCGCGTTCTCGGCCGTGATCCATTCGTGGACTTTCGGATCGCTGACCTGCTCGAACCAGCGATACGGATCGGCGACGCTCGTGCCGTAGTAATTGTCGACCTGCGTGACGCGCGCGGCGGGTGGATACGCCAACGCAGACGGCGTGGCGGCTTGACGCGTCGAGTCGGCGCCGCATGCGGCGAGCAACACCAGCGGAGCAAGCGCGAGGGCCTTCTTCATGAGAACCTCAAGCGGTGCGTGAGACCAAGGCGCGTAGTTTAGTGTCATCATGGTGGCGAAAGAATCAGCAGCACTTCATCATGCGGTATACAACAGCACTCCTCCTCACCCTCGTGGCAATTCATGCAACCGCTGCGCCGCTGACCGTCGAGCGCATTTTCGGCGCGCCCGACCTCACCGGCCCGCGCCTGCGCGAGCCGAAATTCTCGCCGGACGGACGCTATGTCACCTACCTGCAGGCGAAGCAGGACAACAAGGACCAGCTGGATCTTTGGGCCTTCGACACTCGCACGGGCAAGGCACAGCTGCTGGTCGACTCGCGCGCGTTGCTGAGCGGCGAAGAAAAACTGTCCGCGGAAGAAGAAGCTCGCCGCGAGCGGCAGCGCACGGCTTCGCTGCGCGGAATCGTCGAGTACCAGTTCACGGCTGATGGCCACCGCTTGCTGATTCCCCTGGGCGGCGATCTGTACTTGTACGAGTTGAATGCACGCGAGAATCCGGTCACGCGACTGACCAACAAGGCCGGCGCCACCGACGCGCGCTTCTCGCCCGGCGGCCGCTATGTGAGCTTCATTCGCGACCAGAACCTGTACGTCATCGATCTGAGCACGAAGCAGGAACGCGCGTTGACCACCGACGGCGCCGGGCTGGTGCAGAACGGCGTCGCGGAGTTCGTCGCGCAGGAGGAGATGGATCGCGATACCGGTTATTGGTGGTCGCCGGACGATTCCCGTGTTGCGTTTACACGCATCGACGATGCGCCGGTGCAGGAAGTCGAACGCTTCGAGATCAACGCCGACGGCGCTCGCATGTATCGGCAGCGCTACCCGGCGGCGGGCACTCCGAACACGCACGTCGAGTTGAAAGTGATGGCGCTGGCGTCGGGCAAGGTCACGCCGGTCGAATTGCAGCTCGGCGACGGCTACCTGGCGCGCGTCGACTGGTTTCCGGACTCGAAGCATCTGGCGGCCCAGCGCCAGACTCGCGACCAGAAGCGGCTCGACCTGTTGAAGGTGGACGCTGCGAGCGGCGGCGCGCAGGTGCTGTTCACGGAGACGAGCCCGAACTGGATCGAGTTGAACAACGACCTGCAGTTCCTCAAGAAGCGCCCGGCATTCGTGTGGAGCTCGCGGCGCTCGGGCTACAAGCATCTCTATTTGTACGACTTCGACGGCAAGCTGCTGCATCCACTCACCGCGGGCGAGTGGATGGTCGTCGGCGCCGGCGTCGAGACCGGGCTCGTCGGCGTGGACGAGAAGCAAGGCAACGTCTACTTCCTGGCGAACAAGGACTCGTCGCTCGAGCGTCAGCTCTACGTCAGCTCGCTCGACACTAAGACACCGGAAGCTCCGAAGCGAATCTCGCGCGCAGCGGGCTGGCACGAAGTGAAGCTGCTGCCGGGTGCGCGCGGCTACCTTGATCTGTTTTCGTCGCCTGACGATCCGCCGAACGCGAGCCTGCACAAGCTCGACGGCTCACTGGATCATTGGCTGATCCGCAATGCGCTCGACGCAACTCATCCGTACCACGAGTTTCTCGCCGCGCACGTCAAAGAAGAGTTCGGCTCGATCGCGGCGGAAGACGGCCAGCAGCTCAATTACCGGCTGACGAAACCTGCGGGGCTGCAGCCCGGCAAGCGTTATCCCGTCGTCGTCGACGTCTACGGCGGCCCGCACAATCAGTACATCAAGAAGGAATGGATGGGCGGCGGGTTCTTCCGCGAAATCCTCGCGCAGCACGGCTATGTCGTGTTCACGCTCGACAATCGCGGCTCGGGTTTCCGCGGCAACGCGTTCGAGACGGCGCTCGCGCAGCGCCTCGGCAAGGTCGAGGTCGCGGACCAGGTCCGAGGGGTCGAGTTCCTGAAGACGTTGGACTTCGTCGATCCGCAGCGCATCGGCATCATGGGCTGGAGCTACGGCGGCTTCATGACGTTGAAGTCGCTCACGACCACCGACGTGTTCAAAGCCGGTGTCGCAGGCGCACCGGTGACGGACTGGCGGCTCTACGACACGCACTACACCGAACGCTACCTCGGCCTACCGAGCAGCAATGCCAGCGGCTACGAATCGAGCGGAGTCATTCCGAACGCCGGCACGCTGCAGGCCAAGCTGCTGCTGGTGCACGGCATGGCGGATGACAACGTGCTGTTCACGAACAGCACGATGATGATGCAGGCACTGCAAGCGAAGGCGAAGCCGTTCGACGTGATGACGTATCCCGGCAGCAAACACGGCCTGGTGCGCATGCCCGTGCAGGGCCAGCACTTCTACGAGATGGTGCTGCGCTTCTTCGATCGCGAGTTGTAATCGCGTAACGCGGGGATCATCGGCAGATCTGCAGGGAGCAGGCCGGCGCGTTCGAGGTCTTCGATCGCTGTCCACTGCAGCGCCGGCGCATCGAGCGGCTGCGGCTCACCGCTGTAGCGAGTGACGACCCACAGGTCGAGCAGGACGCGACGATGGGGATATTCGTGCTCGTAGGCGATGAGCGGCGCGGCGTCGTGGACTTCGATCCCGAGTTCTTCGTGCAACTCGCGAATCAGCGTCTCGCGCGGCTCCTCGCCCGGTTCGCGCTTACCACCGGGAAATTCCCAACCGCCAGCCATGTGCTTGCCCGCGGGACGCTGTGCAATCAGCACGCGACCCGCGGAGTCGAACAAGGCGCCGGCGACGACGTGGATCAGGCCTTCTTATCCTTCTGTCGCCAAAGCGCCGTGGCAGTGCTTGTACTTCTTGCCTGAGCCGCACGGACACGGCTCGTTGCGGCCGACCTTCTTGGTCTCGCGCACGAACTGCGCGACCGGCTCGGGCGCCGCACGCTGCTGCGGCTCCGCCACGGGTCCTTGCGGCGGCGGTGCTGTGATCTGCTCCGGCGCTGCGTGCTGGAACTGCATCGCACGCGCGAGGCGACGCTGACGCTCTTCCTCTTCGGCGTCGATCTCAGCTTGCGTGCGCAGCTGCATGCGCGACAGCACCGAAACCGTGTCGTGCTTGATGCGATCGAGCATCGCAGTGAACAGCTCGAACGCTTCGCGCTTGTATTCCTGCTTGGGATTCTTCTGCGCGTAGCTGCGCAGATGGATGCCCTGGCGCAGGTAATCCATCGCGGCCAGGTGCTCGCGCCAATGCGAGTCGAGCTGATGCAACATGATCGACTTCTCGATCGGCCGCACCACCTCGGCGCCGTACTGCTGCACCTTGGCCTCGTACGCGCGATCGACTTCCTCGAAGATCTTCTGCCGCAGGCCGTCCTCGGCCATGTTTTCGTCGGCCGCAAGCCAGCTCTTGGCATCCATGTGCACCGCGAAGTCGCGCTCGATCGCCTGGTTCAGGCTTTCGATGTCCCACATGTCTTCGGGACTCTTCGGCGGCACGAAGCGATCGATGATGGCGTTCACGACTTCGTGACGGATGCCGGCGACTGCGTCGGCGACGTCATCCGCACCCATCACCTCGGTGCGCTGCTGATAGATGACCTTGCGCTGATCGTTGGCGACGTCGTCGTATTCGAGCAGGTTTTTGCGGGCGTCGAAGTTGTGCGCTTCGACCTTGCGCTGCGCGCGCTCGATCTGCTTCGAGAGCATGCGGCTCTCGATGACCTCGCCTTCCTTCATGCCGGCCGTTTGCAGCCAGCGCTTGGTGCGCTCCGGATCGCCGAAGATGCGCATCAAATTATCTTCGAGCGAGAGATAGAAGCGGCTCGAGCCCGCGTCGCCCTGGCGACCGGAGCGGCCGCGCAGCTGATTGTCGATGCGGCGCGACTCGTGACGTTCAGTGCCGACGATGTGCAGGCCGCCCGAGGCCAGCACTGCGTCGTGACGGATCTTCCATTCCTCGCGCGCCTTACTGCGAGCGGCCTCGTCGGCCGGATCGATCTGATGCAGCTCCACCTCGAGGTTGCCGCCGAGCACGATGTCCGTGCCGCGGCCTGCCATGTTGGTGGCGATCGTCACGGCGCCGGGACGACCGGCCTGCGCGACGATGTGCGCCTCGCGCTCGTGCTGCTTGGCGTTCAGCACCTGGTGATCGATCTTCTGTTTCTGCAGCAGGCCCGACAGGAACTCGGAGGTTTCGACCGAGGTCGTGCCGACCAGCGCCGGCTGACCGCGCTTCACGCAGTCGTTGATGTCTTCGATGATCGCGTCGAACTTGTCCTTGGCCGACAGGTACACGAAGTCCGCGTGATCCTGGCGGACCATCGGCCGATGCGTCGGAATCACGACGACTTCGAGGCCGTAGATCTGCTGGAACTCGAACGCCTCGGTGTCGGCGGTGCCGGTCATGCCCGACAGCTTCGAGTACATGCGGAAGTAATTCTGGAACGTGATCGAGGCAACCGTCTGGTTCTCCTCGCGCACGCGCACGCCTTCCTTCGCCTCGACTGCCTGATGCAGGCCGTCCGACCAGCGCCGGCCAGGCATCGTGCGACCGGTGAACTCGTCGACGATGATCACTTCGCCGTTGCGGACGATGTACTCGACGTCGCGGTGATAGAGCGCGTGCGAGCGTAGCGCCGCGTTCAAGTGATGCATGAGGCGGATGTTGGCGGCGTCGTACAGACTCTCGCCCGGCTGCAACAGCCCCGCCTCGACGATCAGCTCTTCGGCGTGCTCGTGACCGGCGTCCGACAGATGCACCTGGCGCGTCTTCTCGTCGGCCCAATAATCGCCCTCGGCTTCTTCGTTCTCCTGCCGCTTCAGTCGCGGCGCGAGCTGATTGATGCGCACGTACAGCTCGGTGCTCTCCTCCGCCGGGCCGGAGATGATCAGCGGCGTGCGTGCTTCATCGATGAGGATCGAGTCGACCTCGTCGACGATCGCGTAGGCGAGGCCGCGCTGCGCGCGGTCGGCGAGCCGGAACGCGAGATTGTCGCGCAGGTAGTCGAAACCGAATTCGTTGTTGGTGCCGTACGTGATGTCGCAGCCATAGGCCGCGCGTTTCTCGTCGGGAGTCTGGCCGCTCTTGATCACGCCGACCGTCAGGCCGAGGAAACGATAGACCGGGCCCATCCAGTCCGCGTCACGCTGCGCCAGGTACTCGTTGACCGTGACGACGTGCACGCCCTTGGCGGGCAACGCATTCAGGTAGGCCGGCAGGGTCGCGACCAGCGTCTTGCCTTCGCCGGTGCGCATCTCGGAGATCTTGCCCTGGTGCAGCACCATGCCGCCGATGAGCTGGACGTCGAAGTGCCGCAGCCCGAGCGTACGGCGCGAAGCCTCGCGCACCGCCGCGAATGCGTCGGGGAGCAGGTCCTGCAGGTCCTCACCGCCGGCCAGCCGCTGGCGGAACTCGGCGGTCTTGCCCTGGAGCTGGTCGTCGCTCAGCGCCTTGTACGATTCCTCGAGCGCATTGGTGCGGGCGACGCTCCTGTTGTAGCCGCTCAAGAGCCGCTGATTGCGGCTGCCGAACAGCTGGGCAAACCAATTGGCCACGACCGAAACTCCGAATGGACCGGGAAATAGAGCCGGTTATTGTACACGTGGGGCGGTTTTCAACCGCCGAAGAGGAAAAAAGCTGCAGGTCGGGGCTTAGCCCGACTCTTCTTTATCGCTGCACGAAGCTCATCGGATCCACCGCCCGACCCTGCTTCAGCACTTCGAAGTGCAGGTGCGGGCCGGTCGAGCGGCCGGTCGAGCCGATCTGCGCAATCGGCTGGCCCTTCTGGACGGTGTCGCCGAGCTGTACCAGCAGGCGCTGGTTGTGCGCGTAACGCGTCACGTAGCCGTTGCCGTGGTTGATCTCGACACACTTGCCGTAGCCGAAGCGCTCCCGCGAGTAGGTCACGACGCCCGAGGCGACCGCGACCACTTCCGAGCCCGCCGGTCCGGCGAAATCGAGGCCGCGATGGAAAGCGCTGCGGCCGGTGAACGGATCGGCGCGATGGCCGAAATAAGAGGAGATCCAGCCCTGCATCACCGGGCGGCCGCCCGGCACGATCTGCCGGCTCAGGTTGCGCGTCGAGATCAGGCTCTCGAGCACCGCGAGCTGACGCTCGCGATCTTTGATCTGGTTCGCGAGGTCATCCAGCATCTGCGTCAGCTCCGGCGCCGCCGCGACTGCGCCTTCGACCGCGCCTTCGGGACCGCCCACTGCCGGCTCGGTTTCGAAATCGAATTCGCCCTTGTCCAGCTTAGCCATCTCGGTGATGCGGCGGCCGAGCGCGTCGAGGCGGATCACGTGCGCGTTCATCTGGCCGACGCGGCCAGCGAGCGCATCGAGGCGATCCTGCAGCTCGCGACGCGTAGCGAGCACTTGCGCGCGCTGCTCTTCGAGCTTCGCGCCCCACTCCACTACTTGCTGGCCAGGATCGTTGAGTTTGCCGCTGCGACCGAGCTGCACGCCCGCGAACAACACACCGGAAAGAACTGCGAGCACCGCGGCGATCATCACCGTCAAAGCAAGAGGACGGCCGAGCTCGATCTGGCGGGCCCGCCCATGCCTCTTGGAGAAGACGATGACATTCATGCTTTCGAGCCTCTTGTCGGCCGTCGATAAACTCTGTACATCACAGCGCCATCAATCGATTGGGCCGATCTAGCAACGACCGGCAACCATACCGAGTTCATTCACCACGAGCGTTGGACGTAGAACCGACAAGTTCGTGTTGTACATCCTGGCAACCCCGCTATCGTGATCGAGCGAACGATCCTTAGACCGGTGGCTTTGCGTCCCCGCCTTTCGACGGGTTTGCCCTGAGCAGTGCGTCTTTACGGCGGGAATATGCAGAATCACCTGACGAAAGATCAAGCAGACAGCCCTCACATAACGATGCTTTCAGTTTATGTCTGACCGCTTCAAGCAAGTCGCAGAAAACCTCGGCGGGCTGTTCTCGGACCTGGAACGGCGCGTGCAGACCACGCTCGATTTAACCGCGCAGGTACGTACCGCTCTGCAGGGCGCCGAGAAAGACCACGTAGTTTCAGTCAGTTGCCGCGACGACACCCTGGTCGTCATGGCGGATTCCGCCGCCTGGTGCCCGCGAATTCGATATGCCCAGCAGCAGGTGCTCGAGGCGCTCCGCGCGAGCGGTGAGACGCGGTTCACAAAATTGAAGGTCAAGGTCGGAAGAAAAAGCGGTTAGTACAGCGACGCTACGCTGGCACCATTGCGGCCGCGGGGATATAGGAAATCGGGGCATCCTTGACGTCCGCGAACGTCACTTCTTCCCACGAAGTCGGTGTATTGATCAGGGTGCGTAGGAGCTTGTTATTCAGCGCGTGACCCGACTTGTGGCCGCTGAACTCGCCGATGAGGCTGCGACCGAGCAGATACAGATCGCCGATCGCGTCGAGAATCTTGTGCTTCACGAACTCGTCTTCGTACCGCAGCCCGTCTTCATTCAGCACGCGGTAGTCGTCGAGCACGATTGCGTTGTCCATGGTGCCGCCGAGCGCGAGATTCTTCGAACGCAGGAATTCCAGGTCGCGCATGAAGCCGAAAGTGCGCGCGCGGCTGATCTCTTTCAGGAACGAGGTCGTCGAGAAATCCATCGAAGCGCTCTGCGCCCGCTTCTTGAAGATCGGGTGATTGAACTCGATCTCGAAATTCACCTTGAAACCGTTGTACGGATCGAAGCGCGCCCACTTGTCGTCGTCCTGCACCAGGATCGGCTCGAGCACGCGTACGAAGCGCTTCGGCGCCGGCTGCTCTTCGATGCCGGCCGACTGCACTAGAAATACGAACGGGCCCGCGCTGCCGTCCATGATCGGCACTTCTTCCGCCGACAGATCGACGTAGGCGTTATCGAGGCCGAGCCCCGCGAATGCCGAGAGCAGATGCTCGATGGTGGAGACGCGGATGTTGTCGCGGATGAGCGTCGTGCCCAGCATCGTGTCGCCGACATTTTCGGCGTAAGCGCGGATGTCCACGGGCTCGTCGAGATCGGTGCGGCGAAACACCACGCCCGTGTCGACGGGCGCGGGACGCAGCACCATCAGCACTTTCTTGCCTGAATGCAGCCCCACGCCGGTGGCGCGGATCGTGTTCTTGAGCGTTCTTTGTCGCAGCATTCGCGTCGGAACCTCGTTGAGAAGCCGTCCTCCTTCAAGCCCGGACTTAGGTTAAGCGGGCGCAGACCCTACCATCGCCGCACGACAGCGGCAAGCCTCTGACTTGCCGCCAGTTTTGCGGCGGCGCCCCTTCCGGGCGCCGGCCCGCTTCCGCCAGCGCGCCGTCGCAGCGACGCGCCGTCGTGAACCTGTCAGTCCGCCTGCCGCCGCAGAAACGCCGGGATGTCCAACATAGACGTGTCCTCGGCGCTCAATCCGTCGCCCACGGCCCGTCTCGGCGTAACCGCTTGCGGGTCCCGTTGGTTGCGGATGTACGTCGGCACGTGCAGATCGTCCAGCGTCGGCACGCGGTGGCTGTTGCGTCCGCCCGGGATCGCCGTCATGCGGCGGCCATCCTGCTGAGGCATTTGCCCGGCAACCGGTCGGCCGATGCCCGTCGCAACCACAGTGACGCGGATTTCCTCGCGCATCTCCGGATCGATCACGCAGCCCACGACCACGTTGGCGTCTTCCGAGGCGTACTGCTTCACGGTGTCGCCGACCATGCTGAACTCGCTGGTCCGCAAGTCCATGCCGGCCGTGACGTTGATCAGCAGGCCATGCGCGCCCTGCAGGTTCACGTCTTCCAGCAGCGGGCTGGAAACGGCGGCTTCCGCAGCCTCGCGCGCCCGGTTGTCGCCGCGCGCCGAGCCCGAGCCCATCATCGCCATGCCGGTTTCCGCCATGACCGTGCGGACGTCGGCAAAGTCGACGTTGATCATGCCCGGCCGGGTGATCAACTCGGCAATACCTTGGACAGCGCCTTGCAGCACCTGGTTCGCCGCTTTGAAGGCGTCGAGCAGGGTCACGTCGCCGCCGAGCACCGTCAGCAGCTTCTGGTTCGGGATCGTGATCAGGGAGTCGCAGTGCTTGGCAAGCTCGCTGATGCCCGTGTCGGCAGAGCTGAGACGCTTGCGGCCTTCCATGTCGAACGGCTTGGTCACGACCGCGACCGTGAGGATGCCCAGCTCCTTCGCCACTTGCGCGACGATCGGTGCTGCGCCCGTCCCGGTGCCGCCGCCCATGCCAGCCGTGATGAACAGCATGTCGGAGCCTTCGATCATCTCGATGATGCGATCGCGGTCTTCCATCGCTGCCTGACGGCCGACCTCGGGATCGGCACCCGCGCCGAGGCCCTTGGTGATGTTGCAGCCGATCTGCAGGCCCACTTTCACCTTCGAGTGCTTGAGCGCCTGCGCATCGGTGTTGATGCAAATGAAATCTACGCCTTCGATCCCGGCAGAGATCATGTGTGCGACCGCGTTGCCGCCGCCGCCACCGACTCCGATTACTTTGATTACGGCACCTTGGTTTTCTGTATCAGCGAGTACGAACATCGTTAGTCCCCTCGATGTCTGCGAGACATCTGGTCAAGCCCACCTATCAACTCGCTGCGGCTTCGGTTGCGCTCAGAGGACGCAATCGAGGTCGCAGCCCAAAACAAGTGACGGGAGTCACGCGAGTCACGTGGGTCACGAAGGCAGCGTCGCTTCTGGCCCTCGTGACCCTCGTGACCCTCGTGACCCTCGTCACTCCCATCAGAAATTTCCTTTGAACCATGCGTTCATTCGATCCCACACGCCCTTGGCCGCGCCGAGCGGCTCGCCGCGGCGGCCGCGCAGATAGTTCTCGCGGCCGTACAGCAGCAGGCCGACGCCGGTCGAATGAATCGGATTGCTCACGACGTCGACCAGCCCGGTGATGTGCTGCGGAATGCCGAGCCGCACCGGCATGTGGAAGACTTCTTCGGCGAGCTCCACGGCGCCTTCCATCTTCGAGCTGCCGCCCGTGAGCACGACGCCCGCGGCGATCACTTCCTCGAAGCCGGAGCGACGCAGCTCCTCGCGGATCAGTCCGAACAATTCCTCGTAGCGCGGCTCGACCACTTCGGCGAGCGTCTGGCGCGCGAGCCGGCGCGGCGGACGATCGCCCACGCTCGGCACTTCGATGGTCTCGTCCGAGTTCGCGAGCTGCGACAGCGCGCAGGCGAACTTCAACTTGATCTCTTCCGCGTGATGCGTCGGCGTGCGCAGGCTGACCGCGATGTCGTTGGTCACCTGGTCGCCGGCGATCGGAATCACTGCGGTGTGGCGGATCGCGCCGCCGGAGAACACGGCGATGTCGGTCGTGCCGCCGCCGACGTCGACCAGGCACACGCCGAGTTCTTTCTCGTCATCCGCGAGCACGGCGTAGCTGGAAGCGAGCTGCTCGAGCACCACGTCTTCGACTGCGAGCCCGCAGCGCTGCACGCACTTCACGATGTTCTGTGCGGCGCTCTCGGCGCCAGTGACGATGTGCACCTTCGCTTCGAGGCGCACGCCCGACATGCCGATCGGCTCGCGAATGCCTTCCTGGCTGTCGATCAGGAATTCCTGCGGCAGGATGTGCAGGATCTTCTGATCCGCGGGGATGGCCACAGCGCGTGCCGCGTCGATGACGCGGTCGACATCCTCGGCGGTCACTTCCTTGTTGCGGATCGCGACGATGCCGTGCGAGTTGAGACTGCGCACGTGACTGCCGGCGATGCCGGCGTACACCGAGTGGATCTCGCAGCCGGCCATCAGCTCCGCTTCTTCGACCGCGCGCTGGATCGACTGCACCGTCGACTCGATGTTGACGACGACACCGCGTTTCAGGCCGCGCGATGGATGCGAACCGAGGCCGATGACCTCGATGCGCCCGTCATAGGTCATCTCGCCGACGATCGCGACGACTTTCGAAGTCCCGATGTCGAGGCCGACGATCAGATTTCGTACATTTTTCTTAAGCATCTGGTTTGGCATCCTGTGCGTCATGGGCGACGCGGGTAGGCGCGTTCCAACCGATCGAGAAACCGTTGCTGTAGCGCAGGTCGACGTAGTTCACGTCCGAGCCGCGCGACGCGACCACCGGGCTGGCGATCGCGATGAAGCGTTCGAGCCGGGCCGCGACGTCCTGCCTGCCGAGGCGTACTTGCGCACCGTTGCCGAGCGTCAGCTCCCACGCACCGCGTGCATCGAGCTCGACCTTCGACAGGCGCATACCGACCGCAAGCAGCCGCGGATAAGTCTTGAGATAGAGCTGCGCGACTTCCGCCTCGGTGCCAGTCGGCCCGATCAGTTGCGGCAGCTCCGGAGGAATGTGTCGCGCGTGCGGCAGGAACAATTCGCCACGCGTGTTCATCAAGCCGTCCTCGCCCCAACGCGCGACTGCGACGTGCTCGGTGATGAACACGCGCACGCCGTTCGGCCAGCTGCGCTCGACGCGCGCACGGTCGACCCACGGAATGCTTTCGAGTGCAGCGCGCAGCGCGTCGAGATCGACCGAGAGGAAGCCAGCGCCGCGGAACGGCGCGACCACTTCTTCGATCTGCACCGGCGCGACTCGCTGGAAGCGGCCGCCGACTTCGACCTTGCCGATCGGGCGATCGAACGCGAGCGCCAGACCCCACAGCATGATGCCGATGCCGATCAGCATGCCGGTGATGCCGAGCACGGACTGCAATCCGCCGGCGACGATCGGCTTGAGCCAGGCAAGCGAGTAGCGGCTGCCGCCGCTGCGCTCCGCCTTGCGGCGATTGCGCTTACGTTGGCCGAAGATCATGGCTTCCCTCCTAGTTTCATGGCGCGCGTCCCGCGCGACCCAGGCTCGTTTCGAGAATCCGCCAGACCAGCTCGTCGAATTCGATGCCGAACGCCTTGGCGCCTTTCGGCACCAGCGAGTGACTGGTCATGCCGGGCGTGGTGTTCACTTCCAGCAGATAGTTCTGGCCATCGCGATCGCGCATCAGGTCGACGCGGCCCCAGCCGCTGCACGCCGACGTGCGGAAAGCTTCGAGCGCCAGCGCGCGCATCTCCGTCTCCGCCGAGCCGTGCAGACCGGGACAGATGTATTGCGTGTCGTCGGAGACGTACTTCGCGTGATAGTCGTAGTACTCGCCGGGCGGCACGATGCGGATCGTCGGTAACGCTTCGTCGTTGAGGATGCCGACGGTGAATTCCTCGCCTTCGATCAGCTGCTCCATCAGCAGCTCGCCTTGGTAGCGCGCGGCGAGCGCCACGGCCTGTGCCAGATCGGTCTCTTTGAAGACGCGACTCACGCCGACGCTGGATCCTTCGCAAGCCGGCTTCACGATCACCGGCAAGCCGAGCCAGCGCGCAGCAGCGGTGACGTCGTCGGTGCGAGACAGCCGCGCATAGCGAGGCGTCGACATATTCAGCGACAGCCACACTTGCTTCGTGCGGATCTTGTCGAGCGTCAACGCTGAGCCGAGCACGCCGGAGCCGGTGTACGGCACGTGCAGGGCATCGAGCAGACCTTGCACGACGCCATTCTCGCCGTCGCCGCCGTGCATGATGTTGAACACGCGGTCGCAGCGCTTTGCCGAGATGTCGGCGAGCAACGCCGGAACTCCGTCGACCGGATGCGCGTCGACGCCGCGGCGGAGCAACGCGTCGAGGCAGTTCTTGCCGGAATTCAGCGACACTTCGCGCTCGGACGAAGGGCCGCCGAGCAACACCGCGACGCGGCCGAATTCGCGCGGATCCGTGACCTGTACACTCATCGTCCTTCTCCCACGATGCGCACCTCAGGCCTGAGCTGCACGCCGTGTACGCGCTGGACTGTCGCCATCACGTACTGAATCAACTGTTCGATGTCCGCCGCGCTGGCAGTACCGTCGTTCACGATGAAGTTCGCGTGCATCTCCGACACGCGAGCGCCGCCGATGCGATGACCTTTGAGCCCGGCGCTGTCGATCAAGCGCGCCGCGTGATCGCCCGGCGGATTCGTGAACACCGAGCCGCACGACCATTCGCCGATCGGCTGCGTCGCCTTGCGACGCGCGAGCAGCAGACGGATGTCTTCGTTGCTCACGCCGGGACGCTGTTCGAACGTGAGGCGTGCGCCGAGGAACCACTCGTTCGACGGACCTGCGACGTGGCGATAGCTCGCGACGTAATCGCTCGCGGGCCGCTCGTGGCGCACGCCGGCGCGATCGATTGTTGCTACACCGATCACGTGCCGCCAGGTCTCGCCGCCGAACGCACCGGCGTTCATGGCGAGCGCACCGCCGAGCGTTCCCGGAATGCCCGCGAAGAACTCGGCGGGGCCGAGGCCCCACTTGATGCACTGCTTGGCGAGCTTCGCGCACGCGACGCCGCTGCCGCACCAGATCTCGTTGTCGCCGTGCCGCTCCAGCTCGTCGAAGACGCCGTGCGTCTCGATCACTGCGCCGCGAATGCCGGCGTCGCGCACGAGCAGATTGCTGCCGAGCCCGATCCACATCACGCTCGTGTCCGGTTCGAGGCTGCGCAGGAACGCAGCGACGTCGGCAACGTCGAGCGGACGGAAATAAATATCGGCGGGGCCGCCCACGTGCCAGGACGTGTGCTTCGACATGGGCTCGCCGCGACGCACGCGCGAAGCGATGTCCGGAGGCAGTGCCAGCGCGTTCATGGCCGCCTCCGGTCGACGAAGGGAGCCGGCTGAACCGAAGCAAGCGCGGTCGGCAGTTCTGCTGCCGCAGCGCCGATGCTGCCCGCGCCCATCGTCACGATCACGTCGCCGTCGCGAGCGATCTGGATCAGCGCGCGCGGCAGGTCTTCGATCTTCTCGAGCAACAGCGGCTCGACGCGACCGTGCGAGCGAATCGCGCGGCAGATCGCTTTGCCGTCTGCACCCGCGATCGGCGCTTCGCCGGCCGGATACACCTCGGTGACGATCAGCGCATCGACAGTCGCAAGCACGCGCGCGAAGTCGTCGAGGAGATCGCGCGTGCGCGTGTAACGGTGCGGCTGGAACGCCAGCAGGACGCGCCGCCCCGGCCAGCCCTGGCGGATCGCTTCGAGCGTCGCGGCCAGCTCCGTCGGGTGATGACCGTAATCGTCGATCAGCGTCACGCGGCCGACTGCGGTCTGCACGTCGCCGTACTGTTGCAGCCGGCGATCGACGCCGTGGAAGTTCGCGAGCGCGGCCTGGATCGCTTCGAACGCGACGTTCAGCTCGAGCCCGACCGCGATCGCAGCGAGCGAATTGAGCACGTTGTGCGTGCCCGGCAGACTCAACTGCACGGGCAGCAGCGTCTGCGAGCCGCGCCGTTGTAAGTCGTAACGGGTTTGCGTGCCCTGACGCGTGATGTTGATCGCGCGAATGTCGGCGTCTGCTTCGATGCCATACGTCACGACCGGGCGAGCGATGCGCGGCAGCAGGCTCGCTGCCATCGGATCGTCGGCGCACACGATCGCGACTCCGTAGAACGGCATGTTGTGCAGGAAGTCGATGAAGCTCTGCTTCAGCCGCTCGAAGTCGCCGTCGTGCGTAGCGAGATGATCGTTGTCGACGTTGGTGACGATCGCCATCATCGGATGCAGATGCATGAACGACGCGTCGCTCTCGTCGGCTTCCGCCACGAGATAGTTGCCTGCGCCGAGCCGCGCGTTGCTGCCTGCGCTCCTGAGCCGGCCGCCGATCACGAACGTCGGATCGAGACCGCCCTCGGCGAGGATCGACGCGACCATGCTGGTCGTCGTGGTCTTGCCGTGCGTGCCGGCGACAGCGATCGCGTAACGGAAGCGCATCAGCTCCCCGAGCATCTGCGCGCGCTGCACGACCGGCACGCGCCGTTCCTTTGCTTCCAGCACTTCCGGGTTGTCGGGCTGCACGGCGGTCGACACGACCAGCACGTCGGCCTTGCCGACGTTGGCGGCTGCGTGACCGAACTTGATGTCGGCACCCAACTGCGCGAGCCGCTGCGTCACGGCGTTCGGCTTGAGATCGCTGCCTTGCACTTGATAGCCGAGGTTCAGCAGCACTTCGGCAATGCCGCCCATGCCACTGCCACCGATGCCGACGAAGTGGATGCGGTTGATGCGGCGCATGCGTGCGGATTCGCTCATCGCGCACCTCCCGCGACCGCGTCGCATGCGTCGGCGAGTCGCACGTCGGCGTCGACGATCGCGACAGAGCGCGCACGCGCCGCCATGTCCGCGAGTTTCGCGCGACCGGCGCGCAGCAGTTTCTGCAGCTCTTCCGCCAGACTCGCCGGCGTCAATTGCGCTTCGGCGATCGCGACAGCCGCTTGCGTATCGACGAGGAACTTCGCGTTGAGCGTCTGGTGATCGTCGACCGCAGCGGCAAACGGCACGAAGATCGCGGGCAGCCCCGCTGCCGCGAGCTCGGAAACCGTGAGCGCACCGGAGCGGCAGACCACGAGGTCCGCCCACGCATACGCTTCCGCCATGTCGTCGATGAAGGCACGCACGTCGGCTTGCACGCCGTGCTTCGCGTACAGCTCCTGCGCTTGTGCGAGATGTCGCTCGCCCGCTTGATGAATCACGATCGGGCGCGAGGCTGCGTCGATCGTCGCCAGCGCTGCGGGCACGGCAGCATTGAGACGCGCCGCGCCTTGGCTGCCGCCGAATACGAGCAAGCGCAGCGGGCCAGTTCGGCTGCCGAATCGCTCGGCAGGCGCTGCGAGTGAAGCAATCTCCCGCCGCACCGGATTGCCAACGCGCTCAGCGTGCACAGCCGGCGGGAAGCTTGAGGGGAACGCTTCGAGCACGCGACGCGCGAAGCGCGCGAGCATGCGATTGGTCATGCCAGCGACTGCATTCTGTTCGTGGATCACGAGCGGCCGACGCGTGAGCCACGCAGCGACACCGCCCGGACCCGATACGAAGCCGCCGGCACCCAGCACGACGTTCGGTCGCCGACGACGCATCACCTGCAGGCTCTGCCAGATCGCCAGCGACAACTTGAACGGCGCCGCGAGCCAGGTCGCGAATCCTTTGCCGCGCAGCCCGCTGACGCTGATCCATTCGATCTCGATGTGCTGCGGGGGTACCAGCTTCGCTTCGAGCCCGCGCTGCGTGCCGAGCCACACCGGCTCGTAGCCGCGTTCGCGCAGCACGCGCGCAGCCGCGAGCGCCGGAAATACGTGACCGCCCGTGCCGCCCGCCATGATGAGGACGGTGCGCTTCATGACGGCCGCTCCCGTCGCACGGCGAGCCGGCCGGCGGCGCTGGCTTCGTGATGAATGCGCATCAAAACGCCAAGCCAGCCGAGCGTGACCATGATGCTGGACGCGCCGTAGGACATGAGCGGCAGCGTCAGTCCCTTGGTCGGCAGCAGGCCGAGGTTGACGCCGACGTTGATGAACGTCTGCAAGCCGAGCCAGAGGCCGAAGCCCGCGGCGAAGTAAGCCTGGAACGGCAGCCCCGCTTCGGCTGCCTCGCGTGCAATGTGGAATGCACGCCAGGCCAGCACGACGAACAAGCCGAGCGTGACGACGACGCCGGCGAGACCGAGCTCTTCCGCGAGTACTGCGAACACGAAGTCCGTGTGTGCCTCGGGCAGATAGAACAGCTTCTGCACGCTCGATCCGAGCCCGACGCCGAACATCTCGCCGCGACCGATGGCGATCAGCGATTGCGTGAGCTGGAAGCCGGAATTGAACGGATCCGCCCACGGATCCATGAAAGCCGTGAGTCGCTTGAGCCGATACGCGGACGTGACGGCGATGATCGCCATGCCGCCGGCAGCAAGCAGCACGAGCGCGAGGAAGTGACGCAGCTTCACGCCCGCGAGGAACAGGATGCCGAGGCCGGTCGCCATGATGACGGTCGCTGCGCCGAAATCCGGCTCCAGCAACAACAGCAGCGCCGCACCCATCAGCACGCCGAGCGGCTTGAGGAAACCTTTCAGGTCCTGCTTGAGCTCCGCCTGCTTGCGCACGACGTAGCTCGCGAGATACGTCAACAGCAGCACGCGCGCGAGCTCGGAGCCCTGGAAATTCATGATGCCTGCGCGCAGCCAGCGGCGGCTGCCATTCACTTCG